>DCCQ01000041.1 GCA_002314195.1 Bacteroidales bacterium UBA1077 | reverse complement strand
GCAGAAAGCTTTGGCGGTGTTGGTCCTCATGCGGCAGTCCTCACATGCTCGCCAGACACCTTTTGTCTGGTAGCCTCCACCTTCGACAAGACCCACGACTCCCTGGTCGTAAAGATCCTTCCACTTGCTCTCGAAGTTGGCCTTTGTGGTGATGTTCTGCTCCCAAGGCTCGATGTCCGGGTAGTAATATTCAACGAACTGGTCATCGTAGGCGTATTCATCTGTCAGGCCGCCGAAGCTGTGGCCGAACTCGTGGACCACCACCGAACCGAAAAGTTTGTGGTGTGCTGTGGTGAGGGTGTAGGAATTGTAGATGCCTCCGCCACCGTAAGTGTCAGTGTTGGCGAGAATTATGATGTACTCGTAAGGGATTCCGGCAAGCGCGTCGTGCATCTTGAACAGATGCAGGGTTGTGAGGTAGCGGTCGGAATAGAACGTGTCGAAGTGCGAATCCACGGCCGTCTTTTTCCAGAGACCTTCGCGCGGCACGCTCACACCGCTGTCCTGCGACGGCGAGGCCACAGCCACGATGTTGAACCTGCCGCTCATCGATTTGAACGGCTCGTGCCTCAGGAGATTCTCAACGGTGCTTTCGGCATCCTTGAAGAATATGTCCATTTCACTCTCGGTGTAGCCTTCGGCGAGAATTGCGATGTCGATCTTCTCCTTGGAGTCACCGCTGTTCAATAACATCCTCGTCTGTGGTTTTCCGTCCACGGGCCTGATCAGAATGTCCTTCGGGTCAACCGGATGCTTGAGACTTGCTGCTACATTCTCGTGGAAATCATAGAGTTGCACGGTGATCTCCGCCGGGGCGGCCGGCATCGGCACAAGGAACACGTTCTCGAAACTCTTGCGGACTCTTGTCGCCTCCTCTGTCGCCTGCCATTCTTGGAACAGCGTACAGAACGACATCCTGTAGAGCGTGTCGCCCGTGGCCTTGTCCGTCATCGTGATCTGTCCGTTGCCCCGCAGCGGCACCTCCTTCAGATGTGTTCGTCTTCCGTACCATCCGTTGGAACTAAGCAATTCAGCGACAGCGATGTCGCAATCCTTGTCCGATCCACTGAATATGTAGTCAATCCTCAAGGTCTTGTCCAAAAGCCTTCCGTCGGAAAACGAGTCAGCGCTGATCCCGTTCATCAGTCCCGGCAGTGCCGCCGCCAAGACAATCAGAAATATTCTTTTCATACGTGCCAATTCCATTATGTGATTCATAAAAACACTTCGCCTCATCATCGCAGACCGGCATAGCCGTTCCCTCCGATGCCAACTATTCACGAATTTAGGAATTTTCTTGAATATTCGGAAATATATTCATAAGTCATCAGGCCTTGATGTAGACGGTCAGGCTAATCTGATTCCCCTTCAGCACCATCATTTCCAATCCATAGTAGATGCCGTCATTCCTTTCAATCTTGTACACTTCGGAATATTCGAAATCCGGATGCTCGGATTTGTATCTGACATATTCATCCATCACATTGTCAGGCAGTTTGAACCATTTGCCAAGCTTGATGACGGTCTCGTTCCAGCGGTCATCGTTGAGCAGCACGCGCTTGAGTATTCCTTCGTCCTTTATGTAAAGAACATTCCGTCCACCTTCGTTTACCGCGCCGATAACAATCGCGCCGGGGTACTTTGTCGTGACTGATGTCACAGCCTTGTCCATGTCATGAAAACAAGTTGAAGGGTTCGGTTTAGTGTGCAGAACGTCAATGACTTCGCCGTTCTCTCCGATCAGCACGTGGCAGTTCTGAGCAATATATTTAAGGTTCCCGTTGACGTACGGGGCCGCGCAGTGGAACTCGTAATATTTTTGGTCAAATCCCCTTCGGCTCACCTCTATCACATACGAATTGTCACTCGTGTAATCCTCATCGTCAATCCCGGCGCGGATGTAGCCTCTGGCTACTTTCTTGGGCAATTGACTCAGAAAAAGGAAGTTGTCCTTGCTGTACTCTTTCCAAGTGTGTGTCCATTCTTCTTCTATATAGATGGCCACGCACGGAAGTCCATCGACGTCAACGAATTCTATGCGTGAAGAGTTGTTGTAGTTTTTGTAGTTGTATGTGAAGGCATCTTTGACAATGACATCATCGGAATATCTCCGGTAGAAATCGGACTTGACGCTCTCCGGAACATTGCCGGAATCGAACTCGTCCCAAGGCTCGTAATTGCCGCATCCGGCGATTGCCAGAATGCTGACCGCCACGCAAATGATCTGTATGATTCTTTTTACCATAGCTCTGTTTCCTTTTCGGACTTATGAACTTTCAGCTTGCCGCCATAATAAGGCGATTTTAAGATGCATCTATATGTTAATCGCAAGCCTAAGGTGCATGGTCGCGTTTCTTCTTTAAGAATTATTTGTTATGGCAAAGTTACGAATAATACATGACAGCATCAGTATCCTATGAGATTAAGAAGCTGTTTTCGTCTGAGAATCTGTTAAAGTAAGGTGATTATCGGGTTGACCACAATGTTGTCATGAATTACTGACAAACAAATACATTCATGCGATGTGCCTGACTTCGAAGTCCCGTGTGTCGCCATTCGACGGTGTTACGTCATACCTGGAAATCCATTTGATTGGCGGATAACGATTTGTCGTTCCAGCTGTGAATGTTTTATCACGCCTGGGAGGCTGACCCCTCGTCAGAACCTGCTCTGTGGCCATCATTCTGACTTAGGTGTGCAAAACGCTGCACACCTGGAACGGCAAGCGGTTGTTTGACAGTAAGATGGGTTTCCAAGTGTGAGGAATATCTCACACCTGGGGGAAGGCGATGCCCGCGGAACGCGCTGCAATATGGTCGTGGACTTTCAAGTGTGCAAAACGCTGCACACCTGGAGCGGCAAGTGGTTGTTTGACAGTGAGATGTGTTTCCAGGTGTGAGGAATCTCTCACACCTGGGGGAAGGCGATGCCCGTGGTATGTGCTTGTCGAAGCGTTAGACGAAGGTGCGTGGTCAGAAATGGGGCTGTCACCAACCGAAGATGTTGCGGATGATCCACCAGGCTATGACTAGGATGCCGACGGTTATGATGACTGGGACGCTGTTTAGGGTGTTGTAGAATCGTGGGAAACGGGATCTGAGAGGAACGGACACCAGCAGTGCGAGGATGTAGGGGAGGGTCAGCACAAGGAAGGCGTTGGCCTCGAAAGCTTTGTGAATATTCAAGTTCAGCAGACTATGTATGACCCGCTGGCTGCCGCATCCAGGACACTTCAACCCAGTGAGTCGCATGAATATGCATTTAGGAAACCACGCACTGCTTTCTGGGCTGTAACGTGAATATACAAACACAAATCCCACACACGCTGCCGCAAGCAGAGTGTAAAGGATTGGTTTCTTACATGAATCTTTGTTCATCTGCCTAAAGAGATGAATCAAGGTGATTGGACACCAATATTGCTGTTTATTGAAACAAGGATCAATAAACAGCAACAGAATCCTATAGGCGCTCGCACCTGGAAGCCGCCATAAAGATCCAAGTGGATTCTAAAGGTCGGCGAGTTCGGCCATCACTCCGCAAGCCATCAGGATGATGTAGATGATCACCCAGAACAGACCGCAGCATAGTCCGACAATGCTCCATGTCTTCGCCTGCTTGCTGGCTTCCTGTGCGGCGGCGTAGTTCCCGCCGGCATATTCCTTGGAAACACTGCTGGATTTGATGATGCCGACGATTCCGAAAGGAAGGCAGCAGAGCACGGTCACGATGATGGACAGAGCCAGATAGGTCGGAGGGCAAGGCGGCATTGTCTGTTGGTAATTCTGAGCCAAGGGAGTCTGGGTGGCTGCATTAGGGATGTTTGTTCCGCATTTCGGGCAGAAAGATGCTTCGTCTGAAACAGGACTTCCGCATTTAGGACAATATTTCATAAAGATGTAATTGATTTCGTAATGTGATACTTGTTTCGGTCTTCCGGACAGCCGGCCGATTATAACGATAACAGCGATGATTGAAAGGATGATTATGACCTGCCAAGGTCCGATCACGCCCAGGATCATTGTTTGTTAGCATACAGATGGTTTACTTCAGATGCTGCCCGTTGCCGTCAACGTAGGTGTTGCAGGCAATCATGATAATGTCGATAAGAGTCCAGATTCCACAGCCTCCGAGTGTCAGAAGCATGATGATTCCGGTTACCGTGTTGCCGGTGTAGAATCTGTGAACACCAAAACTTCCGAGTACAATGCAGAGAACGAGCGTGATCAGCCATCTGTCATCATTCTCCTTGGCTGCCTGGCTTTCGTTGTATGTCTGCCCGTATTCAGGTTGTGGCTGAAGAGGCTTTCCGCAATTTGGGCAGAATGAAGAGTCCGGCTGCACCGGAGCTCCGCAATGAGGACAATAATTCATCTTTGAATATTACAATATAAGTGTTGGTCCTATAGTCAGAATAGTCTTCTGGCTTTCAAGGCCTAAAGATAGGTATTCTCGTTGAAAAATCCAAAGTGTCAGTGCTGTTCGTGCACCGGCTCGCAGGTGAGGTCCACGCCGAGCTTCTTGAAGACTTTCTTGTCGATGTCACTCAGCAGAACCGTGGAGTGAACCTGGCAGCCTTTCAGAAGCGGCAGCGTGTCCAAGGCCTTCTGGCAGTTCTCGTCATCCGGACTCAGGACAGAAAGGGCGATCAGCACCTCGTCTGTGTGAAGACGTGGATTCTTTCCGTGCAGATAGGTCACTTTTGTCTTCTGGATCGGCTCGATAAGCCTTCCCGGAATGAGTTTTACGCTGTGGTCGATTCCGGCCAAATGCTTTGTGGCCTTCAGAAGAAGGGCGGCGCAAGGACCGAGAAGGTCGGAGGTCTCGGCGCTGAGTATCGTGCCGTCAGACAGTTCGATCGCTGCGGATGGATTGCCGGCCGTGGCCTCTCGCTGCTTGGCGGCGACGGTGACACGGCGATATTCAGTGGTGATCCTGGCCTGCTTGAGCAGAAGCGCGATCTTTCCAACCTCGCTTTCATTGTCCTCTCCGTCAGCCATTTGGTCGAGGGCGGAGTAGTACCGCCTGATGATCTCGTCGTTTGCGGCCTTGCAGCAGACATCGTCATCGCTGATGCAATAGCCTACCATATTCACACCCATGTCGGTAGGGGACTTGTACGGATTCTCGCCGTAGATTCCCTCGAAAAGGGCGTTCAGCACCGGGAATATCTCGATGTCCCTGTTGTAGTTGATCGCCGTCTTGCCGTAGGCCTCCAGATGGAACGGATCGATCATATTCACATCGTTAAGGTCTGCCGTGGCGGCCTCGTAGGCGATGTTGACAGGGTGCTTCAGAGGCAGGTTCCAGACCGGAAAAGTCTCGAACTTGGCGTAGCCGGCCGCGATTCCTTTCTTGTGTTCATGGTAGAGTTGGCTAAGGCAGACGGCCATCTTCCCGCTGCCAGGCCCAGGGGCCGTCACGATGACGAGCGGGCGGGTTGTCTGGACGTAGTCGTTCTTTCCGTACCCTTCCTCGGAATCGATCAGAGCCACATTGTTCGGGTAGCCCTCGATCGTGTAGTGATAGTAGGCCTTGATGCCCATCTTCTTGAGCTTGGCCTTGTACGTCTTGGCACTGGACTGGCCGTTGAAATGGGTGATCACCACGCTGCTCACGAGAAAACCCCTGTTCTGGAACTCCGTGCGCAGACGCAGCACGTCCATGTCGTAGGTGATGCCGTAGTCGGCTCGCATCTTGTTCTTCTCTATGTCGTTGGCGCTGATGACTATGACGATCTCCGCGCAGTCGCTAAGCTGCTGGAGCATGCGGAGTTTGCTGTCCGGCTGGAATCCCGGCAGAACCCTGCTTGCGTGATAGTCGTCAAACAATTTGCCCCCAAGCTCAAGATAGAGCTTGTCTCCGAACTGGGCTATGCGTTCCTTGATATGTTCTGATTGTATCCGCAGATACTTTTCGTTGTCGAATCCGTACTTCATAACGGATAACAAAGGTACGAAATCTATTCCGCTGTGGCAAGTGTCAGGTGATTCAAAATTTCTGAAGAATCCAGGCATGCCCTTGCCGGGAAATACGGCCAGGATGAGGATTTTTGAAAGAATTTATGAAATTTCGTACGTGTGATGACGCGATTGTGCGTATAATAAATGTATGAAGACAGAACAACCAGACACCAATGTCCTTGAAGGAGGCGATTCTGCAGTCTTTGAACGCATATTCGTCTTTTATTACAGGAAAGTGTACAGCTACGCTTTCCGCGCTGTGCGTGTCGGTTGGGTGGCGGACGAGATCACGTCCTCCATATTCTACAAACTGTGGCTGCATCACGAAGAGATATTCGCTGGAAGAAAGGTTCACCGCATTGAGGATCTTAACGGCTACATCTTCGCCATGACAAGGAACGAGACGGCCGGCTACTTCAGGGAAAGCCAACGCATCGAGCAGGTTCAGGAACGGTATGCGGATCAGCTTGTCACCGAAATGAACATCCATCAGAAGATTGATAATCAGAGGTGCCTTGAGATAATCAGGGCTGTCGTGGATTCGATGCCTCGGATCCGCCGCCGGGTGTTCAGTATGAGCCGCTACCTTGAACTCTCCAACTCAGAGATCGCGGACATGCTGGGAATATCCAAGCGTACCGTTGAAAAGCACATCAGCAACGCTTTGGAACAACTGCGCAACGAACTGGCCACACAGTGTTGACCATGAATATTAATGATCGCGTTCCTGCGGAAAAACACGAACGAGCAATGAATATGGATGATTATAGAGACAAGATGGCGGAACTGTCCGCAGAGGAGATGGAGGCTTTCGACAGGGAACTGTGGAATTCGCCTTCGATGGAGATTCCGGACGGTGATGTCGAGGACGCTTGGGATTCGTTCAGGATGAGGATAGGACGGATGCACCGTAGGGTGGTGTTCAGGATGCTTGCCGTGGCCGCCGTCGTAGCTGTGGTGTTTTTGGGAATCGGACTTTATTCCGGTTCAGTAATCGGTACGGAGGCTGCTGAGACCATGAAATGGCGAGAGGTGTTCGTCAACTATGGCTGTCAGAAGTCGTTGACATTGCCGGACGGCTCTATGGTGATTGCCGGCGGTGGTTCCAGACTGATGTACCCTGAGCGTTTCACCGGAAAGGAACGTAATGTCTATTTTTACGGAGAAGGTTTGTTCAACGTGACAAGTGATTCCAGGCGGCCTTTCATTGTGAATGTGGACGGAACGTCCGTCAGGGTTGTCGGCACAAAGTTCAACATCAAGGCCTATCCGGAAGACGGTCGGCAGACCGTGACGTTGATGGAGGGCAAGGTGGATGTTACTTTTGACGGCAGCGAGGCTCCGTTGCACCTGGCATCAGGCAAGGCGGCATTCTTTGACAGAACTACCGGAGAGATAAGCCTTTACGATTTGGCCGAGTCCCAATACCCGGCTTGGTACAAGGGGGAGTTTGACGCCTACCATTCGTCTTTCAGGCAGATAGCCCGTGATCTGGAGAGGATATTCGATGTCAGGATAATATTCAGAAACGAAGAGTTGGAGGGCACGATGTTCTACATCAGCATAGTGCGCGCCGAGTCTGTGGACATGATCCTTGAGTCCTTGCGGAACAGCACTCCGTTTGACATCAGGCGGGAAGGCAAGGTGATCTATCTCGAATAGTCTTTTTTATGAATATTCCAACTACACACTAATAATCAACTAATGTAACACAAAAGGATGAATTCAAGCTATTCATTACAACGGGTGATGAGGACTGTGCTCGCTGCGGTTTTCTCCCTTGCGCTTTCTGCCGGAAGTCTGTCCGCGCAGAACGCGAATGTCTCGCTTAGCGCCGAAGGCTCTTCCATCGAGAATGCCTTGGGTATGCTGAAGACTGATTACGGCTATTCGTTCGTCATGAGGACGGAAGGGCTTGACCTTTCGAGGAAAGTCACCGTCAAAGTGAGCGATGTGCCGGTGGAAACGGCTGTCACGAAGCTTTTTGAGCCTACTGCCGTGACTGTTGAGGTGAAGAAGAACGTGGTGTACATCTCCGTGTTGAACAAAAAGTCCGTGCCGTCCCGCAGGGTCACGGGAGTTGTGCTCGATGCCAACGACCAGCCGGTCATCGGAGCTGCAATCCTCACAGGGACGAACTCCGGCACAACCACCGATGAGAACGGACGCTTCTCTTTGGACATCCGGAACGAGGACACAGACGTGGAAGTCTCCTGCCTTGGCTATGACACAAGGAAGGTGCGGATCCGCGCCGGGGAAAACTCCGTCAGGATATTCATGAATGACAATTCCACGATGCTTGAGGAGACAGTCGTTGTCGGTTACGGCTCGCAGAAAAAGGTGAACCTGACCGGTGCGATCTCCACTGTGGGAGGCAAGGACTTGAAGGATCGTGCCGCCCTTGACGTGGCACACATGCTTCAGGGAGCCGTCGCCGGTCTCAATGTCACCTCGGCGACAGGTCGTCCGGGACAGGCCGCCTCGTTCAACATCCGTGGTATGGGTTCAATCAACAGCAGCTCCGTGCTTGTCCTTGTGGACGGTGTCGAAGGAGATCTCCAGCAGGTCGCTCCAAACGATGTGGAGAGCATCTCCGTCATCAAGGATGCCTCGGCCGCCGCGATCTACGGAGCCCGCGCAGCCTACGGTGTCATCCTTGTGACCACCAAGAATGGAGGCGAGACCGATGGCAAGGCGGTCGTAAGGTACAGCGGAAGAGCTGGATGGACTTCTCCGACCGCATCGACGGATTGGGAGGACCGAGGCTATTTCTCCGTGCTGATCAACAATATGTTCTTCCAGTCATATTCGGGAACTCCGTATGCCACGTACACGGATGAGGATATGGAACAACTTTGGATCCGACGCAACGACAAGGTGGAGAATCCAGAGCGCCCGTGGATCGTGATTGATCAGCGCAATGGTGTGGACACTTATAATTACTATGCCAACACCGACTGGTGGCACTATCTTTATAACGACCACAAGCCGACCACGAGCCACAACATTTCTTTCAGCGGCGGAGCCAAGAGGATCAAATATTTCCTTTCAGCCGGCTTCAACAGGGAACAGGGCGTTTTCAGAAATGATCCTGACGTGTACAAGAAGTTCACGGTGAGAAGCAAACTCAATTTCGACGTGAACAAATGGATAAAGCTGTCCAACAACACCAGCTATTTCAATTCCAGCTATAAGTATTCCGGAGAGAGCGGTGCGAACAACTCGTTCGCAAGGAGCACGGTGCACGCCCTCGCCAGCTATCCTGTCAGCAATCCTGACGGATCCGCCATCTACACCACACAGTATAATGGCTACACCGTCATGGACGGCTACGTGACCATCCTGAACAACGGCGGCTTCCGTAACAAGGATGCCGTGAACAACATCACGACCACGACCGAGTTGTCTCTCACTCCGATCCCTCAGATTGAGGTCAAGGCCAACTACACTTATATGTTTCAGTATTCCAACAACATGAACAGAAGTGTGAACACGACCTATTCCAGAAATCCGGGCGAGATAGAGACTCTCTCGACCGGAATTTTCGAGAACAAGCTCTATGAGTCAAACAATCTCACAGGCTATCAGGCGGCCAATGTCTATGCGACATATTCGGACACATTCGGAGATGTGCATAATGTGAAGGCGACCCTTGGAATAAACTGGGAGACAAAGAGAATCAAAACCACCACAGGCACCGGCTACAATCTGATGAGTGATGTGTTAAGCGATCTGAACCTTGTCGGAACGGATGCTGAAGGCAACAGAAGAACCAATGTGGGCGGTGGTCAGAATGAATATGCCATCGCAGGCTATTTCGGAAGAATCAATTACGACTATGCCGGGAAATATCTATTCGAGGTCAGTGGCCGTTATGACGGAACCTCCCGTTTCGCCTCTGGTTACAGATGGGGCTTCTTTCCTTCGGCCTCTGCCGGCTGGAGAGTCTCCGAGGAGGATTTCTTCAAGCCTTTGAAAGGCTGGTTTGACAATCTTAAACTGAGATATTCCTACGGACAGCTCGGCAATCAGAATGTCAGCAGTTACTACGCCTATCTGAGGACCATCTCTGTGGGAACCCAGAGCTATCTGTTCGGTGGTGACAAGCCTGTCAGCGCCACGATTTCCGCTCCTGTCGCATCCGACCTCACATGGGAGACATCCATCCAGAATAACCTCGGAGTGGATATGGCGTTTCTGAACAACAGATTGCAGTTCACAGGTGACGCCTACATCCGTGACACAAAGAATATGCTCACGGCGGGAATAGCCCTTCCAGCGTCCTATGGTGCGTCCTCTCCTCAGATCAACGCTGCAGATCTCCGTACGAAAGGTTATGAGCTGTCGGTTTCCTGGAAGGATATGTTCAGCCTTGCCGGGCATCCGTTCCACTACAATGTCGGACTCCAGTTCAGTGATTACCTCACGCACATCACCAAGTTCGACAATCCGGACAAGAGCCTTTCGATGTCCTACTACGAAGGAATGTGCTATGGTGAGATCTGGGGTTACCGAGTCGGAGGCTTGTTCGCCACGGACGAGGAGGCTTCCTCTTACAATGTCGATCAGACATCCGTCAACCAGATCATCAACGGTTCCGCCGGATCAGAGAAGGGACTCCACGCCGGTGACTTGAAGTATCTGGATCTCGACGGTGACAACAAGATCAGCACGGGAAAAAACACTGTGGATGATCCGGGCGACCGTGAGATCATCGGCAACAGGCAGCCTCGTTACAACTATGGCATAAGTCTTGGTTTTAACTGGTTGGGATTTGATTTCTCAGTCTTCCTGCAGGGCATCGGGCACATGGATTGGTATCCTACCGGAGACGCCAGGGCTTTCTGGGGGCCATACGCCCGTCCGTATATGACGTATATTCCTAAGGACTTTATGGACGATGTGTGGTCGGAGGAGAATCCGGACGCTTATTTCCCGCGCCCGAGAGGCTATGTGGCGATGAGCTCCGGACGTGAGCTTGGAACCGTCAATGACAGGTATCTCCAGAACATCGGCTACTGCCGTCTGAAGAACCTCACGTTCGGCTACACCCTTCCTGCCTCGTTGACCAAGAAGATCAACGTCGATGGGATCCGTGTCTATTTCACCGGTGAGAACCTGGCTTACCTTTCCGGTCTGCGTTCCAAGTACATTGACCCAGAGCAGGCCCAGACCAACGGCAACCTGCGTATCTATCCGTGGCAGAAGACGTTTATGTTCGGTGTTGACATCACATTCTAATGTATAGAGATCAAATGAAACATAATATCAAACACATACTGGCCGCTCTCTTCGTTCCGGTGGTTCTTGCTTCCTGCGATGATTTGCTGAACAAGACTCCACAGGCGACATTGTCTCCGGACTCGTTCTTCACCAACGAGAGCGAAATGCAGGCCTTCAGCAATAATTTCTACACAATTCTCCCGTCCACAGGACTTTACAGCGAGAATTGCGACAACTACATAGGCACGAACCTTATCGCCGAGATCAGAGACGGGAGGACAATTCCCGGATCCGGTGGAGGATGGTCGTTCACTGACCTGAGAAAGTTCAACACGCTGATTGACTATTCCTCAAACTGCAAGGATGAGAAAGTCCGTGACCGCTACGTAGGGCTGGCGCGTTTCTTCAGGGCATATTTCTACTTCGAGAAAATCAAGAGGTTCGGGGATGTCCCTTGGTATGACACACAGCTGGGGTCAACGGACGAGGCTCTCTACAAACCGCGTGACAGCCGTGAGTATGTCATGACCAAGATGATCGAGGACATCGACTTCGCCATCGCCAACCTTCCGGACACCAAGTCAGTCTACACGATCACAAAGTGGACGGCGCTGGCGTTGAAGTCCCGTTTCTGCCTTTTCGAGGGAACGTATCGTAAATATCACGACATCAGCGGCTACGATCATGATTGGAAATATTATCTTGAGCAGTCTGCCGAGGCCTCTGCTGAGTTCATGAACAAGAGTGGCTACACCCTTCACACGGCAGAGGGAGCGGCAAAGAGTTATCTGGCCTTGTTCTCTTCCGAGAACGCCTTGGGCGACGAGGTGATTCTTGCCAGAAACTACAACGCGACCTACAGCGTGGTGCACAGTTCGGCAAACTACACTCTTGTCGGTTCGATGGGCCGTCCTGGCATGACCAAGAAGATTGTGGACAGTTACCTTATGAAGGACGGAACACGTTTCACTGACAAGGCCGGTTACAAGACGATGCAGTTCGCCGAAGAGACCAAGAACCGTGACCCGCGCCTTTCGCAGACAATCAGGACACCGGGGTACACCAGGATCGGCACGACGAAGGCCATAGCTCCGGATCTGTCCTCTACGATCACAGGTTATCAGCCGATAAAGTACGTCACCACCACAGACAAGGACGCTTACGACAAGTCTGACATCGACTTGATAATATTCCGGACAGCCGAGATCTACCTGAACTATGCAGAGGCCAAGGCTGAGCTCGGGACTATCACCCAGGGAGACATCGACATCTCCGTCAAGAAACTCCGCGACAGGGTCGGAATGCCTAATCTGAACCTTTCGGACGCCAACGCGTCTCCGGATCCGTACCTTGCGTCGGAAGTCACAGGCTACCCTAATGTGACGGGTGACAACAAGGGTGTCATTCTGGAAATCCGCAGAGAAAGGACCATCGAGCTGGCGCAGGAAGGCTTCCGCTACTACGATATGATCAGATGGAAGGAAGGCAAACGTTTCGAGCAACCTTTGTACGGAATGTACTTTCCCGGACCTGGTGAATATGATCTTGACGGAGACGGGACGCCTGACATCTGCCTTTACGAGGATTCTGTTCCGTCCGGCACAAAGGCGACGCTTAAGTACAAGCTCGGAGGTGACATAATTCTAAGTGAAGGCACCAAGGGCTACATCAACCCGCATGGCGGGGAAACTGTCTGGAATGAGACCAGAGATTACCTTTATCCGATTCCTACGGACGACAGGTCTCTTACAAAAGGCAAGCTCACCCAGAATCCTGGTTGGGATGACGGGTTGGAATTTTAATTGATAACATTGAACGTGATGAAAAAAATACTATTGATACTCTCATCTCTTGTTCCGGCCGTCTCCGGGCTTGTGTCCTGTGACCGGAATGAGAATGAAACCTACAATGAGACCGCTGTCCTCTATGTGGTCTCCACCGCCGGCGATGAGCCGGTCAAGACCCTGATGGGCAACTCCAAGACAGTCAGTGTCAGGGCCGAGGCCTCGACAGTGGCCGGTGAGCCTCTGTCTATCAGTTTCAGAGTGGACGAGGGTCTTGTGGAAACCTACAACCAGGCACATGGGACATCGTACAAGTTGGCTCCCGCGAATTCCTACAAGTTGGAGTCTGCTTCTGTGATCATGCCTCGCTACGGCAAGTCCTCCTCGTCGGCCGACCTGACTTTCACGGCGATGGAAGAGATGCCGATGGATGAGGTTTTCCTGCTCCCGGTGGTTGTGGACAAAGTCTCAGGCTATGACAACTACACCGTCAGCGACCCGGCCTACATATTCCTGTGCCATATGTCACCTGTAAAGGGTTTGGGCACTGAGCGGTTCCCTTATCTTATTTCCGAGCCTGTTGATCTTGTGAATATGCGCGATCAGGTAAAACACGGGGTCAGGGTATGGTTCCGGATGACCGATGATGTGGATATGAGCGACATCGGCGACTGGGTTCCTTTGAATTCCGCCGACCCTTATGACTATGAGGTGGATTTTGACGGAGACGGCCATACGATCAGTAATTTGTCCAGCTCGACCAGATGGTACCCGTCATTCTTCGGAGTGGTCAATGGAAGTGTCCACGATGTGACTTTTCTGAATCCTTACATAAGTGGAAGTTCCGCAGCCGGAGTTGTCGGAGGTTATATAGGGACCAAGACCTATGAGGCCCACGTCTACAACGTGAGAGTGATAGGCGCCAATATTTTCGAGACCGGAACTTATGGCGTCGGTGGCATCGGTGGCCGCCTTGGCGGATCGAACTGCGTTATCGAGAATTGCTATGTTGACGGTCACATCGAGTCCACGCACAAGGACGGTGCCGCAGGCCTCATCGGAGGCGAAAACGAGACTGCCACGGTGACGATCCGAAATTGCTTTACTGAAGGTTCTGTCAAGGCACATCTGACAGCCGGAGGAATCCTTGGTGAGTTCTGGAGACCTGACGCGGGAATCTACAACTGCGCCACCACCGCCAGCGTCGAGGGAGTCTGGGCGGTCGGAGGAATCGTAGGCCGTGCTTCCGGTTGGAGCTCAAACTACAAGAACAATGTCCGCAACAAGGTTGTCGGCTGCATTGCATGGAATGACTATGTGAAAGCCACCAATGATGATGGCAAACCTGGCCACTACAGCAGTGGGGCCATCGTCGGATTCTCCAGTATCTACAACACTCTCACCGATGGTTATAGGAAGCATGACTTCAATTTCCGGGAATATCCCGGACTGGATAAGATCAATGTTCTTGTGGATCAACCGAATTCTGATCCGGACAATCCTTTGACCGTTGGTACTTCAAAAGGTGCTTCCGGAATGTACTGCTATCCTTATCACGGAAAAGCCGCCGGCAAGGATGAGACTCTTTGTGATGTGGCTAAGAAACTAGGCTGGGACGAGACCATCTGGGACCTCAGCGGAGACAAACCTGTCCTTAAATAATCATTGAATGAATATGAAAAAGATCACTTACATATTTCTGTCACTCCTTTTAGCCGGCGCAGTCTCCTGTGACGGTGAGACCACAAGCTCGTTCTATGACCATCCGCACCACACAGTCAATGGAGGAGGTGACGGCCCTGACAATCCTGACAAGCCGAATCCGGCCGAACCGGACAAGCCTGAATACGACAACACTGCTTACAATCTGGACAAATCACTTTGGAAGACCACAACGATTTCCGACGGAGTTGTCTGGAAGAATTTCGAGGCCAATGATGTTATCAGCGGAGCGGCGCAGATCGTCAATGTGCTTGACGTGGATCTGTCAGCAGGAAAGAATGACATCAAACTTGTTTACTACTATCCTTCCGTCACCACATCCACTGTGATGGCGAATGAAAAGGCCATAGGTGCGATCAATGCCGGCTACGAGCTCGCTTCGATCTTCGTGAAAGTCGCCGGTCAGACCTACGGAAGCATCAAGAACGCTTACATAGCCAATGTCGTCCCGCAGTGGAAAAATGATGGGGCGCTCTTCATAGATGGAGATGATGTGAAAATCTCATATTGTTGCAAAGGCATGAAACTATCCGCACAGCGTCAGTTCTATTTTTCCTGCACTGAGCCGAACATCATTTCCAGCGCACCGATGCTCATAGATGATTTCGAGCCTGTCGGTGAAGTGTTTGCCAAGACTGACTTGACAAGTGAGCAGGTGTGGGCACTCAATTCCGAGGACCCGATCCGGCATCAGGGGGTCCGTCATCCTCGTACCGCCATCGCCAAGACCGAGGACAACCATCTCCTGCTGATCACCGTTGACGGCAGACGCGAGGGCATAAGTGAAGGCATGAGCGCCAAGGAATTGACAATATTCCTGAAGAATTGGTTCAAGCCTCAGTACGCTCTCAATCTTGATGGAGGTGGCTCGACCACGATGTGTGTCAAAGGGCAAGGTGACGCAAGCACCAATGTCGTGAACTACCCGTGTGACAACGGAAAGTTTGACCACAGCGGAGAACGCGCGCGTGACACCCACATCTGCGTCATCCAAAAATAGCATCGCGTTATCGTCTGGCACGTGTCCTTGCTTGTGTCCAGGTTATATGGACATAACTAAATATGGCACGTCGGAAACATGAATCCTAAATAAAAATCCATTATATCATATAATGGATTTTTTTGTTATACTTTCGTGTGTTTTTGAAAAAATAGACAGCCTTCCGATACTTTGAAACAAGAACTGATAAAGGTTTGTGATAAATCCGTAAGGAGTGCACATCATTTTCTATCCGATGCGTCAATACTGCAAAATTGAATATACAAGAATTTGTTGAGAAATTTGTACCAATGACAGTGCACAACTACAAGATTGTTGCGTAGAAGAGCGAATCCTGCTAATTCCAAAATACAAGTGGTGTTCGGAATTCTTCTTTCATATTAAGTTAGGCAACCATGTCTCTGTTGACTAACATGGTATGTAAGCAGTTGCATATCAAACATATTACCACGGCACCTTTTCATCGTCTGCAATCTCGTCGCCATTGGTATTGCTTGCGTGGACAATCCTCTGCGACATAATGTCGTCGCTGTCGTTCCCACTGGAGTTTATTTGTGAATACAGGTCAGCGGCAGCCGCAATTTGTGAATATGGCGGCACACAAAACCGCTCTGGGTACGATGTGGAGCCTGTGGATATGCCACCTATGGTTTCCGGATCCATAGTCGGCATACGACCGTGCCACACACTGGCGTAGAAGCATGATCGTATGCCGCCATTTTGCAAAATGGCAATAAGCGTCTTCTGAAAAGACAACAATGTTCAGACCGATCGCCGAATGTCGCAGGTCTTTGACAGATAACCTAACTGGCCGTCAGCCTTGACTTGAATGTTAGCATGGAACGGCAACAGTCAGTCATGCTTTTGGGTCTTAAGCATGACAGAGACATCATGCGCCGGGTGTTGTGGCTGGAGGAAACGTGTGGCAAATGCAAGCAAGTTACAACGCTGAAAAATCCCGCGTTTTTCACACCTGGAGACCCATCTGACTGACGGACAATGGTTTGCTACTCCAGGTGTGAGCAGCCATGCACACCTGAGAGCATGAACACCCGCCGTAACGGGTTCTCCTATACGAGGACCTTTCGTTTTATGTAGTGTGAATAAGAAACCGAGGGGTGAAGCGGAGAGCCTTACGGCTCAGAGTGGTGGGCTGCCACAGAGATCACCCTAAAGACGTCTGTAGTGGCTTCGCACTCTCTCAACCTTGCCGAAACGCACTCGCCTGTAGGCTCGTACCCTGACAAGTCTGATAATCCCCACCTCAATGGCGACTATCACAAGATATTGGCTTGTTCTCATGGACAATC
>DCCQ01000084.1 GCA_002314195.1 Bacteroidales bacterium UBA1077 | reverse complement strand
GTAGGTGTAGTCCCCGATCAGTATCACGAACATCAGCGAGAGCGCCAGCCCCACCACATTGATCACCGCATAGAGCGGATTGTTCCTCAGAAACCTAAAGAAATATTTCATTGTCATGCTCCTTTGTCAAATTTAACTCGGCTTTCATCGGCCTTTATGGGTCGTTTCGGCAGGCTCAACGACCCTTGTTCAGCGTGGTTCGACGAACTCCCCGACCGTCAAAAATTCAACGGGCAACGTGTCGGTAACAATAATCGTCACCGGCTTGTTCCCTTGGCGGTCGTTGAGCCTGTCGAAACGACTGTGCGTAAAAGCACAACCTGCGCAATCAATTTCTGTGCTAAAATTGATAAGTAATTGAATTTCAAAAATATCCATAATTTATGAATATCCCGAAGTGTAAAGAAATTTAACACAGACTGTAAAGAAACTTTACACTTACCCCCGGTCACTGATCTCGTCGACATTATCTTAAATATTCCAATTGAAATTATTGGGAATTATTTGTTGAAAATATTGGGAATTGTTATCTTTGTGAGACATTAATTACAATTGGTCATGTATTACAGCAGACTTGTCGAAAAGGAGATTGAACTGAAACTAAGGACATCAGGGGCCATAGTGGTTGCCGGGCCGAAGTTCTGTGGCAAAACCACTACCTGCATGCTCTATCAAAAGAGTTTTGTCAAACTAAACACGAAACAGACCATTGCAATGGCTCGGATGGATCCGAGGGGCATCCTGTATGGAGAGAATCCCAGATTGATAGATGAATGGCAGAAAGCTCCGGATATATGGAATCAAGTGAAGGATGATCTTGATGTCAAGTATGAGTTTGGCAAGTACATACTTACAGGAAGTTCGACACCTGCTGACAAGACGGAAGTACATCATAGCGGTGTGGGCAGAATCGCACCGGTGAGGATGCGCCCGATGAGCCTGTGGGAATCGAAAGAATCCAAAGGAACGGTTTCACTTATGGATTTGTTTGACGGTGGTAGGACATTCCCTTGGGATTTGAATCAGAACTTCCAATTGAAAGATGTCGCTCATCTGATTTGTCGTGGCGGATGGCCGATCGCCGTCTTGGCTCCAGAAGAGATTGCCATAGAGATTACAAAGAACTACTGGAATGGACTATTCGTGTTCGATGATTCTGAGAATGAACGCTTCCGGAACAAGAAGCCGGAAGTTCTGAGGATGATTGTGCGGAGCTATGCCAGACATATTTCCACGGAGGCTGCTTTTGCCACCATAATTGCCGATGTCCGGCAAAGCAATGAACGGACAATGGATCATAAGACCTTTGGTGACTATCTGGAAGCACTGAATGACTTGTATATTCTGGAGGATATGGAAGCCTGGAATCCGAATATCCGATCCAAGACATCCATTCGTTCGACCCCCACGCGGCATTTCGTGGACACTTCCATTGCCTGCCGGGCATTGAACATTATGCCGGATGATTTGATGCGTGATCTGGAAAGTTTCGGCTTGTTTTTCGAGGATATGGCCGTCCGGGACCTTAGGGTCTATGCCGGTACGCTGGGTGGCGAGGTGCGTCACTATCGAGACAATGCCGGCCTGGAGTGCGATGCTGTGGTGCATCTGGAGGATGGCCGTTGGGGAGCAATTGAAATCAAACTTGGCGGGGATGACTTGATCGAGGCTGGTGCTTCCTCTCTAAAGACGCTCAAGTCGAAGATAGAGGAGAAGAGCGATGAGAATTCACCGTCTTTCCTTTTGGTTCTTACCGCTGTCGGTGGCGCCTACAAAAGAGAAGACGGGGTCTATGTTGCACCTATCAATCTTCTGAAACCTTAGAAACTAAATTATCCGTGGTAGATAACTTGCTGTCAATTAAATAAATAAACAAAGTCCTGGTGGCTAAATCTGCATTAGGACTTTGCGTTTATCGCTTACCATCAGTACTTTACGCGCCACGGTCGAATTGTTCATCGGATGGGAGGTCAATGTCGGGGACGGTTGTCCACGATTGCGACGGTCTTGACTGAGAGTTTTATGATTGCCTGTAAAATAAACCACCCTGCTCCAAGGTGTGACGGGTAGGAGTAGGGTGGCGCAATGGTTTTATGATCAAAAGGTTAGTCTCCACGATGGACGCGGAAGTTTATAATGCAGGGGGGCTGTCTCTGTTCGGCTCGTTTGCGATATACAGTATATTCTCTTGGGGACGGCTTCTTGTGCATGTGACAGGAAATCAGTCGCCGGAGCCAGTGAACACGGGCTTGGGGGCCTTGACTGACGGGGAGTCGCCATCTATGCGCGGCCAGCCTTCGATCCAATGCACCCGGTCCAGAAACAACATTCTTCCTCCCGGGGAGGCTTTGTCATAGCCGTGGTACAGGATCCAGTCTTCGCCCGAGTCATCCGTCACGATCTCGGAATTGTGGCCGGTGCCGGTGAAATGGTCGTTGCCATGGATGAATACCTCGTGGCGGTTGTCCATCATCGACTCGCCTTTTCGGTTCTGGTAGGGGCCGAAAAGGTTGTCCGAACGCCCTACGACAGTGGTGTAGGTGCTGTTGAGCCCGTTGCAGCAGCTGCCGATGGAAGCGAACAGATAGTACTTCCCGTCTTTTTTGTGAATATAAGTGCCTTCGTAGGCTGTCCCGGCCACTTGGACAGGCGTTGCCCCAGCTTTCAGGGACAGACCGTCGGACGACAGCTCGGCATAGTATATTCCGTGAAAGCTGCCCCAGAACAGATATTTCCTGCCCCCGTCCTCAATGTAGAACGGGTCGATGCTGTTCTGAACTTTTATGCCGTTGCTCCTGAACATCATCCCTTGGTCTATGAACGGACCGCAGGGACCGGACGCCACAGCGCATCCGATCCCGCACGTCCACTCACCGCCCCAGACCGACATTGAATAGTAGAGAACGTACTTGTCCCCTATCTTGTTTATGTCCGGGGCCCAGATCCCGCCGTCCTCCTCGAACGTAGGCCTTGTCGATTCGGAGAAGGCCGTGCCAACGAACTGCCAGTCCACCAAATTCCGGGATTTGTAGATCGGCACATTCCGGACATCCTCGGTGGCATACAGGTAGAAGCAGTTGTCGTCAGCCTTGATGACGGTCGGGTCAGGAAGGCTTCTGCGGACGACCGGGTTGGAATATTCAGTGCCGTCACCCGTCACGGGAGGGTCCGTTGTCTTGATCTCGTCAGGATCCAGATATTTTTTCCCGCAGCACAGGCAGAATGTTCCTCCAAGGACGGTCAGCAGGACAAGGGCGATGATCCGGTTGCTCATGTCGGTTACTTTTTGCGTTCAAGAAAACGTTCGGCGCGGCCCGGGGTGAGCAGTTCCCACAGCGATGCGACTGTCCATCCAGGGGCGAAGATGTTGTTGTAGAATCCTTTACCGTTCCGGCCATAGTCCCAGTTGGTGTGCTGGACGACCTCAGGATAGTAGCCGGTCTTGGCGACTCCGCAAAGATGTCCCTCGAATGGCAGCAACTGCCTCATTGATGTAGAGATCACCTCGGCGAACTCCCCGAAGCGTTTCTCTCCGTAGTTGTCCGACAGCCATCTCAGCACATCAGCGAAATCGAACACGAACACATCGATGTGGTTGTTCTCGACGGAGACGTTGCCCCAGCCTCTGGACTTGAATCCAAGATCCCCGAGCATCTGTCCCTGTGCGAACGGAACATCCCAGACGTAGTACCAGGAGATGGCGAAGCAGGATGCCTTGTGGGCAAGCCCGGCGTAGTGGTCACGTTCTTCCCCGCTTGTGGCCAAGGCAAGGTAATATGCCGCTGTGGCGGCGTATAGGGACGCTTCCTTGTCCTCACAGTTGGCGTCAAGCGTCGATGAGAAATAGTCAGCCTTGCTGATCAGATCCTTTTCAAGATAATCCACAGTCCTCTTCGCACTTTCCAGATACCTCTTGTCCTTGAAAAACTTGTAGCCCATCACCAGCGGCAGAGTGGCAGAAGGCGTGCTGCCTGTTGAAGGGTCAACCAACGAGAGGTCATCCTTGAACTTGCGAGGGAAGCTTCCGTCAGGATTCTGGATTCCGAGGAACAGATCGAGCATATTCTTGATCTTCGCCTCCCAATCCCTGTGCTGCCGCCCTTGCCTTTTCTCGTAGTCAAGGTAGTAGAG
>DCCQ01000114.1 GCA_002314195.1 Bacteroidales bacterium UBA1077 | reverse complement strand
GGGGTTTGGCAGGCTTGACTAATCAGTATCGCAGCTGGATAGTCGCTTCGACAGGCTCAGCGACCGATACTGCGGTCAACCATGCGACTGGGCAAAAGGGCCTTAGGCGAGACGCTTTTCGAGGCGCTCGCGGATGGCAGCGATGAAGTCGGCGGAGTTCTTGACCTGAGGGGTGACGCCTTCCATGAGGTTGGCGAGGTCCTTGGTTACGATGCCTTCGTTGAGGGTGTCGAAGCAAGCGGCCTCAAGCTGGTCGGCGTAGTTCACAAGCTCAGGGAGGTTGTCCAGCTCGCCTCTCTTGCGGAACGCGCCGCTCCACGCGAAGATTGTGGCGATAGGGTTCGTGGAGGTCTCCTCACCCTGAAGGTGCTTGTAGTAGTGACGGGTAACAGTGCCGTGGGCGGCCTCGTACTCATACTTGCCGTCAGGGCTTACGAGAACTGAGGTCATCATGGCGAGAGAACCGAAAGCGGTGGAGATCATGTCGCTCATCACGTCACCGTCGTAGTTCTTGCAGGCCCAGATGAAACCACCTTCGCTGCGCATCACACGAGCAACGGCATCGTCGATCAAAGTGTAGAAGTACTCGATGCCGGCGGCTGCAAAAGCATCCTTGTACTCAGCGAACACCTCCTCGAAGATCTCACGGAAACGTCCGTCGTACTTCTTGGCGATGGTGTCCTTGGTGGCGAACCAGATGCTCTGCTTCAGGTCAAGGGCGTACTTGAAGCAAGCGTGGGCGAAGGAACGGATCGAAGCGTCGGTGTTGTGCATTCCCTGAAGAACGCCTGGACCCTTGAATGTGTGCACGATCTGCTCTTCCCTCTTGCCGCTCTCGCCTTCGAAGACGAGCTTTGCGACTCCCGGTTCCTCAACGCGGATGTCAACACTCTTGTAAACATCACCGTAGGCGTGACGGGCGATGGTGATAGGCTTCTTCCAGAACTTCACGGCAGGAGAGATGGAAGGGATGGTGATAGGTGTGCGGAACACGGTACCGTCCAGCATTGAACGAATCGTTCCGTTCGGGCTCTTCCACATCTGATGCAGGTTGTACTCGGTCATGCGCTTGGCGTTCGGAGTGATGGTGGCGCACTTCACGGCCACACCGTACTTCTTCGTGGCGTTGGCGGAGTCAACGGTCACCTGGTCGGCGGTCTCGTCACGGTGAACGAGGCCAAGGTCATAGTATTCTGTCTTCAGATCAACAAATGGAATGATAAGTTCATCCTTAATCATTTTCCACAGGATCCTTGTCATTTCATCACCATCCATCTCAACGAGAGGAGTGATCATCTGAATCTTTCTCATAATTGAATATCAAAAATTAAAGTGTTTACGAATATAATTGCTTAACCACTTCAGGCCTGCGGACAATAGCAAAGGCCGCAAGCCTAAAGTGCCAAATTTCAACTACTTGTTCTTCTGCGCGGCGTAGAAGTTCATCAGGCAGCCGTCAGCGAGGATCTCACGCTCGTCGGCGGTGAGGTTCTGGAAGTAGAGGTGGATGTCCTTGACTCCCTCGGCGCAGATCACCTTGGCGTCGATCTCCTCCTTGCCGGAAAGGATGGCCTCGCGGATGCCAGGAACATAGACGAAGTCGCCGGATACATATTCAAAAGGAGTGTCCTTTGAGATGGTGAAAGGAACGATGCCCCAGTTGATGCAGTTGCTGCGGTAACGCTTGGTGGCATATTCATAGCAGATGTTGGCGTCGCCGCCGAGCACCTTCTGGCATGAAGCGGCCTGCTCGCGGGCTGAGCCGTCACCTGGCTTGTTCGCGAACACGCAGGAGCCGAACGAGGTGTTCTCCGGCTTCGCTCCGACCTTAGCGAGAGCGTCAAGCACGTGCTTAGGGGTCTTGCCCTCGCGGCGCTCAAGGTCTTCGGCCTGGATCCTCTTACTCAATCCGACATATTCAGGAACACGGCGTGAGAGAGCGAACTCGGAGAGTTTCAGAGGGTTGGAGCGGTAGCTTGAGGTTTCGCCGGACGGGATGAGCTCGTCGGTCGTGGTGACAGGGTCGTGGATGACAGCGGCGAGTTCGAGGAGCATGTTCTCCTCCATCGGGTACATCTTAGGCCAGTCCTTGATGTTCGGTCCGTAGCGGAGCTCGACTGTAGGATCAGCCTTGCCGAAACCGTAGTAGATGCGGCTCTTGTAGATGCGGTCATCGAATGAATATGGCTTGTGGGTGTCTTCATATTCAATGTCGGTGGCGGCTGTGATGACTCCTCTATTGGCTGCCGTGGCGGCAATGGAACGCGCGTCCATCAGGCAGACAAGTGAGATCTGTCCCTGTCCTGGCTTGGAGCCCTCGCGGTTAGGGAAGTTGCGGGTGGTGTGGCGGATCGAGAGTCCGTTGTTCGCAGGAACGTCTCCGGCACCGAAGCAAGGTCCGCAGAACGCCGGCTTGATCACAACTCCGGCTTCAAGCAATTCTTCGGCAATATGGTTGCGTGTGGTGGCGAGATAGACAGGAGTTGACTGAGGGTAGGCGGACATCGTGAAGTAGTCGTTGCCGATGGTCTTCCCCTTCATGATCGCGGCGGCCTCGCTGAGGTTGTCGTAAGTACCTCCGGAGCAACCGGCAATGATGGCCTGGTCAGCGTAAGCCTTGCCGTTCTTCACCTTGCTCTCAAGGTCGATGGTGATCTTGTCTCCGAAGCGTTTCTTGGCATCTTCCTCCACCTTCTTGAGGATTCCCTCAGGGTCAGCCTGGAACTCGTGGATCGTGTAGGCGTTTGAAGGATGGAACGGAAGGGCGATCATTGACTCCTGCCTGGAGAGGTCGATGCGGATCATAGAATCGTAGTAAGCGATCTCGCCCGGCTGGAGGGTCTTGTAAGCCTCCGGACGCTCGTGCATCTTGTAGTACTCCTCAACTTTCTCGTCGGTTACCCAAATCGAGCTGAGGCAGGTGGTCTCGGTGGTCATCACGTCGATTCCGTTACGGAAATCCGTAGGGAGGGAAGCCACGCCAGGGCCAGCGAACTCAAGCACCTTGTTCTTCACGAAACCGTTCTCGAACACAGCCTTGACTAGGGATATGGCCACGTCGTGAGGGCCGACGCCCTTCTTAGGCTTGCCTTCGAGCCAAACCAGAACGACCTCAGGAGCGTTGATGTCCCAAGTGTTGTGGAGGAGCTGCTTTACAAGCTCACCGCCACCTTCTCCGACACCCATGCAGCCGAGAGAGCCGTAGCGGGTGTGGCTGTCAGAACCGAGGATCATGCGGCCGCAACCAGCGAGAGCCTCACGGACATATTGATGAATAACTGCCTGATTGGCAGGAACGTAGATTCCGCCGTACTTCTTGGCCGCAGAGAGTCCGAAGATATGGTCATCCTCGTTGATGGTACCGCCGACAGCGCACAGGGAGTTGTGGCAGTTGGTCATCGCGTAAGGGATAGGGAACTTGTCAAGTCCGCTGGCGCGGGCAGTCTGGATAATTCCGACGTAGGTGATGTCGTGTGAGGCCATGGCATCGAACCTGATGCGCATCTTTTTGCCTTTGCTTCCGTCCACATCGTGGGCACGGAGGATTCTGTAGGCGATGGTGTTTTCGCGGGCCTCGTCGGCAGACGGCATTCCTGCGGCATCGTTGACGATAGTCTTGCCATTTTTCAGGTAAACGCCATGTGGAATCAATTCTACCATAATGGAAATTAGTTTTGTGTTAATAAATTATTGATTAGCAATTAATTATATTATTTATAAATATAGTCAGGGACAGCATGTCGGCACTTCCGCCGGGCGAGATGTTCTCCCTGATGAAATCCTTGTTCAAAGACGACATCTTGGTCTCACTGAAGTCTTGCAGAAGCATTGCGGCCTCGGACTTGGCTCGGGCGAGTCCCTCCGCTCCCCTTCTGTGGAGAATGTTGGTGTCGTCAAGAGTGGTCATTATGTGAAGCAGGGTCTTGTGGCAACGGTACGGGTCACATTCAAGCGAGCGGTAGTACGGCAGCCAGTCGACAAACAGGTCCTGATAGGCCCGGCGGGCGTTCTCAAGCGCGCCACCAACCTTGAAGCTTCTCTTCGCCTCAGCTCCGTGCGTACCTTGGGCGAGTGGTATTTCCGATGCAATGCGAGACACAAGTTCCTTAAATGAATATGCCTGCACGGATCCCGTCCTTGATGCTAAGTTGGAGGCCACGGCTACGGAAAGGCCGATGCAGAACAGGGCTCCCTTGTGGGTATTCACTCCACCAGTGGCTTTCAACATGGCTTTTTCGGCCTCGATGCCGATTCCCTTTATTTTTGCCGGATCCATGTCTTTAGCGGACTCCACTGCCAACCTTGTCAGGTAAGGCCTTAACGCTGAGATGCTTTTGGACATCAGCGCATAGTCCATGTCTTTGTGGGCTCCGTTGTCCAACTTGTCCACAAGACCCGGTTTCGGGGTCGTGTCGAGTTCCATCCGCAGCGCCCGCTCGGCGAGGTCCGCCACCAGATAAGGGACGGAGGTTTCAGGAATATATTCCATCGCCTCTTTGAGGTTGCCTTTGTCCAAGGCCCGCCTCAACGATGTGGCACTGATTGGCTTGCCGTTATGTTCCAGCCTTGGAATCTCCACAAAAAGGGTCGTCGCTTCGACAGGCTCAGTGACCGGAGAATTTGGCTCAGGGTTCGGCTTATTCGGTAAGATCTCCGCCATCAGCTCATTGTAGCGGCGGGTAAGCGCATCCTCCGGCTCGCTGCCGGCGAAGCGCACCGTAACCCCAAGAGGCTTGGCGACATGGTTCACAAACAGATCCAGATCAAGGGCGATCTGAGTGTCCGTGGCTTCGTCCAGTCTCTTCAGGAAATATGTCGGGAAAGTCACCGCCGAGATGGCGTAGTCACTGCCCTCGCAGACAATCACGTTGTCAAGCCCGGCACAACCGGCCTCGATCATCGCCTTTCTCTCAGCGTAAGGGAAACGCGAACGATCCTCCTTAACGACAATCACATAGAGATTGTCCACCTGCGAAGCGGCCTGCTCAATCAGCCAGCGATGTCCTTTGGTGAACGGATTGGCGTTCATCACAATCGCACCGTTCCTGCCCGGACGGGCAAGCGAAGCCAAGTACCTCTCGTACTCCGGAAGCCCTCCCCTGCCGTTCTCCATCAGAACAGCCTTCGGCGCCGACGCAAGCAACGAGAACCCAAGGCTTTTGAATATTCCCACGTTCTCCGGCTTGGTGAAGGCCTTGACTGACTCCCGGCCATCCTCACGGGCGAGAGCAATCAGACGGGACACAAGGATATTCATAAGTCCTTCGTTTCGAGCAGCTTCCGACACAGCGACGCACTTTATGACGTTGCCGTCAAGTCCGCCTCCCGCAAGGATTTCGTCTCCGTCCTCGTCTCGACTGATGACCACATAGCGGTCCAACGGGGCGAGCCTGAGTCCGCCCTCGGAGAGGAAAGCCTCAACCCGTCTCCGGACTGAGTTCAGCGACAGCGGAACCTCGCTTATGTAGTGACGGTTATCGCACATAGGCCTCGATCATTTCGTCTATCTTGGCGGAAAGCTCAGCCAACGTGTGAGTGCGGTTGCGCATGCAGAAGCGAGCCTCGTTGTCACAGACAAGACACTTCCTCGGACTTTGACCAATTGACTCTCTTGAAACAGGAACTCCGTCAGAGTCAATTACATCCAAATCGAAAAGACGACCAAGCGGATGCGTGTCCTCAATGCGGCACGTCTTCCGTTTGGCTTCCTCGTTGGAAAGAGGGGTGACGAGATAAGCCTCGTAGCCGGTCGGCAGATCGCGGAGTTCCAACTTCAGCATCTCACTCCCGAATGCCGAGAGCAAGGCAGTGACAGCGGCCTGGGCGACCACAAGGGATTGCAGATTACGCTTGACCTCGCCCGGCATTATGACCGTAAGGCAAACCAGAGTCCTTCCAGGGTAGCTTTTCAGCAGTTCCTTCTGGAAAGAAGCCCGTTCCTCACGACTTGCCAGCAGTTGGTCAAGCGTAATCTCCATAAACAAGAATCTATCTAATATCCTCAACTTTCGCAAGTAGGCAATTGCCTGCTGTATAAAACATTATAGCACGTTCGAGGTGATTGCCCACCCACATCAATTTACGTTACCCCTACCCTAAATCCCTCCCCTCGGGGGAGGGACTTGCTTTCACTGCAAGCAGTGAAGAAGCTCTTCCTAAAAGGGAATCTTCAATAAATCAAATTAGTCTTTGATGTTCATTATGACATCCATGACAGAACCGTCACGGTTCATCACGACGCCCACAACCTTGTCTCCGAACGGAAGCGGATCAGGAACACCGATGGACTTGAGGGCCAGTTCCTTAAGGTCATGAATGTCCACGATCTTCAAGCCGGCTTCCTTCAGGCGCTCCGCGATCTCAGGACGGCGTGGGTTGACCGCGATGCCATATTCAGTGACAACGACATCGACTGTCGAGCCCGGGGTGATAAGGGTTGTGACTTCGTCCACCACACAAGGGATGCGTCCGCGCATCAGAGGGCAGACAATAATCGAGAGGGCCGAGTCCGCAGCCGTGTCAGGGTGTCCACCGACTGCTCCCCGGATGACTCCGTCACTGCCCACAAGCACATTGACATTGAAGTTGACATCCACCTCAAGGGCTGAGAGGATGACTATGTCGAGATAGTGGACGGCTGATCCAGGTTCATCCGCGCTGGCATATTCATTGGCGGAGACTCCTTTGTGGAACGGGTCATTCTTGATGGATTCAGCGGCCACGCGGTCGAATGACTGAACGTCGATGAGGCGCTCGATGAGGCCTTCCTCGTGCATCTTGACCATGTGGGCGGTGATTCCTCCGAGCGCGAAGCTGGAGTGGATGCCCCTCTTGATCATTTCTTCACGAATATATTTGACAGCGGCAAGTGACGCTCCGCCGGATCCGGTCTGAATCGAGAATCCCTCCTTGAAATAGCCGCTGTTGACGATGACCTTGGCGGCGTTCATGGCGAGCAGGATGTCGCGAGGATTCTTGGTGTCGCGGATGGCTCCGGAAGAGATTTTGGATGAGTCTCCAACAGAGTCAACGAGGACTACGTAATCGACATCATGCTCGGAAATCGAGTTCGGAGTGTTCGGATAATCAACGAGATCATCGGTGATGATCACAACCTTGTCCGCGTACTGGGCGTCCGGCTTGGCATAGCCGAGGGATCCACAGATGGACTTGGCGTGGTCGGAGCGGGAGTAACCGCTGGCGTTGCCGGCAGGGTCACTGGAAGATGCGCCCAAGAAAGCCACATCAATGTGGAGATCTCCGTTGGCGATGGCGCTTCCTCGTCCTCCGTGGCTGCGGAACACAACCGGCTCCTCCATCAGGCCGTGGGAAATCTCCTTGGCGAGCTCGCCGCGGAGTCCAGAGGTCGAGATCTTGGTGATCACTCCGTTCTTGATGTGATCGATCAGCGGGGCGTGAACGTCAGAAAGGCTGGACGCGGCGAGGTGGAGGTTCTTGAACCCCATCTCGGCCAGTTTGCCCACGACCATATTCACAACCTTGTCTCCGCCTCTGAAATGGTGGTGGAAGGAGATTGTCATTCCGTCCTTGAGACCGCTGAGCCTGATGGCATCCTCAAGGGTGACCACCTTTGACTGAACCTTCTGAAGGTCTTTGCGGAATGTGGTGTTCTTGGGAGTCTCCCCGGAGTACACCTTCTTGCCCATAGCGGCCGCGGCCTTTTCCACAAGCGCAGCCCTTTCCTTTATATTACTCATAAACTTCCTCCTTTGTTAATATGCCCGAAGCGATTGCAAGGTCAATGGTGCGCTGCGCCCTGATGACGACAGGACGGTCAACCATCTTTCCGTTCACGGCGATGACACCAGAGCCACGCTTCTCGGCCTCCTTGATGGCGGCCAGAATCTTCCTGGCTTTCTCGATGGCCTTTTCGGTTGGTGCGAACACCTCGTTCACGATCTGGATCTGGCGAGGGTTGATGATGGACTTGCCGTCGAATCCGAGAGTCTTGATGAGCTCGACCTCCTTACGGAAAGTCTCCATGTCGTCGAGGTTTGAATATACCGTGTCAAGGGCATCGATTCCGGCGGCCCTGGCTGCCACCACGATGGTCTCGCGGGCATAAAGGAGCTCAGCTCCGCCCGGTGTGCGCTGGGTTTTAAGGTTGGCGCAGTAGTCCTCGGCTCCGAGGGCAATGCCCATCATCCTCTTGGAAGCCTTGGCGATGGCGAAGGCGTTGCAGATTCCCTCGGCGCTTTCGATGGCGGCCATCATGCGGGTCCTGCCCAAGCAGCCGATCTCCTTCTCGACCTTCTCGATCTCGGCCTCAAGCTCACGGACCTCGTCAGCGGTCTCGGTCTTTGGCATACGGATGACCTGCACGCCGGCCTTCACGACAGCCTCCACGTCCTTGTGGCCGTAAGGGGTGCTGAGCGGATTGATGCGGACAACCATTTCGGTGTCGCCGTAATCTATTGATTTGAGAGCGTTGTAAACAAGCAGACGGGCCGCGTCTTTCTCAGCCATCGTCACGGAGTCCTCCAGGTCGAGCATGATTGAGTCCGGCCCGTAGATGAAGGCATCCTGCATCATTCCAGGGTTGTTGCCCGGAACGAACATCATTGTTCTTCTTAATCTTTCCATAATCGTAACTGATTGGAATAATTTGCGGCGACCATTCCGAAACAGTTTCCTTTTCAAGTTTCCAAAAGCCGCGGCAACTTATTCTTTAACCCTTACCTAAGCCCAAACATCTTTACCTGTGGCGCGCACGGCGGCAGCGGTCACCCTCGCGCGGATCGTGCAGTCACGGGCACCCTTGTCAACGGCCTTGATGTCAGCATCCTCAAGACCGAATTCTGTGAGTGTTTCCTCAATGACCTGGCGGATCTGCCTGCCAAACTGAGCGGCTACAGAACTGTCGAGGTCAATGTGCAGGCCTTTCGTCTCTGCCGGGGCGATCTGGATCATTATGTCACCTGACTCCAGCGTTCCGGCTACAGCGTTCTTTACTTCCATAGCAAATTATGCGATAAAAAAGTCATCAGTGTCTCTGAATATCAGAGGCGTGTTAATAATTATGTGTCAATCCTAAACAAAATAGACCTATAACGACTGCAATTTTTCACGATTTTCAAGAAAATCAGAAAAATCTTTAACCACCGCAACGGGTCGCATCTTGCTCCGCCAAAGGTATGATTCTTTTTTCAGTTGGCCAAATTTCCGCTGAATATTTTACTTATTTTTGAATATATACAAGAAATTTCCCACAATCCACCCCAGTTGTGCTCCGTGCGCAAATCACACCTTTCCACTCACGAGACAACTCCCAGCATTCACCTCGTGCGCGAACAACAAATCCACACTCACGATGCACACCACCGAAGGCATCCTGTACGTAGAAGAGTGTCTATCACGCACGAGATCGGTAGGGATAAAGATTTGTGGATGCCAAAAGGAATTGTCCACGCACCTTTACGCAGTTAACTGTTTTTCAAGAAGTTCATCAATTCAGATGTCCACCGGAATCAGAGCCGGGCAACGGTTTTCAATGTACCTTTGCACCGTCAACAAAAACTGATTATATTATGATTGTTAAACTTGAACAAAGAATCGAAACCAAAGAGGATGTCAGCGCTCTGAGCGTGCGCCTGACCGGAGACTACAAGAATGTCGATTATTCTGGTGCTTGGGAGAAAATCGTCAAGTACTGCAAGGATGAAAACCTTGTAGGCTGCATTGACGCGGAGTACATCAATGTCTATCTTGATGATCCTACGACAACTCCAGCCGAGAAGTGCCGCGTGGATGTCGGCATAGCCCACCCTAAACTAGGTGGCCTCCAGTCAGAGGGAGAGGTCAGAGTCGGAACCCTTGAGGGCGGTAAGTTCATAGTTTTCCTGCACAAAGGTCCGTACACGGAACTCGGCCAGGTCTATGAAGAGGTCTACGGCCACCTGCTTCAGGAAAACGGAGTGGAAGTGCTTCCGAAAGCCATGTTCGAGAAGTATCTGAACGACCCGGCGCTCACAAAGCCTGAAGACCTTCTGACCGAACTTTGGATTCCGATCGCCTAACGTATAAACTTCTATTTACCTTCTTCATTGCCGCCTCGGTCCTTAAACGATTCGGGGCGGCATTTTTCAATCCATAACCCACAGTTTCAAAAGCAGGACCACGAAAGAGGTGCCGAGCGTGAGCATATTCATGTACTCTGACGATGAGCGGCTGTGGGAAGGGAGGAAGTTGTAGTAAGCTAAGAGCCGCTTTCCATAGGCTGAGCCGGCCTTGAAGGTTAGATTCAGGCCCGTGCCGAAGGTGAAACCTCCATTGGAAGGTACGGACTTTCCGGCAAGCTCAACTCTGGATAGCGGACGTAACCTCCGAGCAGTTTAGTTCCGGCAGACCACTGCGAAGGCAGTGGAACGGAGAAGTAACCCCCTCCGCAGAATGACACCGCGTCAAAATAGTTTTTAGCCTCGTTATCATCAGTGATTATCAATGCGTTGAAAGCAGAGAGAGACATCCTCCGTGGCAAAGACTCACACTCCGACACCCACCAGCACATCGCTGAGCCAGTTACGGTTGTTCGCCACACGCATGATGCCAGTCGTAGCGGCCACGGTGTAGGCACCTATTCCAATCCACGGACTCACACCAGCATATTCCTTGGTAAGCATTGTGGCGGTCATGAACGCATTTGCACTGTGCCCCCCGAAGGGAATGATTTGTTGTCCGACCCATCAGGTCTAATGACATTCGTTGTGTATTTTAGAATCCCGACAATCCCAGCCATAAGCACAGCGGAAAATGCGTCCGAAACCACCATTCTTCCCCATGAACTGCGGCTTTCCACGCCAAGAGCCTTCAACCCAACCATAACTGCAAACGGGGAATATTGCAAGTAATCATCGATACTCTTATTCAGTTCAAGAATATAATCGTTCCGTAGGCCTCCGAATTTCCCGTCCAGCTTCTTGGCCACCAACCCTTCGACGACCAGTGGTGTGCTTACTACCGCCACCCTTCCAAGCTGTGTCCTCGGTAATTCAGTCTTCTTGCCGAAACACCGATTCATTTGTGAATATGCCTGCGAAGCTACTGGGAATGGCTTGGAGACGGCAGAACTGTCGGACCGGCTCTGCGAGCCAGCCGGCTGGGCCAAAATCAAAGCAATAAGCGCGAATATGATTCTGTTAAAAATTCTTTGTAGTCAGATGGGTAAGCCATCCGACCACCAAGATATGTTCCGTTCTTGAAGAAACTCTATTCTTCGTGCGCAAAACTTGATAAATCACTCACGAAAGCAAGGTTTGAGTGCTCTTGGTAAGTCAAGAGTCTGGTTTCACTCACGAACTACAGCTTCTTAGTTTTGGATCTGGAGAGCCAACATGAATATAGAAGGAATGAATACATTCAAACGGCAACCATCACAGTTTCTACCGCAGAGGATAATCGAGCGGAATGTGAAAAAAATCCAAGATTCCGCAGCATTATTTTTGATAACTATGCGGAAAGTGGTAAAAAATTGAAGATACCGCACGATTGAGAAGATCTAAAAAAACGCTTCTAAATATTCAAGGACATGTCAGACGCGACATTTGAAAAGACGCTGACCCACGGGGACGCCATCCGCCTTTCCGGGTCCATGGCCTTCTACATCATGCCGAAGCCAGCAGGGTCGCTCTGCAATCTGGACTGCAAATACTGCTACTACCTCGACATGGCGGAAATATACGGCGGCAAGAAGCCGCGCATGAACGAAGCGATGTTGGAAAAGGTCGTTCAGGAATATATAAACGGTGCGTGGAAAGTGTTTGATCGTGCACGGAAATCACTAAAGAGCCGCGAGTGGATAAATGTCCGAGGTCAAGACTGATTAAGTGCCTTGAGAATCTCGGCGGCGAGGGACAGGGAGACAATCTTGGAGAGGTCTTCGAGGGGGGCGGCGGCGATGCGGGCGACGGAACCGTAGTGCATAAGGAGTCGTTTCTCGGTCTGTTCGCCGACACCTTTGATCTCTCGCAAAGCGCTTTGGATCTGAGCTTTGCTCCGCAGGCTGCGATGGAATGTGATTCCGAAGCGGTGGGCTTCGTCACGGATGTGCATCAAGACTTTCAAGGCCTGGGAGTTGCGGTCAAGGAACAGCGGGTAAGGATCGTTCACCCTGATCACCAATTCCATACGTTTGGCAAGGCCGATGACCATCAATTTGTCCATCAAGCCAAGTTCGGCGAGAGCCTGACGGGCGAACTCCAGCTGTCCCTCTCCTCCATCAATCACAACCAACTGCGGAAGATCGTCCGGCGCCTCTTCAAGCATCCTTGAATATCTCCGGTTGACGACTTCCTTCATCGAGGCAAAGTCATTTGCACCAATCACCGTCTTGATCTTGAACTTGCGGTAATCCTTCTTGGACGGGACTCCGTCACGGAACACGACACAGGAAGCCACAGGATTGGTTCCCTGGATGTTGGAGTTGTCGAAACATTCGATGTGGGTCGGAAGTGCCTTCATTCCCAAAGCCTTTCGCAGATCCTCGAGAACCATGCGGCGATATTCATCGGGATCTGTGTGTTCCCTCTGCTTGATGGAGTTGAAGAGATACTCCTTGGCATTCTTGACGCTCAGTTCGAGCAGGGAAAGTTTGTCGCCACGGGCAGGGATGCGGAACTCGACTCCGCCAATCTCCACGTCAGGCTTGAACGGCACGATGACCTCTTTCGCCAACGCTCCGAACTTGGACTCGATCTCGGCGATGAACGTGCTGAGAACCGAGGCCTGTTCCTCCTCGATGTTCATCTTGAAGCCAAGGTTCAGAGACTGGATGACCGCTCCTCCACGAACCCTCAAAAAGTTCCCGAAAGCCTCCTGACCATCGAAAACCAGAGAGAACACATCGCATGAAGTGTCTGCGGCAGAGGAGATTATCGAATGTGAATAATGCTTCTTCAGCGACTCGATCCGGTTCTTGCAGACCTGTGCCTCCTCGAAACGAAGCTCTGAGGCCGCACGCTTCATCTCGGCCTCATATTCACGGATTATCTCGTTCACGCCGCCTTTCAGCAGACGGGTGATCTCGGTGATGTAGGAGGAATATTCCTCCTTGCTGACCGCGCCGACGCAGCAGCCTTTGCATCTGCCAATGTGGAAGTCCAGACACGGGCGGAACTTGCCGCGAAGGATAGCGTCACCGGTGATTTTCAGGTTGCAGGAACGCAGGGGATAGTTCTTCCGGAAGAATTCCAGCAGATAATTGGCGTGCGAGACGGAACTGTACGGCCCGAAATAGGTTCCGCTCTTCCGATCCACACGGCGGGTGAGATAGACCTTCGGAAACTCATCGTTGGTGATGACAATCCACGGGTAGGTCTTGGAATCTTTCAGCAGGATGTTGTAGTGAGGCTTGTACTGCTTGATGAGGTTGTTTTCCAGCAACAGAGCGTCGGCCTCCGAATCCACGACCGAGAACTGCGCGTCGGCGATCTTCGAGACCAGAATCCGGGTCTTCACGTTCAGTCTCTCCGGCGGCACGAAGTACTGTGCCACCCTCTTGTGCAGATCTTTGGCCTTGCCCACATAAATCACCTTCCCCGAGGCATCGTAGTAACGATAGACCCCCGGGGAATGTGGAAACAGGGCGATCTTCTCCCTGACTGTAAGATTCTTCTCGCTCAAAACGTTTGAATATAAGAGGCCAAGAGACCGCCATCTTACTTCTTCGCGGCCACGTGCTTGGCGACCTCCTCCTCGATGCCCTCACCACGGAGATCCCTCTTGACGATGGTCCCGTCCGGTCCGAAGAGGATGATGTGAGGAATGCCCTGGATGCCGTAAAGCTCTGTAGGAACAGCCTGAGCGTTGATGATCTCGTTCCAGTTCACGCCATAAGCCTTGGCTGTGTCAACAGATGCCTGAGGCTGATCCCAAACGGCAACGCTGAGCACATCGAAATCATCACCGACATACTTTTCGTAGACCTTCTTGATGTTAGGGATCTCCCTCTTGCACGGGCCGCACCAAGACGCCCAGAAGTCAACGAGGACATACTTGCCCTTGCCGACATAGTCGGAGAGTTTCACACCGTTGATGTCGAAGTCAGTGAACATCTTGCCTTCCGCGGTGTTCTTCTTGGCGTCAACAGCTGCCCTCATCTTGGAGACTACCTGAGTCTCCGCAAGAGACGGATCAAGCAGGTTCAGCATAGAATCCACCTGAGCCAATTCAAGATCATACTGCATATTGCTCAGCACGGCGGCACCGATTATGTTGTCCTTGTTGGCCTCGAAAGCCTTACGGTTGCACTCATTGACAGCAGCCTCATAAGCCTCGAAGATCTCGTCTCTCGCCGAATCTTCCGGTGCTTCTCCAAGGGCATCCAACTTTGCCTTGGTGTCTCTGTCTATCGCAGCCCTTGCGTCCGAGTAAACCTTATACTTTTCCTGAACGGAAACCGCAGGTGTCTTGGAAGCGATCTCAACAAAGCCGTCATCTTTCACCGTGATGGTCAACGGGGTTCCGTCTGATATGAACTTTGCCCTGACCCCATCTCCGGCCAGCTGAGCCAGAGCGGTCTTGGAAGCAGGAAGTTCAACGGCGAACTTGCCGTCTGTCACTGCGATCGTGGTGTCAATTCCAAGATCCTGAATCTTGATGTTCACCTCCTCGGGTGCATTGGCCTCAAAAGTGCCTTCGATGGTGGTCTTGTCAGAAACCTTAGGGCCGCACGCGACTGCGGCAAAAGCAGCCACAGCCGCCAGAATGAATGAATTACGTTTCATATTCATTAATATTAATGTTCAATCTTTCCTGCCTCGGAGCGACGCCTGCGGAAGAGAGCCGACTCCGACAAGGAATGTAAAGTTATGAATATTTTCGAGAATATGAGTATCTTTGTTATACAGAATCGAATAATTATTAAATATGACGCTGAAAGCCAGCATAAAATCAATGAGGCTGAGGACACTTCCGCTGTCCTTGGCCGGAGTGATCCTCGGGGTGATGCTCGCGGCGGACAACACCGAAGTCAGTCCGTGGACAGCCACGCTGATATTCCTCACAACGGTCTGCCTCCAGATTCTCTCGAACCTTTCCAACGAACTCGGTGACACACTCAGTGGCACCGATTCGGCTGACAGACAGGGGCCACAGTACGCCCTCGGCAGCGGCGATATGACCATCAGAGACATCAAGAAACTTATCGGAATATTCATCGTCCTTTGCGTTGTCTCCGGCCTGGCTATGATCCTGGTTTCCTTTGGGAGCATATTCAAGACTGAGTCGCTCTGCCTGGAAGCGCTTGGCGCGGCTGCGATTGTCGGGGCGATGAAATACACTTTGGGGAAGAACCCTTACGGGTACAGAGGGCTCGGCGATGTGTTCGTGTTCATATTCTTTGGTCTCGTGTCGGTGCTTGGCGGGTACTATGTCGCCGCTCGGGAGCTGCCGCCGTTGATCATGCTGCTTCCCGCTTCTGCCATAGGCTGTTTCAGTGTCGGAGTACTGAATGTCAACAACATAAGGGACATGAAGACGGATGCGGTGAATCGTGTGACCGTGGCGATCAGACTCGGAATGAGGGGTGCGAGAACATACCAGACCGTCCTGATCGTTTTGGGCTGGGCGCTGCTGGCCGCTTTCTGCGCGGTCTATGACTTCGCTCCGGGCCACTTCATATTCATCATCACCCTACCGCTGTACATCAAGCATCTGCAAGGAGTCTGGACCCGTAGCGAGCGGGCTCTCGACCCTATGCTCCCGATGCTCGTTATCTCAACCTTTTTCCTCTCCATCCTCACCGGAGCGGGATTTCTAATTTTCTAAGAATATGCCGACAAAATCAAAAGTCAGGAATATGTTCGACAGCATCGCCGGGAACTATGACGCACTGAATCACATACTATCACTTGACATTGACAGGATCTGGAGGAAGAAGGCTCTGAAACAGATCGTGGACGCTCCGGCTCCTGTCCAGGTGCTGGACCTGGCCTGCGGGACAGGGGATTTCTCAATCGCCATCGCCAAGGCGTTGGCCGAAGGCCATGTCACCGGAGTGGATCTCTCCGAAGGCATGCTGGCGGTGATGCGTGATAAAGTAGGCAAGGCCGGGCTGAACGAGATGATCAGCATAGAGGAAGGCGATGGTGAGAACCTGCGCTTCCCCGACAACACTTTCGACAGAGTCACCATCGCTTTCGGAATCAGGAACTTCGAGGACAGGCCGAAAGGCCTGAGGGAAATGCTCCGTGTCCTCAAACCCGGCGGCCGCCTCGTGATCCTTGAGCTGTCCCGCCCCGAGAACAAGGTCATACGATGGTTCTACGACTTGTATTTCCTCCACATTCTCCCGAAGATCGGAGGGAAGGTCTCCGGAGACAAGGCCGCCTACGCCTACCTCCCCGCCTCCGTCGCCGCCTTCCCTGGCAAAAAGGAATTCACGACCACGATGCGTGAGGCCGGCTTCCGCAACGTCACCCACAAAGCCTTCACACTCGGCATCTGCCGGATGTACACGGGTGAGAAATAGATTTCATCAGACTAATAAACAATACGATTCAAGAATATGAAACATCCATGACA
>DCCQ01000047.1:9535-9988 GCA_002314195.1 Bacteroidales bacterium UBA1077 | reverse complement strand
GCGAACGCATTTCACTATTCCATCGGAAGGAAATTCATCCAGGCTGTCAGCGGAGCATTTCTTATAATCTTCCTGCTGCTTCACGTGACGATTAACCTGTTCTCCGTCATTGACTCTTTCACCGGCAACTACAACGGACTCGACGGCCTCTTTGAGAAAGGCTGCGAGTTCATGGCACTTCCTATCGTGACCATCATGGTTCCTGTACTTGCCCTCGGTTTCATCATCCACATCTTCTACGGATGCTGGCTTACTTGGAAAAACATCAAGGCCCGTGGCGGTTACAAGCGCTATGAGGCCGCAAGCGTCGCTGCCGCCGATTCTTGGTCAGCGAAGAATATGTTCGTGCTTGGTATCGTTGTCCTCGGATTTCTCGCATTCCATCTTACCCACTTCTGGGCCAAGATGCAGCTTGCGATGTTCATCGGCGCCGAGGAAGGCAATCCTTACGAG
>DCCQ01000047.1:0-9458 GCA_002314195.1 Bacteroidales bacterium UBA1077 | reverse complement strand
CTCGCCTGGTTCGTGGCTATCTGGTTCCACCTTTGCCACGGTTTCTGGAGCATGTTCCAGACAGTTGGTTGGAACAACCAGACTTGGTTCAAGAGACTGAAAGTGATCGGCATCGTGGTCGCCACGCTGATCTGCCTTGGCTTCGCGGCTGTTGGTATCAACGCATTCCTTCAGGCAAACGCATTGATATAGTCAAGGATTCTAAAGAAAATTCAAGGGCGACCGGAAACGGCCGCCCTTTTTTGTTATACTTCTTCCGGTCACTTAGACTGCCGAAGCAATTGTATCAGACAAAATTGATTTATTAGTAAACATTCAAAAACGAACAACAAAATGAGACAGAAAAAGTTCTTGCTCCCAGAAAGCGACATTCCGACAGTATGGTTCAACATGCAGGCAGTCATGCCCAACAAGCCTATGCCTATCCTAAACCCAGCCACACATGAGGCACTGAAAGCGGAAGACCTTTATCCTATTTTCTGCAAGGCATGCGCTGACCAGGAGCTCAACACCACTGACGAGTGGATTCCGATCCCGGAACCGGTTCGTGAGCAATACGCCGGCTACAGGTGCACTCCACTCGTGAGAGCCTACGACCTTGAGGCTGCGCTCGGAACTCCGGCACACATCTACTTCAAGAATGAGAGTGTCTCCCCTGCCGGATCACACAAACTGAACTCCGCTTTGGCTCAGGCCTACTACGCCAAGGAGCAGGGCATCACAAACATCACCACTGAGACCGGTGCCGGCCAATGGGGCGGTGCGCTTTCCTATGCCGCCAAGAAATTCGGGCTGGACTGCGCCGTCTACATGGTAAAGGTCAGCTTCTTCCAGAAGCCTTACAGAAGGTCTATCATGCAGACTTTCGGGGCTGACATCACTCCATCCCCATCCATGTCCACAAGGGCCGGCAAGGACATCATCACGGCCAATCCTAACGATCAGGGCTCTCTCGGATGCGCCATCTCGGAGGCCATCGAGCTGGCGGTCAGCACCCCGAACTGCAAGTACACGCTCGGATCCGTACTGAACCACGTCTGTCTGCACCAGACCGTCATCGGACTGGAGGCCGAGAAACAGATGGAGTTGGCCGGGGAATATCCTGACATCGTGGTGGCCTGCTTCGGCGGCGGCTCGAACTTCAGCGGAATCGCCTACCCGTTCATGAGACATAATATTCAGGAAGGCAAAAAGACCCGATTCATCGCCGCGGAGCCATATTCATGTCCTAAGCTCACAAGGGGTAAGTTTGAATATGACTTCGGTGACGAGGCCGGTATGACTCCACTTCTGCCGATGTACACTCTCGGACACGATTTCAAACCGGCCACCATCCATGCAGGCGGTCTTCGCTACCACGGAGCCGGGGTGATCATGTCGCAGCTGATGAAGGACGGTTACATGGAAGCTGCGGACATCGAGCAACTTGACGCGTTCAAGGCTGGAGTTCTGTTCGCTCAAACCGAGGGCATCATTCCCGCGCCGGAATCCTGCCATGCTATCGCCGCCACCATCAGCGAGGCGCTAAAGTGCAAGGAGACCGGCGAGGAGAAGACGATTCTGTTCAACCTGTCCGGACACGGATTCGTGGACATGAGCGCCTACGACCAGTACTTCTCCGGGGAGATGCAGAACTTCCACGTCTCAGACGAGGAACTCGCAAAGTACATCAAGTCGGCTGACGCACTGAACAAATAGCCAAACGTTACTCGGTGCAATCAACAGGACTTGTCCTTCAGTTTAGTATGAATAGCCTGCGGCCTGGAATCGTGATCAGCAACTTGCTATTCATCAATTATTTGCGCTGCTGCCTTTAGGTGCACACTACCAAAGGCAACAGCTTATTTTATTAATATTATGCTTATTACCCCACACTATTTTTCAGCAAAATTAATCCCGGCAAAATTTCTTTCTGCAATCAGCTTTATTTATCTTTGTAAACAGATGAGAAACGACTATGTTCTACAAGCTTATAGAAAGGAAAAGAGACGAATGGCTGAAATCCAATGGCTGCACGGTAGGAAATCTTACTCGATATATTGAAGAGAAAGGGAAACTTCGTGACGCCCAGATTGAGGCCGTCAAAACGTACTTGTTTCTGAAAATCAAATGTAAAAATAAGCCTCTCTGGCAATTGTTCTCTTCCGGAATGTTCAACAGTGTTGACCTGAGCGAGACCGAACTCACCCAGAAAGCAAGGAGTTTCATGGAAAAGAATCCAGCTGCGCAGGCATTGTATGAATATTCATTGCTAAAAGATAGAAACGGTAAGCAGACAGCACCTGAACTTGAGAAAGAGATTCGCTTCAGACCTGAAAGCATCGACTACGAAAGTGTGTTCAAGAATTTGTTCTATAATGTAAGTTACACTGACTACATTTTCAGTCTTCCGATGGGGGCGGGAAAGACATTCCTCATGTCAGCGATAATCTACCTGAACCTCTACTTTGCACTCAAAGATCCTGATGCCAAAGAATTCGCGCACAACTTCCTGATCTTGGCGCCCTCAGGACTGAAATCCTCTATTGTACCCAGCCTCAAACATATCGTTGAGTTTGATCCGACATGGGTGATTCCTGACCCCGCTGCCTCACAAATCAAAAGAATCATCAGTTTCGAGGTGCTGGATGAATCCAAAAGCGCCCGAAAAAGCAACATAACCAGAAACCCCAACGCCCGTAAGATCAGTACGCACCAACCTTTTGACACATTGATGGGACTTGTCGCCGTGACAAATGCCGAAAAAGTCATACTCAACAAGATGGATAAAACTGAGGATAGGGGAGTTTTGGACACGATGGACTTGCAGGAAATCAAGCAGGCTAATGAGTTGCGTGAAATTATTGGCCGGATTCCAAATCTAGCTGTCATCATTGATGAGGTCCACCATGCGACAGACAGTGAGATCAAGTTGCGCAAGGTCGTGACGGAATGGGGAAAGCTCAACAGTTTCAACTCAATCCTTGGATTTTCCGGCACACCTTATCTTGAAAAGGCAGAAAATGTGCCTTTGGCCAATGGTTTGTCAATCAAGAACACAGACATCACCAACGTTGTCTATCACTATCCATTGATCGAAGGTGTGGGCAATTTTCTCAAACGTCCTGTCATCAGATTTGCCGACAACGAGCAGACGGAAATCATTAGGAACGGTGTCATAGACTTCATGAATAGTTACAAAGACACCGAATATCCAAACGGGACCTGCGCTAAACTGGCCATATACTGCGGCAAGATCGAGAATCTGGAAGAAGTCGTCTATCCGCTTGTGACTCAGATTGTGTCTTCTTTGGGGTTGAATCCGACGGAAGCGATTCTTAAATACCATGGCGGCAACAAATCCTATCCCGTTCCAGAAGGCTCAGAGGTTTCGTTCTCCACTCTTGACAAGCCATTTTCCAAAGTCAGGATCGTGCTTCTTGTACAGATAGGTAAAGAAGGCTGGGATTGTCGAAGCCTCACAGGAGTCATTCTGCCCCAAAAGGGAGTTTGCCCGACGAATATGGTTCTCCAGACAAGCTGCCGATGTCTGAGGGAAGTTCAGCACAATGCTGACGAAACAGCCATAATCTGGCTGAACAAATTCAATGCTGACACACTCAACAAGCAATTGAAACAGCAGCAAAACATTACGCTTGAAGAGCTTAGGAAGGCAGGAGAAAAGAGCTGGCACACTATCAGAAGAGTTTCCAGAATGGATGTGCTGAAGCTTCCGGAAATCAGTTACAATCAGTTCAGGATAAGCTACGTCAACGAAGTTGTCGAGAATCAAGCTGACACTCAAAAAAGGTTGGAGCCCGAAAGCATCCTCATCTATGCCAAAGATAGTCTTATCCACGAACAAGACCTGACTGGAAAAATACTGAGCGTCAGCAAAAACAGCGAAGCCTCTGTTGAACAGACCTCTTTCAACGATTGGGTTTACAAGATTCACAAGGAAAGCTTCGGTACTCTTACAATGGACGGACTGTATAGGCATCGCGACAGCCTTGAGAGGATCTTCGAAAGTATAACCATCCCTTATGGGACATATTCAGCTTTCAATCCTGAATACGACCAAGAGGCCATCCGTTCAGCAATCAGACAGGTTTTCGTGCCTTTAAGGACTTTGAGGGTTTACGAAGAGGTTGTGCCAGAGGAGGCAGAACTACTAAGAATAGACAATCTTCACGATGCGGTCAACGCCTCTGATTCTGACATTTACTATCCGGATGCGGAAGCCGTAGAAGAGATCCTGGCCGAAGACAAAAAGCCAGCGCCACCGGAACTCTCTCCCCAGGAGAAAGCCGCCATGGAATTGCTGGCCAAACGAGGCATTGTGATGTCTGATCTTTCAGAAAAACATCCTGAACGAAACCAGACCTACCACTACCTTCCTTACCATTTTGACAGCGGACTTGAGAAGAGCGTTTTCACGAAAGAGCTTCTTCCCCTCATCAAAGAGAAGAAAATTGAGGTCTATTTCAACGGGGACGACACTCTGACGGAATTCAAGATCAACTGCTATAGGAAAAGCGGTGAAAAGTGGGAATATCTCGGCAAATATATTCCTGACTTTCTTATGATCAGCAGGACCACGGAGGGGAATATTCACAAAGTGGCCATCATCGAGACAAAAGGAGAGGGCTTCGCATCGAAGTTCAACGATCGGAAACACTTCATGGAGAAATATTTCATCCCCATGAACAATTCTGAGTTCGGCTACGACAAGTTCAGGTTTGTTTACCTTGAGGACACACTGGGCAGTGACAGCAGACTATCTTTATTGAACAAGACCATCAGTGAATTTTTTAGGGACTAAACATAGCGAGAAATGGCAGTCAAATATATTCCATATTACCCGGAGACAATTGAAGGACAGGCGATTCTTGACAATTTCGCAAGGACGCGCAGGGTGTTGAAATACAAGGACAACGGTGAGGTGTTCACACACATCCAGCGTGGGATGCCGCTGTTTGAGGTTGAAAAGATTGAAGAGGTCGGGAGCAATCCTGATGACAATCTTGTGATAAGAGGAGAATGTCTTTCAGCATGCGCCTACCTTAAAGACAAGGGAGAAACAGTGGACCTGGTCTATATTGATCCTCCATTCGCCAGTGGTGCGGACTATTCCAAGAAAGTGTACATCAGACGAAATCCCAAGGTGGCGGACGCGATAGCGCAGGCGGAAAAAGAATTGGATTACGATGAACTGAAATCCTTCGAAGAGAAGATGTACGGGGACATCTGGGACAAAGAACGCTACCTCAACTGGATGTACGAGAATCTTTCAGCGATCAAGGCCGTGATGAGTGAGAACGCCAGCATCTATGTGCATCTGGACTGGCACATAGGGCATTATGTGAAGATTCTGATGGACGAGATCTTCGGGGAGGAGAATTTCAGAAATGAAATCATCTGGAAAAGAAGCACAGCTCATTCTGATGCAGGGTTTTATGGAAATAATTTTGACACTATTTTCTTCTATACCAAAGGACAAACATACACATTCAATACTGTATTCCAAGAATATGATGAATCTTACTTGTCGCGTTTTTCTCAATCTGACGAAGACGGACGTAAATGGGACAGTGGTAATCTAACAGCAAAGGGATTGCAAGGTGGTGGCTATGAATATGAATACAAAGGCATTAAATCTTTATGGCGTTGCCCATTAGATACAATGAAAAGGTTAGATAAGGAAAACCGTCTTCATTTTACATCCAAAGGTGGAATTAGATCAAAAATGTACTTAGATGAGCTTCCTGGCATGCCAGCACAATCTCTGTGGACAGACCTAAATCCCGTCAATTCCCAAGCGCAGGAGCGAGTTGACTACGCCACCCAGAAGCCGGAGGCGTTGCTGGAAAGGATCATCAAAGCGAGCAGCGACGAGGGGATGGTCGTAGCAGATTTCTTCGGAGGGAGCGGGGTGACGGCCGCTGTGGCAAACCGCCTCGGAAGACGGTTCATCCACTGCGACATCAACATAAACAGCATCCAGACAGCAAGAGACAGGCTTAAAGCCGCTGGAGCCGGATTCGATGTACTGGAAGTTAAAGACGGAATATCCCTGTTCAGGAACCCTGTCCAGACTATGGACAAACTAAAGAGCTTGATTCCTGGATTCAGGGAAGAGGCTGGACTCAACCCTCTTTGGTCCGGAGCCATAGAGGATCTGGAATCCGGGTGGATGCCTGTACATCTTCCGAATCTTCTGGACAGTTCATCCAGAGTGCTGGACATCAGTGCCATCGCTCCAATCATAAAGGAAGCCATCCCGGAACTCCCGGATGACACCAAAAAGGTAATCGTTTACTACATTGACATCCACGATCGTCCTGAATTGGAAAAGTACATCAAGGAAAGCAACGACACTTTGATTGAGATTGAGCTTCGGGATCTGAAAAGGGTTCTGGATGATGTGGTCGCTGAGGACACAGTCAGATTCAACGTCAAAAAGAGCACAGATGGTGTTTTGAACATCTGGCAAGTTGACATCCTGTCTTTTCACAGTGACAGAGTTTGGCGGAAAATCGATGAGGTGAACGAGAAGGCAAGGCAGCAGTATCTTGTAGAAGTCTCAAAAGGTAAAAACATAGAATTCAATCCTATTCTTCTGAGTGAGGAAGGCTTGGAAGCAATTGAGATGCTGAGTCTTGATTGTACATCAGCTGACAAGTCCGCACCTTGGCATAGTGATTCTGAAATCAAGATCGACAGGCTCGGCTACGTCATAAAGAACGGGAAGAAAACCAGTTCTTTCTGGGACGGGAGCATAACATCCGATGAACGCCCCTTGCGCCTGAAAATCCGTAACATCTGCGGAGATGAGAGCATTTTTCTGTTTCCCCGGTAATCTTTCCAGAGCCACGAAGGGCCTCTGTTCTGAATTTTGGTAACGTGCAAAATTCAGGTTAGAGGCCCTTCGGGGGGGCTTGCCTAAGCGACTGGGACCCGGAATAATCCGTGGCAGATAACGTTTTGATTTTCAATCAAAAGAACAATGTCATGGTATAGAAATCAGCACTAGAGCTTAATCCATTTTACTCATTTTCAGACACTTAAGTGCCACATAAAAAAATCTTAGATTGGGAGGGTTTTCTGGCGAAGCCAGGCTGCGACCTCTTGGGTGAGGCATGGAGAAAGAGTCTGATAAACTCTCTCGTTGTAGGCGTTTAGCCACTCGATCTCAGAGCTGTCTAGAAGATCCTTGACCAGAATCGAGGTGTCGAAATGGCAGAGGGTCAACGGCTCAAACCGCAACCAGTGACCGAAATCATTCTCCCCGGCCTCCAAACAAAGGATGAGGTTCTCGTGACGGATACCGAACTTGCCCTCACGGTATATTCCCGGCTCATCGCTGGTGATCATTCCCGGAAGAATGGCCTGGCGGTTGAAGTTCTGACGGATGTCCTGCGGGCCTTCGTGGACGCTTAGATAGAACCCGACACCGTGGCCGGTTCCGTGGCCGAAATTGCGCTTGGCGTTCCATAGCGGCTCGCGGGCCAAGACATCCAACTGACATCCAGCGGTCCCCTTAGGGAAAACAGCCTTGGACAAGGCAATATGGCCTTTCAAAACCAAAGTAAAATCCTCCTTCTCTAGTTGCGAGCAAGGCCCTAGCGGAATTGTTCTGGTGATGTCTGTGGTTCCGAACAAGTACTGCCCTCCGGAATCGCATAGGTAAAGCCCCTCGGCGTAAATCTCAGCCGAACCCTCCTCTGGTGTGACGTAGTGAGGCAGAGCCGCGTTCGGGCCGTAAGCGGAGATTGTCTCGAAACTCTCGCCACGGAACCCTTCGATCTCCGATCGGAACTCGTGCAGTTTCAAAGAGGCTTCATATTCATTGATCGCACTGCCCGCCTCGACAGACGTCTGCAACCAGTGGAGGAAGCGCTCCATGGCAATGCCGTCCTCAAGGTGCGCCTCTTTCATTCCGGCGATCTCGACATCGTTCTTGACAGATTTGCGCAGGCCGACCGGGGACGTGCCGAACACGATTGACCGAGGCGAATTATCCTCCAGAATGCTGTACAGATTGTAGTTCAAAGTCGCCGGATCAACAAAGAGGGTCTTGATGTAACTGCCGTCAACAAGGTTTGAAAGAGCGGTCTCCACATCTGAATATTCCTGGATGTTCACTCCGTCCGCAATCAGCTCATGGAAACTGTCCTCGGTCTCGCCATCCTCATCGGGTGTTGGACCTTTACGTGCAAACCAAAGCACATTATCCTGAGTGACAAGCAGATAAGACATCACGACAGGATTGTAAACCACGTCCTGCCCACGGACATTCAGCATCCAGGCAATCTCATCTAATGCTGTGAGGAGAATCGCATCGTAGCCTTTTTCCGCCAACCATTTGCGCATCCAACGCACTTTCTGTTCCCTTGACCAACCTACTTGTTCCGGGCCGAGGGTGATGATCGGAGTCTGAGGTATTTCCGGACGGTCTATCCAAAGAACTTCCAGCATGTCAGGGACGTTGACAAAACAGACCTTCTCCCCGACCGCTTCCTGAATGTCCTTCACGGAAGAAGCTGTCATGCAAAGCCCGTCCACCGCGACGCAGACCTCGTCAAAATCCGCAAAATGTCCGGCAAGCCATTCAGGAATAAGCACTTGACCGGGAACACGCGTCTTATGCAGCTCAGCTCCGGCCTCAGGAAGTTGCCTTGAAGCCTGGATGAAATAACGTGTGTCCGTCCAAAGCCCGACATGGTCCTCAGTGATGACCAAATCTCCTTCTCCAGTGTAGCCGGACAACCAAGCCACCTGATGCCAGCGCGCGGCGGAATATTCACTGTTGTGCGGGTCATTTCCCGTCACGATGACAGCATCCCACCCCTTCGAGCGCATCATCGCCCGAACCGACTCAATCCTATCTTTGAATATGCCCATCTGCTGAATCTGATTTATTTACGAATACAATAGAATGCATATGACGACAGACTATATTCTATACGGCGAAACAGAGTCCGACAATCATTTGAATAACCTGCGCTTGAACATTCTTACGGCCAGCAAAAGCAACTTTTCGACCGGAACAAACGCCGAAAGACCTCTGAGACTGGAGAACAGCATGTTGGATGGCGTGAATGCCTCCTTGACATCGGACAGAGACTCGCGCATCAGAAACTCTCTGCGGGCCAAACGCTCACGCACATCCTTCTGAGCCGACTCCAGCTCTTCCATAGTTCTGATTTCTGAATATCTCATTTTTCTTCGTCAAAGAAAAGTTTGATGAACATAGGCACGAAAGTGTTGCGGAACAGCCTCTCTCTCAGCAAGATGACAATCCCCAGAATCACAGCGAACGCAGCGGCCACAATCCCGGCCCCGGCAGCGTAGCTCCCTATCAACTCCCCTATCCACATCACTCCTCCGATGGCCAAAGCCGTCAGGATGACAGACACGATAAAGAGGACAAGAAGCATGTAGAGCAACTTGCCAAGCGTAAGGGAAAGCCCTTTGGC
>DCCQ01000076.1:36854-80496 GCA_002314195.1 Bacteroidales bacterium UBA1077 | reverse complement strand
CCAAGGCGGAAATCCTCCGGCGGCTCGGCGGTCTCGTCCAGAACGCGGATTTCAGCCGAGTTCTGCAATGAATATACAAGGAGCTCGTCCTCCCCCGGCATCTTTCCAAACATATACCAGCAGGAATTGTAGGACAGGGCGTACGGAATGAACTCGAACTCAAGGACCTCAGGCCTGATCTCCACTGGATACAGCATTTTCTCATCCTTGACGGCGGCATACTTCTGGTAGAGGTGTTTGTGTTTCACGAATATCACCCTGTTCAGGGATATCGCCCTCGCGACCACCCTCGCATATTCATTATTGTAGCTGGCGCTGATGAACACCCGGTCCTTCGGGAATCGGTCGTCGGTCAGCATATTCCCCATCAGGAAGGCGTTGATGCAGGTCAGGCGGAGCCTGTCGTCAGGGCACGCGCCTTTATTCGAGATATAATATGTCGATGAGCTGCCGGCACGCCTGCACTCTATTATGACACCGAAGATCTCCTCGATGTCCCGTCTGTACCTGTGGAACGTCCGCAGGTCGAGATCCCCGCCTTTAGTGCTCCCCCACCATTCTTTTCTGATCCGCTCGAAACTTGCCCCGCGCCCGCCGAACGAATCGACGATCTCCAGAAGCCTGATCCTGTCTTTTATCTTTTCCGCCAACATTGTGTTCTGATTTTTTCTCCGGCAAAGTTAACCCATTATATCTGACAAAGTATGACAGACAGATATTTTTTCTGTGTGTCAAGTTTTGTCTTACAGCAAGGACTATCTTTGCGGGCGAGAAAACAGAGCTTTATGGATGAATACAAAGAACTTTTCTGGAAAAGCGTCATCGGATTCAGCCCGTTGCTGGTGACGGTAGGGATTGTCGCCATCAAACCATTCGAGGCGAGGGCGGCGATGTTTGACTCGTGGTTCAAGTGGGTCATTCTTGCGGCGGCGATATGGGCGGCGTTCGGATTCCTTTGGTGCATCGACACGATTGCGGACATAATCACGATGGGATTCAACTATCTTGTCATCATCGGACCTGATGATGGAGAATCTTGATGATGACACAAGAAAGAAAATATTGCGGCGGAACAGGCTGTCCCTGAAACTGTACAAGAAAAAACAGGCGATAAGACTATTCATAATGCGAAAGTGCTGACGCAGATTTTCCCATGCCACTGAAAGCAATCCTCACTTTTCCGCCGCCAAAGGGAAAAGCGAATCAATCTCGTACCGGGACAAACCGAGCACCCGGCTGACCTGACCGTTGGAAGAACGGAATTCATATCGGAGTTTACGGGCGAGGTCGAATTTCTGAGGCTTGGTCAAGTCCTTGATGGAGAAGACGCCGTAGTCAGACCGCAGCAACGAACTCAGACGAGAGAACAGTTCAGAATCCGTAAGGAATTCACCATCATCGAGTACGGCAGCCAATTCCGCATACGCCTCCACGTTCTTGCTCACCATCATGAAGTAGTGATGCGCGTCCCGGAACATCGCCATGCCAAACTTGAGGACACAGTAATTCCACGGGGCAACGTAGCCATTGATGACCTCCCACTCTCCCGGGAGCCCAGGGGTGCGGCATCTGAACATCTTCCTCCTGTCATCCACGAATATCCGACCCAATGCCTTACCACTTGGCCAGTCCAAAAAGTAATAGCGCCCAGTCCCCCATGGATAACTGAACGGCGTGTGAGCCGGATCAGCCACATAACCGTTCCGGTTGGTATAGACGATGTTATTGCGCAATGAGCCCAGACCTTCTATCGGCTTGAGTGTGATATGAATATTCTTCATCAGAGGAAACGATCTCGCCAGCCTTTTCTTTATGAATGCCCAGAACGCCAATACAGAGTTCTCTTCCGCTGAAACCACAAAATGAAAATGGTTGTTCATCACCTCGAACGCGATAACCCGAAGCTCCGGAAACAGGGCCGCAGCATGCGCCACCACATTCATGACAAACACAAGATCCTCATCCCGCACAAAAAGCAACGGAGTATCCTTACCTGAAGTATAGGCGTGCCAGTACGGTCCGCCAGACCGGAACGTCGCATCGCAACATCCCTCCTTTTCTTTGAATATGCTCATTTAATTTATCGAATATTATTTTGTCCGGCCAAAGCCCATTTCCACGGACATAATCCCTAATTTCAGCACTTTGTCCGGCAGATAAGGCCTATACCGGACAAACAGCTATTCACCGGAGAAAACAGACATTTGTTGACATCTCAGCAGCGGGGCAACTCAGGCAGCACTTGTTCTTCCTTATCCCACACAGTCTCACGGATTATGGCATTGACCATCTTTCTCGTAACGCCATCGCCTACTGTCGGCAAAGATATTTCCTCCTGATATTTGTTCGGGCAAGGAGATATCCTGACAGTGTCTTCTTCCCTCAGCTGGGCGAGCGCGTCATTCACCCAATAGCGGATTCCGACTATTATTCCCTGCTCGTACAGAGCCCTGACGATGTTCAAGACATCACGGAAATAGCCACAAACATTATAGCTTATCTCGAAATGCCACAAGCCATCATCTTCCCGAACCGGCCATAGATGAATGCGGGCGTAGGCGACATCAAGGCAGTGACACGGTGAGTCACCGTCTTTCCACCTTATGAAATCCTCCTGAGAGTCAAGGTTGTATCCTTCAAGATTATATCCTTTGCTGGAATGACGGAAAACTTCACGGTCATCCAAATCGGCATATTCATCAATGGAATCCGGTTCTACGTCATCACGTGTCCTGTATGCGACATAGGCCAACCTCCAATAATGCATGTAGGTGTTCAAAGTCATCTCATCCAAGACTGTCAACGGACATTCGCGCACATTCTCAAGGAGTTCAACCTCAGCCTCCGGGTTTTTGACACGTCTGTACAAAGGGCATATACCGTTCAGCACCGAACGCCTGATTGTGCCATGTCTCTTCCAATGTGGAAGATTCTCTTCGATATATTCATTATACTTATCTGGAGCCACGCACACGGCATCCACGATTTCCTTTACATATTCCTCCAAACGGAGAAACGGCTCACGGACATCGGTGTAATGATGTCCCGGGACACGTCCTTCACCGACATAAGGTTGACTCCGAAGGTCAATGCACCTGTGGTGATTGTCGCCCAGCAACAGATAATGGAAACCGCGATAGTTACCTGTGGATATCCAGTACCAGATATTCCCGCACCGGTCACGTTTGTCCTCGCCCCAATAGTACCGCCTTCCCGGAAGATGTATTTCCAGCCACAGGGAGCGTCTCTCATCATCACCCATAACCTTGAGACGACGCATTTCATTCTCGATCCGGGGCATCACCTCCAAAGAGGCGTCATCCACCACATTGCCGTTAAGCGCTCCGTCAAGGCATAGCAATGGCCAAAGTTCCTTATATTCAGGAACAATAATGTTGTCTACCATATTGATAATATTTTGTCCGGGATAATTGCGTTTACCCGGACGAATCACTTTATTCAGCAGGTTTGTCCGGCAGAACGCCAATTCACCGGACAAGATTTGACTCTCAGTGGTTTTGTCCGGCGAAAAAGGATTTTCCCGGACAAAACCTTCGATGCGATCGCGGAGATCTATTATTGCGACAAGAACACCAATGCGGAATCCGCCAGCCTGCAAGGCTTCAAACGATAACGAAGCAGCTCTGTGAAAAAGTCATAGGGTCTGATGTCTGACTCCGAGATTGTCTTCGAATCAGACTGCCCGATCATAACGCCGAAGACTTCCGCAGCCATGTAGATTTGTTTGCCATTTACCGTCAGTGGGTATGCGAATGGACTTCCGCCATAGAACCTGCCATACAGATGAAAATCCTGATATTTGCAGAACTTCTTCTCTTCCGCCAAATCCAGCGCGTCGTTCAGCGTCATTTCAGAAATGGTCTCACATATTCTCTTCCTTTCGGATTCAGGAATGTGAGCGACATCCCGGAAACGAGAAAGCAGTTCCACTATGTCATTTACCGACAGATCATTCTTCAGTGTAAACTCATAGCTGTCGTCCGTTTCGATGAATTCATAGATGTCCGGAAACATCTGCTCCACCAAAGCATTCTTGACATCTTCCTCTTTAAGATTCAGACGCAAGTTGAACCAGTCATTAACATAATCGCGGATACTTTTCTTGAAAAAGCAATATGTACGCACAATACCGAAGCTTACATATCTTCCCATAATTTATTGTGTTTTAAAGTTAAACTTCACATTCACTTGTCCAGTCCAGTCGCACTTTCTCCGGATATAAAGCCACTTTTGCACATTTTGTCCGGCCATATGCCAATCCACCGGACAAATGTACATGCCAAGAGAGTTTGTCCGGCCATACGGGTTTCTGACGGACAAGTCCATTGATGTGTCACTTCGACAGGTTCAGTGACCGTAAGCGCATACTTTCCCTATGGAGGGTAACATCTTTCATGCACGATCTTATAGCCCGCACTTGTTCCCAAATTGGCTAAACCCAGAAATAATCTTTGAATATTCCTGTCTCATACCAAACATCAATCTTTCCTCACGTCACCACGAAACAACAAAAAAGCGAGTCAGGTGCGATATAACCTAACTCGCTTTGCGGACTCTTGGCGCCGCGGCATTCAGTCTTGTGACTATCCCTGAATCACTCTTGCGATGCTGTTACGGGATGTCGGTCTATGATTTGCTTGTTTTAGTAAAATAACTTTAACTAATAAAACAATATAAATTATTGATTATTAATCAATACTCCTCCTCGTTAAAGAAGAAGTCATCCTTTGTAGGGTAATCCGGCCAGATGTCTTCGATGGATTCGTAGACTTCTCCGTCGTCCTCAAGTTCGGTTAGATTCTCGATGACCTCTTCGGGGGCGCCAGAGCGGTTGGCGTAGTCGATAAGTTCTTCCTTAGATGCTGGCCATGGAGCGTCGTCCAGGCTACTGGCAAGTTCAAGTGTCCAATACATATTCGCGAACAATTAAATCGTTAACAATCATTACAATAAATCAACAAGCCCTAAAAAGCGGCTCTATTTGCCCCAAAGATATGCAAAAAAACATAACAATAAGTATTTTTTGCCTAATTTTGTAGGCTTGAGAGGTTGTCTCAACAACCGTACCAAAAATAAGAGCTTAAGAATATGTCATACGAGAAACAGGAAATATACGAGGAAAGGACAACCGCCGAGATCGCCGGTCATGTCAAGGAGATTCTCCGTCTTTTAGGCGAAGATCCTGAGAGAGAGGGGCTTGTAAAGACCCCGGAGAGGGTCGCGAAGGCATTGCAGTTCCTCACGCAGGGATATTCACAGAACGGGGCGGAGATCATCCGCTCCGCCATATTCGATGAGGAATATCGGCAGATGGTTCTGGTGAAGGACATAGAGCTGTATTCCACGTGCGAGCACCATATGATGCCGTTCCTCGGAAAATGCCACGTGGCGTATATTCCTAACGGCAAGATCACGGGGCTGAGCAAGGTGGCGCGAGTCGTGGAGACTTTCGCGCGGCGGCTTCAGGTGCAGGAGAGGCTGACGGTCCAGATCCGGGACTGCATCGACAATGCGCTGCATCCGCTGGGAGTTGCCGTGGTGATCGAGGCCATGCACACCTGCATGTCGATCCGGGGGGTGCAGAAGGCCAATGCCACTACCACGACCTCCGCATTCTCAGGGGCATTTCTGACCTCGGCCCGGACTAGAAACGAGTTCCTGAACCTGATAAGATAGAACAAGTCTGTCTTTTACAGCAAGCGGTTTGACTGAAGAATTTAACATCAGGCTAAAATAAAGATTAAAATAACGAACTAAAAAACATAACGATATGTCAAACAAGATAATACTGACAGGCGACCGCCCAACAGGACGCCTCCACATCGGTCACTACGTAGGCTCCCTGAGGAACAGGGTGGCCATCCAGAATGCCGGCGACTATAAGAAGATGTTCGTCTTCATCGCTGACGCGCAGGCACTTACCGACAACTTCGACAATCCTGAAAAAGTACGCCAGAACATCATTGAGGTGGCTCTCGACTATCTGTCAGTCGGCCTCGACCCTGCCAAAGTGACAATATTCATCCAAAGCATGATCCCGGAGCTCACAGAGCTTACGTTCTACTACATGAACCTCGTCACTGTGGCGAGGCTTCAGCGCAACCCGACCGTCAAGGCTGAGATCCAGATGCGCGGCTTCAGCCAGGAAGGCGAGGAGCAAGCATTCGGAAGCGGCCTTCCGGTCGGCTTCTTCTGCTACCCTATCTCCCAGGCCGCCGACATCACGGCATTCAAGGCCACAGACGTGCCTGTAGGCGAGGACCAGAAGCCTATGCTGGAGCAGGCCGTGGAGATCGTCCGCAGCTTCAACAGAATCTACGGCGAGACTCTCGTCGAGCCAAAAGCCGTCCTGCCTTCCAACGCCGCCTGCCTCAGACTCCCTGGTACCGACGGCAAGGCGAAGATGAGCAAATCCCTAGGCAACTGCATCTACCTCGCAGAATCAGCGGAAGAGATGCATAAGAAGGTGATGTCGATGTACACCGACCCTCAGCACATCAACGTCAGCGACCCTGGCCACGTGGAAGGCAACACTGTCTTCACCTACCTCGACGCGTTCTGCCGCGACGAACACTTCGGCCGCTATCTACCTGAATATGCCAACCTCGACGAGTTGAAGGACCACTACCGCAGAGGCGGACTCGGCGACGTGAAGGTCAAGAGGTTCCTTGAGAAGATCCTCAACGAGGAGCTTGAGCCGATCCGCGCCCGCAGGAAGGAATACGAGAAGGACATCCCGGCCGTCTATGAGATTCTCAAGAAAGGAAGCGAGGCAGCCGAAGAGGTTGCCGCGGCCACCCTCTCTGACGTGAAGAAGGCGATGAAGATCGACTATTTCGATGACAAGGAGCTCATCGCGGAGCAGGCAAAGAGGTTCAACCAGTAGTTTAGGAATATACCAACCCGCATGCCCGCCTAACCTCCGTGAGCGGAAAGGCCAGCATCACGCACCGGAAGCTGCAAACAAGCAGGTCCGTGAGTTGAAAACAGTCTTTCACGCACCGGGAACGTCCAAAAGCGAACCCGTGCGCGGGAAGGTCGGCATCACGCGCCGCAACAAAATTGAATCATGAACAAGAATGAATATGCTCGTGCCAACAAGGAGTGGTTGGCCGCGAAAGCAAAGGAAGAAGGAGTAGTGCAACTGGCCAAGGGGGTCTGCTATAAGGTTCTCCAGTCCGGTTCGGAAGGCGGAAAGCAGCCAGCACCAAGCAGTGTGATAAGTTGCCATTATCTTGGCCGGACAATTGACGGCAAATGTTTCGACACCAGCCTCGGAGGCTATCCGCTGGCGATCAGGCTCAGGGATCTGATCGAAGGCTGGATCATAGCCCTTCAGCAGATGCGTGTCGGAGACAAGTGGGAAATCTACATTCCGTCCGAGCTTGGTTACGGCAGTTTCTCCCAACCTGGGATTCCAGCGAATTCCACACTGATTTTCGAAATCGAACTTCTCGGGGTGCAGTAATGATCAGAAAAGCCACAGAGAAGGACATACCCGCAGCGATGGAGCTTTTCTCCGCTGCCAAGAGTATCATGCGCTGGGACGGGAACATGACTCAGTGGGGGGACTGCTACCCGAACGAGGGGATCGTGCGTTCTGACATCAGCAAGGGAGGAGCGCATATTGTCGAACGCTATGGTCAGCCTGTCGGCTATTTCGCCCTGCTCCCCTCGCCCGAACCGACATATTCATCAATAGGCGGCAAGTGGCTGGATGACACGGCTCCATATTTCGTGATTCACCGCATCGCCAGTTCCCCGGAAAGTCATGGCGTGTTCCGTGAGATCATTGAATATGCCCTAACGGTCTCGGGCAACCTTCGCATCGACACCCACAGGGACAACCGAATCATGCGCCATGTCATAGAAAAGGCCGGCTTCACCTATTGCGGTGTGATTCACATCGAAAACGGTTCAGAAAGGCTCGCCTACCAAATGCCGACTTACTCACCATTTAAGTAAGTAAATAAACATTCACTAATTCTTTCAGTTTGGCAAACAATAGCTCCTTTAGAACAATATTTCAATCCTTTAGGCTAAAATTTCTACATTAGAGAAGAATATTCATCAACCAAAATGAGTAAATTGCAAATCGAATATGTTTATAACAAAAAAGTAGTCAAAAATGCCTGCCTTGTCACCGGTATTTACGCAAAAGATTCTATCAGCGAGACAACAGAATATGCGAGAATGGTTTTAGTGTCCACGCCACACTATCATTAACGTCATAGTTGACGCTGTCGATTCCGGAACATTATATGCGTCCGGATGATGCCAAAAGCGTCTGAATCTAAAAAACGGAAAGTTATTACCAAACTGAAAGATTAGCAAAAAAATATCTAAATGATTTCACAATGAGAAGATTTCTTGTAATGTTCGCGATCCCGCTGCTTGTGCTTTCTGCCTGCGGCGAGACAACGAAGGAGGAGATCGCTGATGTCCTCCTCATCACACAGGACGACGTGGCCTTCCCGAAAGAGGGAGGCACGGCCAAAATTTCCGTGGCATGTCCGTCACAGTGGCATTCCACAGTGTCTGACGGGTCCTGGATCACCGCCACTGACGGCGATGGCAATGTGACGATCACTGTCACTGCCAACGAGACCGGAGACACAAGAAAAGCCTCGGTGACACTCGAATCAGCCACCACCAAAAAGGAGATCAAAGTCTCACAGTCATGGTCAGGGGCAGTTCTTTCCTTGAAAGTCAACGGTCCGGAAAGCATTGAACTTGACTCAGAGGGAGACAGTTTCAAGTTCTCCGTGGAGACCGACGCCCAATGGAAAGTTGAGCCAAGCGCCGCTTGGCTGGCATTCAGTTCAAACGGGTCGATTGTCAACGTGACAGCCACGGCTAACAGCGAAGGCCACCGCGAAGCAACAATCACTGTCACAGCGACCGCTGGAGGCAAGTCCGAGAGCAAGGAGATCAAGGTCGCGCAGATCTCGCGCGAGGAGAACCCATACTTCCAGATGCTTGGAAGCTTCGGACTTTATGCGGAACGTTGGTACCTCGGAGGCAAAGCCATCAATGAGCCAGGCATTGGCTCCTACTGCACAATCGAGCAGGGGGAGTACGGAAAGAGTTTCATCATCAAGGATCTGTTCAAGAAGGGCACACGATACGAGACCTCATACGACAAGGAGACAAAGAGGATGGTCATCACCCTCGGCTCGCCTTGCCTTACAGAAACATCAGAGGACACTCAGGAGACTTACTATATGGTACAGCCTGACATCACAGACATGAAATACACCACAGGCATTCTTTACGGAAAAGCCGGAACCGTCACCAACGGAGAGAACGGCAACTGTCAGGCTATCCTTCTGGATGGATTTAACGAGGCCTATGGCGGGTTAGGACTTGTGAGGATAGGAGCGTCTTCAGGAAATCCGGAAATAATAGACGACCTGTACTACGCTGATGGCAAGATGTACTTAGTGAAGGCAGGGGAAGGAGGACAAGACTAAAACATTTCAAGACTATAGACAATGAAAAGGTTAATATATTCATCAATGCTGGCCGCCTCTCTGTGCGCCTGCACCAAGGAGACCATCAACTACCGGAATCCGGTCCCTGGAGAAAACGTGACCGAGGTGAATGCCACCTTGTCTGTGGAGTCCAGGAACACACTGTTCACATCCGAGGACGGAACGAATGGGAACATCGCCTTCAAAAGCCTCGGAGGAAGAGTTGCCCTGGACGTGAACACGAATGCTGACTGGACCTACGAGGTCGCGGGCGACTCGTTCGTGAAAGGAGAAGCTGACGAGGACGCGGATCTCCTGACTCTCTCGTGCGGCCGCAACACAGTGGAAAAAAAGCTCACTGCCACAGTGACCATAAAGGCCGGAGACAAGACCGCCACCATTGAGGTCTCCCAGAACGCTTATGGAACTCCGGAGATTGTCGCCTCAAAGAACAATTTCCACCTTGCCGCCAAGGGTGAGATAACCGCCTCCTTCGAGGTGACCTCGACAGACCCGGACTGGACTTTCGAGACTTCCGCCTGCGGATGGATGCTCGTCACCAAGGACGGCAACACAGTCAGAATCAGCGCCTACAGGAATGAGGAATATTCCGACAGGAGTGCGACTTTCACCATAAAGGCCGGAACCGGCGAGAAACTTGCCACGGAGACAATCGACGTGCTTCAGGACAGGGCCGCCCACATAGAGTCTTCCGCTTCGACAGTTCCTGTGACTCCGTTCTCAAACGAACCTAAGGAAGTGAAGGTTACGGCTAACTTCGACTGGGAATACTCCGTTTCAGGCAATGAGGACGGATGGCTGACTGTCGAGAAGACCGGCAACGGATTCAGATTCACACCTACCGCCAACACGGACGCCGTGACAAGAACCGTGAAGGTCACAATAAAGGCCGGTGACGGCAAGGAAAACATCGACACAAAGGAAATCACCGTGTCCCAGCCTGGAATCGACAAGGACGCGTTCATCCTCGGACTTCATGTGAAGGACACAAAAACCGCGTCGATGCTCCCTTTGGAGGGCGTGACAGACATAACGGTTGACTGGGGTGACGGCACCCAGGCCCAAAAGTTCACAAGCGACAATCCTACACACGAATACGCCGACACCGGCTACTTTGTCGTCTCTGTCAAGGGACAGGCAAGCACGATCAGCGCATACTCTCTTTACTACGAGAAAGACCAGATCAAGCGGGTATACAACTGGGGAAGACTTGGGCTGACCAGCATGGAATATGCTTTTGAAGGATGCTACAACCTGACGGACATTCCGGAGGATGACACGAAGGCCTTCGCGGAAGTCACATCATTCGCGAATGCCTTCAGTTCATGTGAGAAGCTCAAGACCATTCCTGAAAGGTTGCTCGCCCACGCCGCCTTGGCCGAAAGCGCGGACAACATCTTCAGTAATTGCACCTCCATAAAGGCCATCCCTCGTCAGATCTTCTCCAACTGTCCGGCACTGACCGACTGCAGCTCCGCATTCGCGGGCATGACCGGTCTGGTGTCTGTCGACAGGGATCTGTTCGCCAACAATCCAAAGATCACCACCTTGAATTCAGTCTTCTCGGGAGATGCCGCCCTGACTGCAATTCCGTCCGGAATCTTCAGGAGCCAGACCGAATGCGAAAACTTCAGGAGAGCCTTCTACGAAACGGGCTTGACGGAGATTCCCGCGGACTTGTTCAAAGGGTGCAAGTCTGTGGACACGTTCGAGGGATGCTTCAGCGGCTGCGCGAAACTTCAAAGCATACCCGCAGACCTGTTCAAAAACTCGGGATCGCAGGAAGTGGTCAAAGGAGGAAAGAAGAATAAAGGTATGATCAATGTCTTTAATGGATGCTCCTCCCTGAAGGAAATCCCGGCAGGACTGTTTGACGGGTTCACACGGGTCAAAAGGCTGACCGGAGCCTTCAGTGGCTGCACCAGTCTCAGCAAGGTTTCCGGAAATGCTTTCGCCGGGGCGGTGAACGTCACTGACATAAGCGGTCTGTTCAGCGGCTGCGCGAGCCTCACGGAAATCCCTGTGGGGGTCTTCGACAACCTGAAGGCCTTGACAGACGCCAGCTACGCGTTCGACGGCTGCGCCTCGCTGACAGGAGAGTCGCCTTACACCGAAGTGAACGGCGTCAAGTACCACCTCTACGAAAGGACCGCGGAAACGGCAGAGATAACCGGATTCGCGGAAATGGAGGACATCATGGCGATGTTCATGGGATGCACAAAACTCACGGACTACGATAAGATGCCTGACGCGTGCAAGACAGATGAATGAAACTACAAATGATTAAGAATATGAAACTCAACTATATCTTGACAATGATCATGGCGGCGGGAATGGCGGCCGGCTGCACGGAGACCTCCAAAGTCGCTCCTGAGGAGTACAAGGCTCCCCTGTTTCTCCAGTCTTCCGACACGAAAATCGTGTTTGACAGGGAAGGCGGGAAGGCGTTGGTCACCATGGCCACCAACGCCGAAAGCTGGAGTTGGGCCGCCAAGTCCGGGGACTGGTTCGCTGTCAGTGTGGACACGGACAGCTGCCTGGTCGTAGAGGCACAGGCCAACAACGGCCCTGTAAGGACTGACGAAATCATAATTACAGCCGCAAAAGGCGACGAGAGCAAGGAAGTCTCTCTTAAAGTCACGCAAAGGACCGATGACGCCACCAACCTCAGCGCCGCGGGTACAGCGAACTGCTACATCGCACGCACTAACGGATCATATAAGTTCCGCGCGGACATAAAGGGCAACGGAGGAAATGACGGAAAGACAGAATACATCAAGACCGAAGGACTTGAGATAAAGGGGGCTGTCTACTCCGATCTGCTGTGGGAGGCGCGAAATGACGGAGACCGCTCGATGTCCTACGAGATAATCGACGGGACACCGTCCTACTACGGAGGGTACATTTCCTTCTCGACCGGAAGAAGCGAGGGAAACGCGCTGATAGCCATCAGGGACGCAAAGGGCAAGATCCTCTGGAGCTGGCACATCTGGGTGACTGACAAAGAGGTCACAACCCACGACCATATCGGGCCTGAGGGCAGTGTCTTGGCACAGATCATGGACCGGAACCTCGGAGCCATGAACAACATCCCGATGGACATCGGCAACAGGGGAATGTTCTACCAGATGGGCAGGAAAGACCCGTTCATCCCGTCCCGCTCCCCTTACTTGCATTCGGAGATTCTGAACGATCCCGCGTGCAACCTCGCCAACTACGAAACCGGTGACGGATCCGGAAAGTGGGAGTTCGGAACGGAATACACTTCGCAGCCTATAAATTCAGAGCCGGGAAACATCCCATTCGCGTCCGCGCACCCGATGAGGTTTCTCCTAAGCTACGACTCATCAGACTATCAATGGTACATGGGTTCCGGCAATAAGGAAGCCACAAATCCGGGTCTTTGGGGGGAGGAGAAGACCATTTTTGACCCTTGTCCTCCAGGCTACAAGGTTCCGGGAAAGAATATGTGGGGAGCCGCGTCAGAAAGCGGTAAAGCCACGATAACCGGCGGCGGCAGCGAGGAATATGACGGAAAAGGGGAAAACCCGAAATATCTTTGGAATGTCCAGAAGGACTGCGGCCGTATTTGGAAAGCCACGGGGGATTTCTATCCGGCCGCCGGGTTAATGGGGGCGGAGACCGCTCCCTACAACTATGCAAGCGAGCAGGCATTCTACCTGACAAGCCAGGAGGATGCTAAAGAACATGCGATGGTCTTTGTGGCAGAATTCAGCGATAAAAGTGCTAGTTATGACACCAGAGCTCAGGTCTATGCCGGTCAGGTAAGATGCGTGAAGGAGTAAACTTTCCACAAAAACAATGAATAACAGATTCTTAGCTATCACTCCGCTTCTGCTGACGGCTCTGGCGGGGTGCAATGGAATCGGCGGAAATGAAAACAACGGGCCTGTGTCGGAAGACAGCGGGCCTGTAGTTGTCTTTTCGCCGGAAGCGGCTGTCAATGGCGAGATCATCGTGAAGATGAAAGCCGGAGCCGCGGAAGAGCAAACAACAAGAGCTGGAGGCGTGACCTCCGGCAACACCCAGATCGACAGGGTTCTGATGAATGTCGGCTCGGTCAGTTTCGAGCGCCTGTTCCCTTCGAGCGGACGGTTCGAGGCACGGACAAAAAAGGAAGGGCTGGACAGATGGTTCATTGCCAAATACGATGAGACCATCCCGGCGAAGGAAGTGGCGGAGATGCTCTCCGGATGCGACGGAGTGGAGGTGATTGAATATTCCATCCCGACGGCCACAGCGTCATATTCAAAGGCCACGACAGCTGAATATGAAGAACCGGTCGCCACGAGGGCATATTCATCGGCAAGGAATATTCCGTTCCCGTTCAATGAGAGTGTCCGCTCACAGAGGATGCAGTGGCACTACAACAATCCTGGCAATGTCTTCGCCAATTCGACGGTTGTTGGGGCGGACGCTGATGTCTATGCCGCATGGCAGTTGTGCACCGGAAATCCGGACGTGATTGTCGCTGTTGTGGACCAGGGTGTGAAGTACGATCATGAGGATCTCGCGGCCAACATGTGGGTCAACAAGGGCGAGATTCCGGGCAACGGAATCGATGACGACGGCAACGGCTACATCGATGACGTGAACGGTTACAATTTCACCGACAACAATGGCAAATTGACTTTCTCCTCGGAGAATATGCACGGGACACACGTTGCCGGCACCATCGCCGCAGTCAACAACAACGGAATCGGAGTCAACGGGATAGCAGGTGGATCAGGCAAAGGTGACGGAGTCAGGATCATGTCCTGCGAGACTCTCGGCGCATCGGAATCAGGAAACTCCGGTGGTGGACTCGGAGCGCAGGTGCGCGCGATCAAGTACGCTGCTGACAACGGTGCGGTGATTTGTCAGAACAGTTGGGGCTACACTGCCGGATCACTGTCCAAGAATGACTGGACCAGAGGCAATTACTCAGCCCTTGCAGATGCCATCCACTACTTCATCAAGTATGCGGGGCTGGACGAGAACGGGGAGCAGGAAGGTCCTATGGCTGGCGGAATCGTGATCTTTGCGGCAGGAAATGACGCATCGAACGAGCTCTGCTACCCTGCCTCGGATGAGGCTGTGGTCAGTGTCGCGGCCACATCCTGGCTCGGCACACCGTCATACTTCACCAACTACGGCAAATGGGTCAGCCTTTCCGCTCCAGGCGGCGACCTTTCCCTCAACTCGACCTACGGCGGAGTCTACAGCACAAGCGTGGCCGAGGACGGTGGCTCGGCCTACGAGGGAATCAACGGAACCTCAATGGCTTGCCCGCACGTCTCCGGAGCCTGCGCACTCGCTGTCAGCTGGTACTACGGAGCAGAAAAGAAAAAAGGTCTGACTAGCGACATGCTGAAAGAGGCTCTGCTTTCCAGCGTCACCCCTGTCGATCCGTTCTGCGAGGCACCGTATTTCGGGAATATGGGAGCCGGCTCACTGGACACCTACCAGCTTTTGCTGGCCGTTAAAAAAGTAGCCATGATCCCAGATGTCACCGTCAACCGCGGCAGCGAGGCGAGCATCAATCTCTCTGAATATTTCTACAAGACAGATGTGCTGACATATTCAGTGGCGGCACATGGTATAGTGGAAGTCAGCCTCAAGGACAGCGTACTGACCATCAAGGGAATGTCCAAAGGCAAGACTGTTATAAGGATCACCGACGGCAACCAGTCTGTCAGAACCATAAATGTTACTGTGGAGTGATGAAGATTTCAAAAATTATAATGTCCGCTTTCATGACGGCAGTCTCGTCGTCCGTCATCCTGTTCACAGGATGCGGTTCCGAGGCAAAAGAAGACACATTGAAAGAGACACTGAAAACTCCGGAAGCCAAGGTCAGCGAGGTGACCGTTTCAGGTTTCCGTGTCGATTGGGGCAAAGTCTACGGGGCGGAGAACTACACCTACTCCCTTGACGGAGCCGAGGTGGATTCAACCAAGGCCTTGTTCGTGACATTCAACGGACTGGAAGCTTCCAAGGAATATGTTGTCAAGATTCAGGCTGAACCGGCGAAAGGCAGCTCAAAGACTTCCTCCGAGCCCGTATATATTCACGTCCGCACCTCGGACATCAGCCAGCTTGAAAAGCCCGAGATCACAGTCGGCAGCGCCTACGCCTCCAAGACAATAATCAGCTGGAGCGTAATTCCCGGCGCCGGCAGTTATGAATATACCGTCGGCGAAATCAGCGGAACGACGACAGAGAACCGAGTCACACTCTCGAATCTCGCCAAGGGGACTGACTACATATTCACTGTCAAGGCCATCCCTGTGGGAAGCGGCAGCACGGCGTCCGAATCAGCCCGGGCCAGTTTCACAACCTCATCCGAGGATGTGCCGACCCTGCTGATCGTTCCTGAGAACGTTCTTGCGGACGCGGTCGTGTTCGATGTCTATGCTACTCCGGACGCCACCTACTTCTATGATGTGGTCTCATCCTCCACCTTGATGCAGTTTGACGAGGCTACCGTCATCGAAAGGTACCGATCCGCGATCATCGAATACGCCAAAAGCAAAGGCATAAGCCTCCGGCTAGCCATGGCTTCGGTCCTGAAGGCTGGGACAAACTCAATCGGAGTGTCCAATCTCTTCTCTGAGATGAGCTACGACATCATAGCCTTCGGTATGGACTACGACGGTAACATCACGACAGGCCTGTACACAAAACGCATCACCACGACGGCTACGGGCTGGTCATCAGGCCCGAACTACGGAGGAACCGGCTGGTTCAGCCAAAGTTTCTTCATAACCAACGCCTACCTTGCAATCTCCGGCTACGGATGGACAAACTCTGTCTGGACGACCTGGAAAGGGAAAAGTGTGAATAGCATCCGCTACCGCGTCCTCCCGACTTCAACATTCAACGAAGCCTTCAGTGATCCGTATGACAAGGAGGCCGTCAAGACATTCCTCAAGGACACGTCCTACAGCTACGCGGTCAAGCAGAATGCCCTGAAGCAGGTGAACTCATCCGACGGTTACAACATGGTGAACCCGTGCAGCCCCGGTGTCTCCTACACCATGTCAGCTCTCGCCACATCGTCCTCCGGAGAGGAGGAACTGACCGTCAACTCGATCACGACCAAGACTACAGGCGAGGCCTACACATGGTTCTCGATCGCCGCCCTGGTCAACGAGAAATACGGCCCGACATCAAGCAAGATGGCGTGCGTGCTCAAGGGCGCCGGCATAGAATCGGGGAAATATCTGGTTGTCAGGACCTCTGCGCTGGATGGCATTCCGGAGTCCTCCTACCCCGCCGTCATCGAGAAATACGGCTATGATATCGATCCGTCATATTTCGAGTACATTAACGGAAACGGTCTTGCCCTTCTTGTCGATGTGGAGCCGCAGACATCCTACACGGCCATGGCGACTGTAATGAACAAGGCGGGAGACAAACTTACCAAACATGCGTCCGTGACAACGACGGCCGCCGGGACAAAGGCCGCAAGGACCAAAGCCACTGCTTCGGTCATCGAAAACCTTGCCGCCAATGCCGAGGCCTCCCCTGTCGGGCTGAGGCTTGACGGCGTGGAAGCCATTCCGGTCCTCGGGGCTCCGGCCACGGCTGAAGACCTCTGGATCATCATCCACAACATGAATATACTCGGAACAGATTATGAGAAATAGCATAAAGAGAACAATCAGCGCCACTCTGCTGGCCTTTCTCTGCGTCCTGGCCGCAAAAGCTCAGAACGTCACTGTGAAAGGAACGGTCAAAGACAGCGGCAATCTCCCGCTGATCGGAGTCGGGGTCTTCATCGAAGGCACCACGACCGGAACGGTCACGGCGGAGGACGGAACATGGTCCATGTCTGGAATCCCGTCCGACGCTGTCCTGACATTCTCCAGCATCGGCTATGTCACCCAGAAGATAAGCGTGGCGGGGAAAACTGTAATCGACGTGGTCCTTCAGGAGGACGCGATCGATGACGAGATCGGAGAAGTCATGGTTGTCGCCTACGGCACGGCCAAGAAAAGCAGTTTCACCGGCTCGGCCTCCGTCGTGAAAGGCGACGAACTCCAGAAAAGGGTGACCGGCAACATCACCAAATCCATCGAAGGCACCGTGGCCGGGCTTCAGGTCACCTCCGGTGGCGGGCAGCCTGGCGAGGGAGCCTCGATCATGATCAGAGGAATCGGTTCCATAAACGCTGTTTCCACTCCTCTGTACGTTGTTGACGGCATCCCTTACGACGGATCGCTCAGCGCCATCAACCCTGCTGACATCGAGTCACTTACCGTCCTCAAGGACGCGTCGGCCGGCGCGCTTTATGGAGCGAGAGGAGCCAACGGTGTCATAGTCATCACCACCAAGAAAGGCAGCGGCGAACGTTCGGTCGTCAGTTACAAGGGCAGCGCCGGTGTCGCATCTCGCTCATTGAAGCGTTACGACCTCGTGGGCATGAAAGACTTCGTCGGACTGACCTACGAGTCCCTCAGGAACAGCGCACAGTACAGCACCGGAATGGATTTCGAGGGCGCAAGCGCCTACGCCGCGGCCAACCTCGGCCAGACCATCGGCGGCCTGAAGAATCCTGAATATTACAACCCTTACAAGAACTACAACTGGTCAACCCTCATCGACCCGGCCACCGGCAAGATCAAGGATGACGCTGTCGCCGCGTGGAACGAAAACTGGATGGACGAGATCAGCGACAACGCCGCCCTGCGCACGGAGCACATCTTCTCCGTGAACGGAGCGACCGAAAAGGTCAACTACCTTATCTCGATGGGTTACTACAAGGAGAACGGAATCCTCCAGAACACGGACTTCAACCGCTACACAGGAAGAGTCAACGTGGACTCCCAGGCCAATTCCTGGATGAAGGTCGGGATGAGCGCGAACTACTCGCACACGAAGGCCGACTACCAGAACTTCTCCGGCTCCACGACATCCAACGTCTGGTACACCGCACAGTTCATGGCGCCTGTCTACCCTGTCTATCTTAAGGACATGGCCGGAAACAACATCCTCGACGAGGCTGGAAACCTTCAGTATGAATATGGTGACGAGGACGACAACGGCTACGCCAACCGTCCTACCGCGCAGGGATTCAACTCAAAGGCCGAGCTTTATAACAACAGGGCCTACTACTACCGCAACACCTTGTCGGCCAGATCGTACATCACATTGGGAACGACAAGGAAGGATGCTCTTCTCTACGGCCTGCGGCTGACAGCTAATCTGGGAACCGACTTCAATGACTACCAGCGTACCATCACCAACGACAAGTACCACGGCAACGCCGCGGATCAGGGCGGCCGCCTGAGCAAGACCAACACAAGGACTCTCAGCTACACCTTCAACCAGATCCTGAACTACGACCGCACGTTCTCCGACCACGACATCAAGGTCCTGCTCGGTCATGAATATTACCGCTACCGGTTCAACTACGCGATGGGCGAGAAGACCGGAATCATGGACGGGATAGACGAGCTCGACCCGGCCGTGACGACTTCCGGGAATTCCAGCTACTCGAACAACTATGGAATAGAATCCTGGTTCACAAGGCTGAACTACGGATTCAGGAACCGTTACTATTTCGACGCCAGCTGGCGTACCGACGGCTCCTCCAGATTCTACAGGACTGACCGTTGGGGTAATTTCTGGTCTGTCGGAGCGTCATGGAGGCTGTCACAGGAAAAGTTCATGGAGCGGTTCTCCTCATGGCTGAGCAATCTGACGGTCAAGGCCTCCTACGGAGTGCAGGGCAACGACAACCTCGGTACCTACTACGCATGGCAAGGCCTGTACGACTACACCTGGGCCAACGGAAGCGAGGCCGGAGCCTTCGCCTCCAAGCTTGAGAACAAGGCGATCACGTGGGAGAAGAACGGCAACCTCAACACCGGAATCGAAGCCTCCATCTTCGGCGGAAAGGTGACTTTCACCGCTGAATATTACAACCGCAACACCCGCGACATGCTGCTTGAGAGCCCGCTTGCGATCTCGACCGGATTCACCGGCTACGACGCCAACGTGGGGTCGATGAGAAACCAGGGTTTTGAGTTCTCCGGAAGGGTGAACATCATCGACAGGCCGAACTTCAGATGGGACGCCAACGCCATGGCCTCGCTGAACCGCAACAAGGTCACAAGCCTCACCTCGTCACAGGACTTCATCAGCTCCGGTGCCTCGGTCATCGAGGTCGGAAAGCCAATCTACACATTCTACCTCTCCAAGACGGCGGGAGTCGATCCAGCGACCGGAAAGCGGCTCTACTACGCCTACTGGAAGAGGGGCGTGGACGAGACCGGAGCCGTCAGCAATGTCAGGTGCGATGAATATGTTACCGACAACGTCTCTCTCGCCTCCCTGAGCAAGTACTACATGGGAAGCCGCGAGCCGGCCGTATCCGGAAGCCTTGGATCGAGCTTCGTGATATTCAAGAACATCGACCTCTCTTTCTTGACCACATGGTCGATCGGAGGCAAGGTCTATGACGGGCTGTATTCAGGAACCATGAATGTGCAGTACGCCGGCAACAACTGGCACAAAAACATCCTGCGCAGATGGCAGAAGCCTGGCGACGTGACGGATGTCCCTATGGTTGAGATCGGAGGGGCATCCCCTGCGAACGACTCCGCCCTCATCAACGCTTCGTATTTCGCCATCAAGAACATCACGCTTGGCTATACATTTCCTAAAAACTGGCTCTCGAAGATTGACGTCAGCGCTCTGAGGCTCTTCGTCACAGCTGACAACATCGCCATGTTCAACCACCTTGACGGCATGGACCCCCAGTACAACTTCACGGGTAGCGTGTCATATTCCTACGCTCCGTCGAGAGCCATCGTGGCGGGCATAGACATTCAATTCTAGGAGGATATTAAATGAGAAAGAAACTATATATTCTTGCGGCTCTCGCAATCGCGTCCGTTTCCTGCGACAGCGACATGCTTGAGTTCAACCCGACAGATTCCGGCTCAGGAGAGGAACTGATGAAGGAAGCTTCCACAGCCATCACATCCATCAACGGGATCTACCGTTCGATGTGGACCGCCGGATGGTCAACCTCCGGCAACACACACCAATGTTTCGGAGTATCCGCCTACAGCCTGGCACAGGACATGATGGGAGATGACCTGATCATGAAATCCCAGGGTAACGGATGGTTCTGGTACGACCACGTCTACAACGTCAAGAACCAATACTCCTCCTCTGCGTTCCGGTCCTACGACGTCTGGTACGCCAACTACAAGTGGATCTCGGACGCGAACACCGTTATCGCGGCCAAGGACAAAATGGGAGGGGCTTCCGCCGATGTTTCCTACGTCGTCGGCCAGGCTTACGCCATCAGGGCGTTCTCCTACCTCAGCCTCGCCACATGGTTCGCCAGAGCGCCGTACAATCCGATGACCGAGAGGTATCGCTGGAGCGATCCGGGAGTGCCTGTTTACACTGAGCCTACATCCATCAGCACGGAAGGCAAGCCGAGGGAAAACCTTGAGGTTGTCTACAAACAGATTGACTCCGACATTGATTCCGCCGTCGTGCGGCTCTCAAAAGGAGAGTCCTCAGCACTGAACAAAGGCAACAAATCCCACATCAATGAATATGTCGCCTTGGGAATCAAATCCCGCGCCTGTCTGGCCGAAGGTGACTGGGATGGAGCCTACAAGGCGGCCTCTCAGGTAATCAACGAAGGTTCTTACCAAATCGGAGGTGAGAACGAATTGATGGGTGGCATGAACACCATCAGCGCCGGCAACGTGATGTGGGGAGCAGGAATCGAGACTTCCGAGCAGTCCGGTGCCTACGCCGGATTCTTCACCCACATGGACAATGCCGACGGAGCCTATGCCAAGTCCGCCCCTAAGCTGATCAACAAGCAGCTCTACAACCACATCGGATCAGGCGACATCCGCCTCAGGTGGTGGAATCCTACAGACAAGGAGTCTCCTTACATCTCGAAAAAGTTCGCGTTCTCCAATGTCCAGTCATGGCTAGGAGACTACATATACATGAGGGTCGAGGAGATGTACTTCACCGCCGCCGAGGCGGCTCTCAGGCTTGGTGACCAGGACAAGGCCCGTGACCTGATGAACAAGGTGATGGCCAAGAGGAATCCTAAATACAACGCCTACAACTACTCCGGCACTCACCTTGGTGCGACCACGACAACTTGGACAGGATCCCTGCTTGAGAACATCTTGATCCAGAGACGTGTCGAGCTGTGGGGTGAATACGGCCGCATCTTCGACGTGCGCCGCACCGGACAGGGCATCGACCGCCGCGCCGAGGACGGATTCGCCGAGGAGTGCATCGCGATGATGAAGAGGAACGGCGTCGACCTCACAAACGCCGACACCTACGATTGGGTGCTGACGATTCCTAAGGATGAGCTTGACGCCAACCCTGACATCAACGAAGAAGATCAGAATCCTTGATAGCATTTAGAGACGATGAAATATTCAAAAACAATATCATGCCTTATGGCATCACTTTTCCTTCTCGCCATCGGCTGCGACAAGGAGCAAAACGGGACTGTCTATAGCCCGAACTCAGACGATGCGAAGGAGATCCACTTCATCCAGTCATCCCTGACAAAGGAGTTTCCTCAAGGGATCAAGACAGGAACGATCGAGATTGAGCTGGCCCGCCCGAGCGACAAGGGCGAACTGTCAGTGGGACTCCAGAAGAAAGGCGAGAACGAGGACTCTTTTACCGTCCCGGAAACCGTCACCATCCCTAACGGAAGCTATTCAGTGAAGATTCCCGTGGAGGTGAACCTTGGAAGACTTCTCGCTGGCTCATCGCTGAACGCGACGATCCTAATCTCCGACCGTCAGGAGGAGACAGGGAACGGAGCTTATGTCACTCAGTTCTCTGACAAGATCAACCTTAGTGTGTCCTACGCCCTTGAATGGGAGACCTACTACAGAACCGATGAGAGCGGAGCCAAGGTTCCGCAGACCGCCACTTACCACTACAACGCCTTCTACACCGGACAAGACTCCGGCCTTGAGGTGGAGAAAGCGGTGGGGGCCAACATCTTCAAAGTCAATGATTGGGCGAGCGGTGTGTCCTTCAAGTTCATCCTCAACGATGACAACTCCTGCACTGTGCCGGCCCAGTCGATCGGCTACTACAACTCCAATTACAATGAATATGTCAAAGTTGCAGACATGGCGGAGTACACCGGCAACAAAGCGGCCTACAGTTCCTACCCATGCACCTACGATGGCAAGGGCACATTCTCGTTCTACTTGATCTACTACGTCTCGGCCGGCTATTTCGCGCAAGGCGCCGAGACGCTTACATTCGATGGCAATGAGGACAAGACTCCTGCGGTAGAGATTACGTTCGATGGAATCGAGACCACGGAAACAGGTTTCAAGGCTCCAAGGCTCTCTTTCCACAAGAATGAATATGCCAAGTTCTACAAGGCGACTGTGGTCAGAGGTGACATCACAGGAGATTCCGCCCGCCAAGAAGAGATCAAAAAGTTGATCTCCGAGGACAAGACACCGGGAAGCGTTCCTGTGCTCACATTGTACGATGACAGTTCCGAACTCTGGAACGTAGGTTCCGGAAACTGCACGGCTGTGGCCCTCGCCTACGATTCCACGTCAACAGCCTCTGTCCTCTACATGCAGAGATTCACATGCGATCCTGACGGAAAGTACCTTCCGAAAGTCAACAAGTTCGAATGGAGAAGAGACGAGTCCAACCCGCTCTACTCCCCTTACACCACCTTGTTCTGGGACATGCAGGCGGACAACGCCGCGTCTCTCAAGTACCTCTGCATGAGGACGGATTACCTTGAGTACATGGAACAGAACCTTGGACAGAGCGCTGCTCAGATCGCTTGGGAAAGGGGCAACGAAGTCAACGAGGAGTTCGTTCAGAAACTGGGCACTGATGAAGGCTTCGCCACAGTCTTCAACACCCTCAAGCAAGGTACGACCTACACCCTGTGCGTCTGCGTTGTCAATGAGTTTGGAGACACGTCCTTTGTACAGAAGACAGCCTCAACAAAAGGTTACACGTCCGCGAACTTCGATCAGGGCAAGACTGTGGAGGATTTCATCGGAGCTTTCAAGGCCACGGCCACGGTTGACGGTGCATCCTCATCCGCTGAAGAATCATTCCGCGTGGACATCTACAGCCTTGGCGGCAACGATGTCACAATCAGTGGCCTGTCCAACACCAGTGACTTCACTCCTGACGTGAAAGCGTACTACGATCCAGAGAGCCATTCGGTCATCATCGAGCCGCAGAAACTCGGTCGCTACAAAGGTAATTATGTGACACTTGGTTTCTCGGACGGCCTGTCCATATACTGGGGAGCCAACAGCATAGCCCTCGGTTTCATTGACGGAGTGATCCACATGACTCCAAGTCCTTACGCTAGCGATGCCGTCAACAGCTACCAGTTCCTGCTGTTTAGCACCGAGAACGCCACTGGTTCATCGTACCTGAGGCAGAGCGTAGGCTCCAAGACCTACAGCGCCCTCACCCTGGAGCCGTTCGGAACTTCAACCAAGGCTTCGATGTCCTCACAGGCGGACGCTTTCCTCGGAGAAAAGGTGATGGTGTCACAATAGCCACCACAAATGAATATGAAAGGCCGGACTCCTGAAATCGGAACCCGGTCTTTTTTTCTTTTTGTGATATTCACTTATCAAATTCATTTCACTAAATTTGTCTTCAATTGAAAATCTCAGGGTCAATGACTTTATCAACCGCAAGAATATTCAGACTTTCCGCAGTTGCCATTATACTTATGGCCGGCGGCGCTTTCATTTCCACAGCTCAGATCTACCCACAGGAAGAACTTCATTTCAGAGCCCCGGCAGTACCGAGGCAGATCATTTTCGCCGGAGACACGGTACGGTTTGACAGAAGCGACCTCTACGAGAGGATGGACAGGGAACTGATCTCATTCACCTACATGCATTCCAACTCCATACTCATGCTGAAGAAATCAGACCGCTACTTCAAGCAGATCGAACCCATTCTCAAACAGAACGGCATTCCTGATGACCTGAAATACCTCATGGCAATTGAGAGCAACCTCAACCCGAAGGCATATTCATCAGCCGGGGCGGCAGGTCTCTGGCAGTTCACCAAGATGACCGGAAAAGAATATGGTCTGATCATCGATGCCGAGGTCGATGAACGTTACAACATCGAGAAAGAGACCTTGGCGGCCTGCAAGTACCTGCGCAGAGCCTACGAGAAGTACGGGGACTGGATGACCGTTGCGGCGAGCTACAATGCCGGACAGGGAGGCATCTCCCGTCGTCTCACAGACCAAAGGCAGAAATCAGCCTTGGATCTTTGGCTGGTCGAGGAGACCTCACGCTACATGTTCAGGATTCTTTCAGCTAAGATGTTTTTCGAGAACCCGGCTGCTTTCGGTTTCAATGTGAATGATTTTGAAAAGTACCCTTGCCATTCTCCGAAAGAGGTTGTCACGGTCAGCGGCGCGATAGCAAGCCTCGTGGATTTTGCCGAGGAGCACGGAGTGACGTATTATCAACTTAAGGAAGCGAATCTCTGGCTGCGCGACAACAAACTTCTCAACAAGGCCGGACACACCTACAAGATCATCATTCCGTCCGGGAAATAATGAAGGGTCACGAAGTGAAATGATTTGTTGTCACTGCACAAGGAGCGAAAAATAAAAACCTGAATTTTGGTCTACCGTGCAAAATTTTGGTTTTCTTTTTTCGCCGCCACTATGTCACAAATTCAAGACAACTGCCACTACCAAGTCAAGTTCAGAAGAGAGGCGAAATCATCAATGACGAAGTCAGCCCCACATCCCAGCAGATCGTCACGTGAGGAGTTGCCGTAGGTGACACCGCAGGTCTTGGTACCGGCTCCGCGTCCCATCAGGATGTCGAAAGGCATGTCGCCCACAACCAAAGTCTCCGATGCATCAAAGTCTAACTTCCTCAAAGTCAATAAGACTGGTTCTGGATCCGGCTTTGCCTTCGTCACGTCATCAGCTCCTATGATCAATGTAATGTCGCTGTCAAAACCGAAAGTCTTGACAAAGTCCAAAAGAGAATGATTTGAGCGTGATGATGCGACCGACAAGACAAAACCGCTTTTCCTAAGTGACCTAAGTGTCTCTGAGACATGAGGAAACACTTTTGGTTCAAGCAGTTTCTTGTTTTCTTCGAATATGTCCCTATACGCCTCGGCACACTCTTGGGCTTGTTCTTCCGTCAACGATGGAAACAATGTCTTGAAGCTTACGCTGAGAGGAAGTCCGATGGTCGCCGCACAGGCATATTCATCAACCACTGGGAGGCAGAGTTTTTCCATCGTCATCTGGAGCGTTTTGACAATGGTTTGTCTGGTATCGCAAAGGGTACCGTCAAAATCCAGAATTATAAGTCCGTTGTTCATATTGAATCAGTTCAGCACAATCTCGTCGATGAATATGAAGGCGTGGTTGCGGTTCTTTGTGACGTCATCCCTTATGGCCTTGTACTTGATGTAACGGGTCCTTGCATTGACCACAGTACCTATAGTGTTCAGAAGTGCGCATGAATCGTTGTCAGGGATCTGGAGGATACAGACAACCGGATCTGAATATGTCTTGCCGTCCTCGGAGAAGCTCGCCTCGGTCCTTACCGGGAAGCCAACCTCAGCGGAGGTGTGCGAAAGGAAAGTCGCTCCGACATAATGAATGTCCTTGACGGCACCAAGATCTATCGTCACGTCAACATCACACAGGAAGCCCTGCCAACGGTTGTCTTTGTAAAACCACCCCCCGAGTTTTCCGTCAACAAGGGCGTTGTCTCCTCCGGCAGGATAGCTACCTGAGTATTTCTGACCGTCATAGGTGATTTTCGCTCCGGCGGCAAGGTGCTCAAGAGGCTTGAGCGACTCTGGTCTCGGGCCGATCTCGTTTCTCAAATCAAAAGTGTTGTAACCCTTTGAGCGCAGTTTCTCCGCCAGCCGCACGGCATTTTCCCGGAAACGGGTATAATCCTTTCCTCCGGCTGGACTCCAGCCGATCTCGGCGATGGCGAACACGCGGGGATAAAGCAAATACTCCATATACTCCCCTGTCGGCACGAATTCGGACCAGAGATTGGCCTGAAGGCCGAGAAGATGCCCGACATATTCATCAGCTATGCCTTCTGACGGCTCGAACGAATAGACCTGTTCCAACGGGCGGTAGCCGCTGAAAGATTTCGGCTGCGAGAACGGAGCGTCCTGACTGGAATCGAAGTAGCAATAGTCTCCCGGAGACATGATGACATCGTGCCCCATGCCCGCCGCGGTGACGCCGCCTTGTGTGCCTCTCCATGACATCACGGCGGCACCTTCGGCCAGACCTCCGTCAAGAATCTCATCCCAGCCGATGGCGTGTCTGCCCTTGGACTCCAAGAACCTTGTAATCCTGTTCACCAGATAGCTTTGCAGTTCGTCGACATCCTTAAGATGTTCGGTCTCCATCCTGTGACGGCAGTCCGGGCACACTTTCCAACTTTGCTTCGAGGCCTCATCGCCGCCGATGTGGACATATTCATAAGGAAACATCTCGATCACTTCGCCAAGGATGGTCTCGAACATCTCGAAAGTCTTGTCCTTGCCGGGGCACAGGTCTCCGGAAAGCCTACGCTCCTTACCGTCCGCACTTAGGCAGGCGAGTTCCGGATAAGCGGCCAGAACCTCGCCGGAATGTCCCGGAAGTTCGATTTCCGGAATGACGTTGATGTGTCTCGCGGCCGCATATTCAACTATCTCCCTGACATCCGCCTTGGTCAGGTAGCCTCCGGAGGCCAGAGGAGAGCCCTCTTCTGAATATTGACGGCCGAGTTCCCTCCATTCCTCGAAGTTCCTTCCAACCCTCCAGGCCGCCTTGCGGGTCAATTCCGGATAGGCGTCTATCTGGATCCTCCACCCGGCGTCATCGGTAAGATGCAGGTGCAGGGTGCTCATCTTTACAGCCGACATGGCATCCAACTGTTTCAAGATAAAATCCTTGTCCCTGAAATTTCTGGAAATGTCCAGCATCAGTCCTCTGTGACGGAATCGAGGGTAATCCAGAATGCCGCAGACTGTCAGCGTGGAATCCGAGTCGAGCATCATCCTGAGGCTTGTCCGGGCACGGAACACGCCGGTCTCGGAAAGGGCATAGATGTCTATTCCCTTCCTGCCTACCACCAGTTTATACGCCTCGTCACGGGCGTAGTCCGCCAAGTTCAAGGCATTGATTTCCTTGCGGAAACGCTTGTCGCCAAGATGTATGCGCACATCACTTCCATCCAACTTCGGAGAATATTCCTCTTTGAGAGTTTCGTACTTGACAGGAGCCGGTATAATGTCTTTTGGACCGGAGGCGGCAAACGCCGATGACACGGTCGTCATCAACGCGGCTAACGCCACAAAAATCGTTCTCATAAGTTTGTCAGATGTAACTACTTATCAATAAGCACACTCTTCATTCTCTTGAATATGTCTGTGTTATCCATCACCCCGCTGAACCTCCATGAAGAAGCGCCGTATGAGTAAAGGATAACCGGAGATGCAGTATGGCTTGTCACTGAATATTTCACCTCCAGTCCGCTCTCTCCTTTGGTGAAGTCCTTGCTGCCAGGAACCAAGGTGATTCCGCCTGTCTCGTGATCAGCCGTGACTATCACAAGGGTTCCTTTGTGGGTGTCAGCGTAGTCAAAGGCAGAGTTGACCAGTTTGTCGAACTCCTCCATCCACCATAGAACCATCTCCGAATTGTTGGCGTGGGCGGCGTGGTCGATGTGGGAACCCTCAATCATGGCGAAGAAGCCTTTCTTGTTCTTCTCCAGAATCTCAAAAGTATGTCCGGCCAGGTCAGCCAGAAGATCTGAGTTTATCTCTGCCTCATCCAGTTGGTTTCCCTCGTCAAGAAGTCCAAGGACAGGTGTTGTCCAGGCGGAATAGAACTCCTCGGGAGTCGTCACGTATGTAAAGCCTTCACTCACGGCCTTGTCTAGCAAATTCTCTTCAGTGTACTTCTTAGATGTGAAATATCTTCTGCCGGCACCTACCACGACATCAGGCCTGAACCTGATCAGATCCTCCACGATGTCCTTCCTGTCCTGACGGTTCTTTACGTGGGCATAGAATCCACCCGGAGTGGCGTCCACGACAAAGGAAGTAACCACGATTCCCGTTGAAAGGCCTTTATCTTTCGCCAGTTCGGCTATGCTGGCAGGTTTGGATCCATCCGGCAGCATTCCGAGCATGCTGTTGTCGGTCTTGTGACCGGTCGCGATGGCTGTGGCTGCCGCCGCGGAATCCGTAGTCCTGTTGTTGGCTGAATATGTCTTCACAACAGCGGCGTACTGGGCCCTGTCAAAACAGGTAGGCCCATAGTTCTGGTCGATCATCCATGAGGCAGTGGCGCCGAGTCCCATTCCATCACCGATGATCAGGATGATGTTCTTGACTTTCTCATCCTTGGGAGCCTTGACCTTGGCAACAGACGGAGCGGCAAACAAAGCCAGGAACAAAACTAAAGCGATTGATTTTCTCATTCTATTCGTTATTTATCATGTCATTAATCACGCAAGTATCAGAAACACACACGGACGCTTTCCAATCTGGAAGCCATTCCTCTGCCATTCTTTCACTGTCTTAGTCAGGATGGTCTCTTCCGGAAGCGTGATGTCGGCGGCTATGCAAAGACGTGTCTTAGGCTGAAGAGCCGCCAACAGGTCAGCCATCATCGAGTCGTTGCGGTACGGTGTCTCTATGAATATCTCAGTCTGGTTCAATTGCGAGGATCTTCTCTCAATCTCACGGATAGCCTTGCGGCGCTCGTCAGTCTTGGCCGGCAGGTAGCCGCAGAACGCGAAACTCTGGCCGTTAAGCCCGGATCCCATCAAAGCGAGCATCAGCGAGGACGGGCCGACCATCGGCACGACCTGTATTCCATGAATATGACAGAGCGCGACAAGCTGCGCCCCAGGATCGGCGACAGCAGGCAATCCTGCTTCGGAAATCAGCCCGACATCAGTCGGGAACCCGTCCGGATCAGAGAACATCGACAGCAACGCCTCGACCTCAACCGGCTTGGTGTGTTCGTTCAATTCCTTGAGTTCCAGTTCGCCGATGTGCCCTTTAAGCCCTGCGGCGGACAAATAGCGGCGCACGGTGCGCGCCTCCTCGACCACATATTTACGGATGCCTTTCAGGCGCTCCAGAACCGGTGCGGGAATGACCTCCGAGGGGTCACACTCCCCCAAAGGTGACGGAATCAGATAAAGTTTTCCTTTTGCCATAGGTTACAAAGTTACGAATTCATTTTGAATATCATTGCAGGGGAATTGTTTCCAAACTGCCATATTTCAAGGATTTTTGTCTAACTTCGCACAAGAATATGTTTTGAACATGGACTACGACGGAATAATAGAACTTGATGGCATGGAGTTCCACGCCTGTCACGGGTGTCTGGAGAAAGAACGGAAAGAGGGCAACACTTTCCTTGTGGATTTCTATGCGGAGACCGAACTGAAAAAGGCGGTGGAGACAGATGACCTTGGCAAGACCATAGACTACGGAAGGATCTATGACATCGTGGCCGAGCAGATGGCCATCCCATCCAATCTGCTGGAGAATGTGGCCGGGAGGATTTCCAATGCTATCCGCAACGAATTCAAAGACATTCTATATTGCAAGGTAAGGGTCTCGAAGAAGAACCCTCCAGTGAACGGGGCATGCGCTTGGTCCCGCGTCACAGTTATGTACGGAGAACCAATCTGGAAATTTTAGGATGACGATAGCGTTTCTGACACTCGGCTGCAAGCTGAACTACGCCGAGACTTCGACTTACGAAAGAGGGTTCGTGGCCAACGGGCTCACGGTCGTGCCGTGGGAGGACAAGGCGGATGTCTACCTGATCAACACGTGTTCGGTCACGGAAAGGGCGGAAAAGAAGTGCAGGAATGTCATTCGCAAGATGCACCGCACCTCGCCCGAGGCTAAGATCATCATCACAGGCTGCTATGCCGAACTTCGCCGAGACGACCTTCAAGCCATTGAGGGAGTCGCCCTTGTGTTCGGTGCCAAGGAGAAGTCACGTGTCGTTTCCGAGGCAATGGAGCTTCTTCGTGGGAAGGACGCCGCCAGTGATGACACTGCCAGCCCCTCCGCGCTTCGCGCTCCGTCCCGTCCCGCCTACGGCGGTCCACACATTCATGTGGCCATGGGCGGCCACAGGGCTGGCAATGCCATCACTGGCGACTCACAGACATCGGTAGACGAGCCGTCACGTTCGGTCGCTGAGCCTGTCGAAGCGACTGTTTCAGATGCTATCACGGCTCTTCGACAGGCTCATGGACCGAAAGATCGGAAACCGATGAGCGCGACGGAATACAAGGAGATCTCGAAGGAGACGATGGCGGCATTCTCGTCGGAGGAGAGGACAAGGTCGTTCCTCAAGGTACAGGACGGTTGCAACAACTTCTGCGCCTACTGCACAGTGCCATACGCAAGAGGAAATTCAAGGAATATACCGATTTCGGAAGTGCTGGAGCAGGCCCGGAAGATCGCGGAGTCCGGAATCAAGGAGATCGTCATCACGGGGGTCAACACCGGGGACTTCGGCAGGACGACAGGAGAAAGTTTCCTCGACCTGCTGAAACGGCTCAACGATGTGGAAGGCATCGAGCGGTACCGGATCTCGTCAATCGAGCCAAACCTCATCACCGAAGACATCATCGACTGGATAGCTTCAGGCACAAAGTTCCAGCCACACTTTCATATTCCTTTACAGTCAGGGTCGGACACGATCCTTAAAAGGGTAGGCCGCCGCTACACGACTGAGTTCTTCGCAGACAGGATAGATTACATCCGTTCAGTGATGGATCCCCGGCCGGAGAACTCAACTAAACCGTTCGTGTTCTTCGGCATAGATGTCATCGCAGGGCTTCCGGGAGAGACAGACGAACTGTTCGAGGAGACATATTCATTCCTCAAAGACCGCGTCAGGCCGGCGTTCATCCACGTCTTCCCATATTCCCGCCGCCCTGGCACTGTGGCCGCCGGATGGAATGATCAGGTCAAGGATTCCGTGAAGACCGAGCGGGTGGCAAGGCTGGAGTCACTTTGCGGCGAGCTTCATTCTGAATTCGTGTCTAAAAACCGGGGCAGACGCTCTCAGGTGCTTTGGGAATCGGACGTCAAGGACGGGATGATGGGCGGGTACACCGGCAACTACATACGCGTTGAGAGACCTTACGACCCAGAGCTTGTGAATATGGTGGAGGACATCACGATCTGACAGTCGGCCCGTGGCGTCAGGCACGGCTTATACAGTTTACAAACAATCTCATTTTAAAAGACTTACGGAATCAACACAATAATTTACGATTATCATGGACAAGGCAAGGCTGACATTCTTGGGCACCGGTACCTCGCAAGGGGTTCCGATCATCGGCTGCAAATGCGACGTGTGCAAATCCCCGGACTCGAAGGACAAGCGGTTCCGCTCATCTGTGTTCGTTGAATATGGCGGGCTGAACATCCTTGTGGACGCCGGGCCGGATTTCAGGATGCAGATGCTCGCCCACGATCTGTGCCACCTGGACGCCATCCTGCTGACCCACAACCACAAGGACCACACGGGAGGTCTTGACGACGTGCGTTCGCTCAACTACATCGACAAGCGCGCCGCCGAAATCTATTGCGAGCGGAACGTCCTCGATGAACTTATCAAGGAATATCCATACGTCTTCGCCTTCCCGAAATACCCGGGGGCTCCGGAATGGCACCTCCATGTGATCGACGAGAATCCGTTCCTGGTCTATCCGAACGCCAAGGACAAGGAACTGGTCTGGGTGCACGATGTCGGCTACCATTACAAAATGCCTGACGGGACTCTGATTCCGACAGGCCGCAAGCTGGAGGACATCATCGACAAGGCGGACCCTGCATCGATGGCCGCTTCGACCGGCGGAGTGAAGATTGTCCCTATCCGAGGACTTCACGACAAGCTGCCCGTTCTCGGTTTCCGTTTCGGGGACATCGCCTACATCACGGACATGAGTTTCATCCCGGAAGGCGAATTCGAGAAGCTGCATAGTCTAAAGCACGTGACCCTCAACACGGTAGGCTACAAGAAGCACCACTCGCATTTCAGCCTTGACGAGGCCCTTGAGATCGCTGACCGCATCGGTGCCGAGCACACCTGGCTCACCCACCTCTCTCACACATTTCCTCGTCACGAACAGTTCAGCAAAGACCTCGAAGCCCTTTGCCGAGACCGTGGCATCCGCTCAATCGTCCGTCCCGCCTACGACGGCCTTGTCATAGAATGATCACCTGTAAATCGGGACATCACCGTTGTCGATGAGGTGACGGAGGATGTCCATGTAGTCGGGAGAGTAGTTTTTGGAGGGGTTATCGAACTCAGCCACAATCTCCTCAAGGGAATATTCACCATCTTTAGCGTTGATATATTCAATAAGTTTCTGCCTTGTCATCTGTTGCATGGTGAGGGCCGGCATGGAGGCGCGGCGGGCGCGGCAGATGTCGCAGGTGCCGCAGTCGGTGGTCTCGGTCTGGCCGAAATAGCGGAGGAGATAGCGGGAACGGCACTCGGTGGTCTCGCTGACATATTCAAGCATCGCCGCGCTGCGGTTGTGGAAAGCCTCCTTTAGCATCGCATAGCGGGACGGCATCAGGTTGACGTTGCCCGGGCGGAGGCGGTCGTGGTGAAGGACAACCACATCGGAGTGGTCGGTCGGCACATAGCTGATGACGTGAGCCAACGACAGGCCATAGAGTGACTGCCGGAGTTGCGGGACGGTCTGACCGGCGCGGCGGGCGACATATTCCTCGTCAATCTGCTGAAGGAAAGAGAATATGCCCGTGTAGCTCCGCATCAGCGCCTCCAGCACCGCGGCCTGCCCCTGATCGGCCAACTCTATGTCATACAGAGCCTTCCGGTCCACATTGATACGTACCTTTGTCGGGATGTCAACCTCCTCAGAATATGTCAGATGCTCCGTCCGCTCAAGGTATTTGAGCGCATAGAACGCCGAAGCACGCTGAAGACCGAAACGCTTGCAGAAATCTTCGATCTTGAACTTCAATTGCCTCCCTATTCCTGTGTCGTATGGAATCTCAAAGAAGACGTGAAGTTTCTGGTAGATGTCCTCGATATATTCAAGTGAAGGGAAAGAGACGTCCTCTATCTGCTTCGCCCTCCGCACATCGACTCCGTTCCATAGCTGCACTGCGAACGAGCGCTTCCCGTCACGCCCCGCCCGCCCGGCCTCCTGGAAATACGCCTCAGGACTCTCCGGAAGGTCATAATGCACCACGAAACGCACGTCCGGCTTGTCGATTCCCATGCCGAAAGCGTTCGTGCAGACCATCACCCGGATCGCCCCGCTCTTCCATGCCGCCTGACGCTCCGCCCTTGCCTGCCCGCCAAGTCCGGCGTGGTAGAACGAGGCGGAGACTCCCTGAGCCTGAAGGAAGGCCGAAAGTTCCTCGCACTTGCGACGATTCCTCGCATAGACTATCCCTGTTCCCTGCACCCCGTTGCAGATGTTCAGTATCTGGGAATATTTATCCTCAACCTTACGGACAATATAACTAAGGTTAGGTCTCTCGAAACCGCTTTTGAGCAACAACTTCTCCTTGAAGCCGAGACGCTCCATGATGTCCTGCGCCACGGTCGGAGTGGCTGTGGCGGTTAGAGCGATGACAGGGGCATCGATCCGTTCCCGCAACTCTCCTATCTTCAGGTAGTCAGGCCGGAAATCGTAGCCCCACTGAGAAATGCAGTGCGCCTCGTCGATCACGATGAAGCTGACATCCAGCACATCGATATATGACTGGAACAACTGCGTTCCAAGCCGTTCAGGAGACAGGTACAGGAACTTGTAATCCCCGTAGGCGGCATTGTTCAGAGCAAGATCCACCTCGTGGCGGCTCATCCCGGCGTGGATCGCCAGGGCCCGCACTCCCCTGTCGTTCAGATTCTGCACCTGATCTTTCATTAGGGCGATAAGCGGAGTCACTACCAAAGTGATCCCGTCCTTCATCAGGCCAGGCACCTGAAAACAAATCGACTTGCCACCGCCCGTCGGCATGATGGCCAGCACATCCTTTCCCTCCAAGGCTGCCGCGATGATCTCCTCCTGCATCGGGCGGAAGCCATCGTAGCCCCAATATTCCTTCAACACTTCTGACGGTGACATATTCATGATTATTGTTAAACCGTTTTATCACAACCTTTTGCGTATTCCGCTGGCAAACTATTTGCAGGGAACCACGCCGGCGAAGCAAATGTACGAAATTAATCGCTTACTCATTTGAGTAATGGATAAAAATTCCTTAAATTTGCGGCGCTTTTGAGAGAATAAGTTTAACTTTATAAAAACACATTTTACTATGCCTAAGATGGATTTAAGCAAGTACGGAATCAAGAATGTGAAGGAAGTCCTTTACAATCCGACTTACGAGGTTCTCTACAATGAGGAGACAAAGCCTGAGCTTGAGGGCTACGAGAAAGGTCAGGTTACCGAGCTCGGCGCCATCAACGTCATGACCGGCATCTACACCGGACGTTCTCCTAAGGACAAGTACATCGTTATGGACAAGAACTCAAAGGACACCGTATGGTGGAACACTCCTGAGTACCCTAACGACAACCACCCGATGTCAGAGAAGGTTTGGAAAGTTGTAAGGAAGACCGCCCAGCAGGAACTTTCCGGAAAGAGGCTTTTCGTTGTCGATGGCTTCTGCGGAACCCACAAGGACACCCGCATGAAGGTCCGCTTCATTATGGAGGTTGCATGGCAGGCTCACTTCGTGACCAACATGTTCATCCGCCCAAAGAACCAGGAAGAGTTCGACCAGGAGCCTGATTTCGTTGTTTATTGCGCTTCAAAGGCCAAGGTCGCGAACCACGAGGAATTGGGACTGCGCAGCGACACCTGTGTTGCTTTCAACGTGACCAGCAAAGAGCAGGTAATCCTCAACACATGGTACGGAGGCGAGATGAAGAAGGGTATGTTCTCAATGATGAACTATTACCTGCCACTCAAGGGCATCGCATCCATGCACTGCTCTGCCAACACCGACATGAACGGCGAGAACACAGCCATCTTCTTCGGCCTCTCCGGAACCGGCAAGACCACCCTTTCCACCGACCCTAAACGTAAGCTTATCGGTGATGATGAGCACGGCTGGGACAACAAGGGTGTGTTCAACTTCGAGGGCGGCTGCTATGCCAAGGTGATCAACCTTGACAAAGAGTCAGAACCTGACATCTACAACGCGATCAGCCGCGACGCCCTTCTTGAGAACGTCACCGTTGACGCGAACGGCAAGATCGACTTCTGCGACAAGAGCGTGACCGAGAACACCCGTGTCTCCTACCCTATCTATCACATCAAGAACATTGTTCGTCCAGAGTCACAGGGTCCCGCGGCAAAGCAGGTAATCTTCCTCTCAGCCGATGCCTTCGGAGTTCTTCCTCCAGTGTCAATCCTTAGCCCTGAGCAGACCAAGTACTACTTCCTCTCAGGCTTCACCGCTAAACTGGCAGGCACAGAGCGCGGAATCACCGAGCCAACCCCTACTTTCTCAGCCTGCTTCGGACAGGCCTTCCTTGAGCTTCACCCTACAAAGTACGCCGAGGAGCTCGTCAAGAAGATGAAGAAGAGCGATGCCAAGGCTTACCTCGTGAACACAGGTTGGAACGGAACCGGGAAGAGAATCTCCATCCGCGACACCCGTGGAATCATCGACGCCATTCTGGATCACAGCATCGACGCTGCCCCTACCAAGACCATTCCTTACTTCAACTTCGTGGTTCCTACAAAGCTTGAGGGTGTTGATCCGCACATCCTTGACCCACGCGACACCTATGCCGATCCTGCGCAGTGGGAGGAGAAGGCGAAGGATCTCGCCGCAAGGTTCATCAAGAACTTCAAGAAGTACGAGTCCCACCGGGCCGGAAAGGCTCTCGTCAAGGCTGGTCCTCAGCTCTAATCGACTACTGTCATACACGAATATGGCTGGTCAGGTTTCTGGCCAGCCTGTTTTTTTGTCCTACATCAGAAAATCCTTGAGGCGAGGCTGCCAAGGTACAGGAACATCAAGCCGAGGACCAAGCTCAGCACTGTATAAAACAACGAACTGAACAATTCTCCTCCCTGAAGCATGGACATATTCTCGTTCATGAATGTCGATAATGTGGTGAAACCGCCGCAGAAGCCGACGGTCAGGAACGTAAGCATGTCCTGAGACATTGCGTCGTGTCGGGAGGCGAGACCGTAGAACAGGCCGATCAGGAAACAGCCGGCGACATTGGCCACCATCGTACCGAGCGGAAGTGTGGCGGCAGGGAACAATTTGCCACAACCGGTTTTCACCAAATATCTTGCGATTCCCCCGAGGAAACTTCCTCCTCCTATGAATAGTAATGTGCGTATCATTTGTCACCTCACATTATCGTAAAATCCTCCACATGTTGTAGTACAAGTTTCTGATTCAGCATATTCATAAGTTCTTATCGTACCCGCTGTCCTTCAATGACACCAACAGTCCCTCGCACCCTTCTGTTATGTCCCGGTAGGTTCTCTCGAAATCCCCTGTGTACCACGGGTCGGAAACGTCAGAAGCCTTGCCGGCATATTCCATCATCTTGTGGACCTTGGTCATGTTAAGCGGACTGATTATGTGCGACAAGAGACGCTGATTTGAAGAATCCATGATGACAATGACGTCATATTCAGAGGCCTCAGAATCTGAAATGCGGTGGGCATAATGCCGTGAGAACGGAATTCCATGAGCCTGCAGCGTCCGTTTAGCCGGCGGGTAGATGTCATTCCCTTCCTCCTCGTAAGACACAGCCGCCGAACCGACCCGCAAAGCCACCCCGGCCTTCCGTGCCATGTCTTTCATTATGAATTCCGCCATCGGACTTCTGCAGATATTCCCGTGGCAGATGAAAAGGATACTCTTCATGTCATATGTGATTTCCACAATGCAAATTTACATAAAAACTTGCGCATTACCGTCCTGTCCTACAAATCAGCCCTTGGATTATAAGTTAGGAGCTACGATTTTATCCGCAATTTTGTACATTTGCGATTTACGTCCTGGGCACAATGGTGCGAAAGACGGGAAAAGATTTGCTAAAAGTACAAGATATGAACGAGTTACTATCCAAACTTCGGAGATGCGGATTTGTCTGGATCGCAGCGCTTTTGCTGACGCAGATGACGGCCGCTGCACAAGGGATTCTGCTTACCGGAAAGGTGACTGACACGGACGGCGCACCAGTGATCGGAGCAGGAATCATCTCAGTACAGAAAAAAGCCTCGGGAACTACCACCGATCTGGACGGGAAGTTCAGTTTCAAGGTTCCTGCAGGGACAGAATCCGTGCTGTTTTCCTCGGTCGGGATGAAAGACGTTGTCTACAAGATAGTTCCAGGGAAAACCGAGAACATCTCCATCGTGATGGAGTGGGAAAGCACGCAGCTGGATCAGGTTGTCGTGACCGGATACGCACAGACCACGGTCAAGAGGATAACCGGTTCTGTGGCTGTAATCAATTCGGACAAGTTCGAGGCCAAGGCCGTCTCGTCAGTAGATGCGTTGATGCAGGGTGAGGTCGCAGGTGTGGCGGTCTCGGCTACTTCCGGTCAGCCGGGAACCCAGTCCAGAATCCGGATCAGAGGAGCGAACAACCTCTCGGGGACCAGCCAGCCGCTCTGGGTGGTGGACGGAGTGCCTATGCAGAGTGACTCCCCTAGTCTCAGCTCCGAGCAACTTGCCACCGGAGGCTTCGACGACATATTCGTGAACGGCATCGGCAACATCAACCCCAACGACATCGAGAGCATCACCATCCTGAAGGACGCGGCCGCGGCGGCGATCTACGGATCAAGAGCCGCTAACGGTGTCATCGTCGTGACCACTAAGAAGGGCGAGGCCGGGAAGATGAGGATCAACTACAACAACACTTTCACGATGTCAATCAAGCCGCAGAGGACACTGAACCTGATGAACTCCGCCGAGAAACTGGCCTGGGAGGATGAACTTTGGAATGAGTTCTCCGCTGACAAGTACGAGGAATCGCTGACCGACAACACGATAGTCTATCCGGTGGTCGGAATAGTCGGACAGATCAGAGCTGGACTCGGGGATTTCGCCAAGTACAAGGGTGATGTCAACGCCCAGAACGAGTACATAGCGTCTCTGAGGAACAACGACACCGACTGGTACGGTCTTTTGTTCAGGAACGCATTCTCGCAGGGCCACCATCTTTCCCTAAGCGGAGGTTCGGAGAAGAACACCTACTACGTTGCACTCGGTGTCAATGACGAGGATGGAATGCTGATCCACAACAGTTACAGAAGGTACAACGTCAACTCCAAGATGACTCTCAAGCCTGTGGACTGGATCCGCATCGACATCGGAATGGAAGCGGCGAGGCAGGAATCCAGGATGCCATATTCAAGCGTCGATCCTTTCTACTACGCCTACTTCTCCAATCCGTACGAGAAGGCGTACAACGAGGACGGTTCCTACGCCGCAGACAACACATGGTTCACACTCGGCTACAACAACGGCCGTGGGGTCGAGCAGGTGATGCCGAAAAACGGGTTCAGCCTCCTCCGTGAGCTGGACTCCAACTACAGTTCCACAAAGAACACAAACGGAACTTTCAGGGCACAGGTCGATTTCAAGATCGCAGAGCCGCTGCATTTCGTCGGGCTGGCGTCATATTCATTCGCGAACAACTCCACCGACAAGATCGTGGACAAGGACACCTACACGGCCTTCCGTGACAGGCTTGGAAGTGATGACCGTTCGCAGACCAACCTCTACGGAAGCATATCCCAGAACAGGACCAACAGGAACAGCTATGTCACGCGCGGTCACTTCGCCTTCAACAAGACCTTCGGGGAGCTTCACACAGTCAATGTGCTGGCCGGAGCGGAGTTGAGAGGCTCGGACGCCAATACAATATTCACGAAGCGCTACAACTACGACCCCAAGACCGGAACCACCTCGCTGCCAAGCATCAGCGGTCCACAGGACGAATGGTTGAGGGAAGTCGAGAAACTGAACGGGGAATATTTCAGCAAGACCCGCTACGCTTCGTTCTACGCCTCGGCCGACTACTACCTCGGCAAGACGATCGTGCTAAACGCGTCGTTCAGGACCGACGGGAGCTCCAACTTCGGAAGCAACCGGCAGTTCAACCCGACCTGGAGCGCGGGAGCGGCGTGGCATCTGGGCGAGGAGAACTGGATGACGAATATTCCGGCGGTGTCCCACGCCACACTGCGCGCCGCCTACGGTTTCACGGGCGACGTGAACACAAGCACATCGCATCTTCTTGTGATGCAGTACCTCCAGCAGCAGTACCGCTACTTCGGAGACGAGACCTTCAACCTCGGCACCATCCCGTCGGCCCCGAACCCGGATCTCGGCTGGGAGAAGACACGTGACGCTAAAGTGGGGCTGGACTTCGGCCTCTGGAAAGACAGGCTGACGGTGAACACTGAATATTACTATCGCCTCAGCACGGATGTGGTCACGTCCTCCCCTGTCCAGAGCACGACCGGATTCACCTACGTCTATTTCAACGCCGCCGACATAATGAACAACGGCGTGGAGGTCACGGTGAACGGCAAACTTCTTCAGAAGAAGGACTGGGCCGTCAGTGCCGCAGTCAACTTCGCCTACAACTACAACAAGGTTCTGAAATACAACCCCGTCTCCACAAGCGGAATCACATCCAAGGACCGCTACGTGGAAGGTTATCCTACCGGGGCGATCTTCAGCGGGAAATATTCAGGGATAGCTTCCGACACCGGTCTCTACCAGTTCAAGCTGCGTCCGGACGCGCAGATAGCGACAGCCACCGACCTCAACAAGCCGGACAACTACCGCTACTACCTCGGCACGACAATCGCCCCTTACACCGGAGGATTCAACCTATCCGCCTCGTGGAAGCAATTGAAGCTGAGCGTCAGCGGAATGTTCTCGCTCGGCTCGAAGACCTACGAGAAGATGCGCTACCCTGCCAGCTACAGCAACACTTCCCACAGCGGAGTCAGCACCGAGACCGTCCAGTCTCAGTTCAGCGACCTTTACGGCAACCACCTCAACGTGGAGAAGGACAGGACGAACAGATGGACCGTTGGCCACACGACCGGAGTGAAATACCCGCGCATCTACGACTACTACGACGCCAAGTACAACTTCTCATCCTACAACCCGATGGATGCCAGCATCGTTGATGCGATTTATCTGAAGAACAACTCCTACGTCCGCATCAAGTCGATAATCCTTACCTACTCGCTGCCTTCCGCGGCCGTGAAAAAGTTGAGGATGAGAGGCTTGAGTTTCAATGTTTCGATGAACAACTTCTTCACGTTCACCGGGTACGACGGAATGGACCCGGAGATTCCGGGAGCGACCTATCCGACCACAAGAAGCGTGTCCGGAGGCATCAATGTCGAATTCTAAATGATTTGAAATGAGTAATATGGAAATATTCAAGAGTATGTTCAAGTCTGCCGCCGCTCTCGCGCTTGCGATGAGTGCCGCCGGCTGCAAAGGCTATCTCAGCGTCCAGCCGCAGGGAGAGGTCATCCCGGAGACAGACGAAGAGTTCACCGCCATCATCCACAACCACCTGCGCGACATCGAAGGCGGCGGTGATGAATATGTCATCGGGAATATGGACGCCATCAAGCATCTTGAGGGGTGCGCCGACAATCTTGACGCGAATCTCCGCACGAGCGCCAATCTGACATTCTTCGCCGGAGAGGAGATTGACAGCCGGCAAAGAGTCTATGAGGAAAGCTGGGAGGTTGTACGTGACTGCAACATAGTGATAGAGAACATGAAAGACCGGACCTCCGACATTGCGCGCGGTGCCCTTTCGGCGGCATATTCAATGAAAGGAATCGTCTATTACAACCTGCTGCGGGAGTTCTGTCAGCCGTGGTCGGACTCCAAGGCCGGAGAACTGCCGGGAATACCGATCGTGGACAGGTTCAACATCAACGACAAACCCGCGCGCGGCACGATCCGCCAGACCTACGACTACACGAAAGCCCAGTTCGAAGCCGCGCTCGCGTTGAACCCAACTGACCCCAAGTACATATTTACGGAATGGATCATCAAGGCCTACGAGGCGAAGCTTGAGTTCTGGTGCCAGAACTGGGACAGCGTCATCTCGCTCTGCGAGGACATCATCACCCACAGCGGAATATCACTGACCCCGATTTCTGAATATGCCGACATGATCAACGCACAGTATGACGCGAAGGGAGAGGTGCTTGTCCGCTCGCACATCAACAACTCCAGCGAACTGGACTGGTACTTCAGCTACACGAAAAGCTATCTGGCCTCCAGACCCGCAAGCGCCGGACTCATCAGATTGTTCGGCGATAAGCCCGAGGGTGATGTTCGCTATGCGGCCAGTTTCAACAGCAAAAGGATGAATGTCAAGACTCCGGAATGCAAGGTGCGCCTATCCGAGATCGTGCTGATGCTCTCGGAGGCATATTACCACAAAGGTGACAACGCCTCCGCCATCAAATGGCTGAACGAGCTGCGCAGGAACAGAATCAAGAACGTCTCCGACCTGACAATGGCCACACTTCCGGAAGTACGGGACGGGGAAAGAATCATCGTGGATTGCCAAGGCAAGGCCATCACTCCCCTGCTTCAGGCCATTTTCGATGAAAGGCGCAAGGAACTCTACATGGAAGGAGACCGATGGTATGAACTCAAGCGCAATGGCTGTCCGGAATGGTGGGTGATCAGCAACGGCTTGAAATACACCACGAAAGAGTACCTCTACACCTCTCCGATCTCGAAATCAGACGTGGATCTGAACCCAAGTTTGGAGCAGAATCCTGGGTATGTTTATTAGTCAAACTTACATTTTTTAAGCAAAATGAGAACAAAAAGGAATATAATTGCTATATTAGTCGCCGTTTTTGTCGGCACAACCCTTTGTGGATGCTCCTACAACGAACTTCCGCCAAAGACTTCCGATGCTTCAAAAAGCTATATCAAACCGAAAGGAGAGATTCCTACAGCGGCGGAGAGAGAGGAAGTGAAGGCTATCAAAGCAGAGTATGAGGCAGCCATCAAGGCGGGCGGCGACAAGTGAAATAAACATTTGAAAGCAAATCAGCTCAAAATGCGACAAAAGCAGTAGTGTATTATAGTATTTTCATTAATTATTTGCTGTATGTTTAGAAGATTTCTGACATTTGTAGCGGCGGCCGCAACGGCCGTGACGATCTCATCCTGCGAGAAGGATGACAAACCGACGGTTGAGTTCGAGAAGAGTCTCTACACTGTCTACGCCAAGCGAAGCGTGGATGTCAATGTTGTCATCAGCGAACCTGCGACAGAGAATGTCACCGTGCAGATCACAACAGCCGGAGCGACGGCGGGAACCGATTTCGAGATTACCGGCAATCCAGTGACAATCAAGGCCGGAGAGACCACCGGAACGTTCAGCGTGAAGAACCTGAACCTTACCGATGCCAGTCCGCTCAACCTTGGCATCGAGTGTCCGTCCGGCTACAGCCTCGGGACCAAATTCGTGACGATTGTGACTCCCGATCCTGAGGAGACGCTTGTATATTCATTCCAGTCAGCCAAGGCTGATGTCCTCGGTTCCTACGTCGCCAACATCAATGTGACCGGGGTCACTTCCGGAGACAAACTCTCTCTTGGCGACGACGTGATCATTCCCCTTAAGATTACCGGTGACGCCTCCCAATACGTTGTCTTTGATTCCGAGACAAAAGCCGTTGACAAAACTCCTGGCCCTCACGCCGTCCTCAAAGCCGGCAAGTCCACGGCCACATTCAAGTTCTCACTCAAAGATGGCTTCAAGGACGGAGACAAGATCGGCATGACCGTTGACACAGACGAGGCCGTAAGGTTCATCCCTGGCGACAACGAGAGCGCGGAGTACACGCTCTATTCCGTAAAAGTCCCGGATGCGATCCTGGGCACATGGACATTCAGCAAAGTGTTCGCCAAGGATGAGGTGGACTATTTCTTCGAAGAAATGGAAGATGCTCCGGAACTTCTTCCTCTGAAGAACGAAGGATTCACCCTGACCTTTTCCAAGGA
>DCCQ01000076.1:15054-36781 GCA_002314195.1 Bacteroidales bacterium UBA1077 | reverse complement strand
GCGACAGTTACCCCGACCGAGCCAAAGAACCTGATAGCGAAAGGTACAATAATCGGAAAGAACACAGCCACAGAAAGCAATATGTTCATGGAGGCTGATGAGGATGACAGTTATGGTACACATACAAACATGTACTACAAACTCTCTGCGGCCAACCGGGCGTTCAGCAAGGACAAAGAAGTTATCGGTGAGTCCGTCATCGTGTTCACAATACTCGACGGCAAGCTTGTCACTGAGTTCCGCGACTACGACAAACCACCATTCGGAGAGAACTGGTGGGATGACAGCGCTTTCAGCTCTGAAATGTTCGGCTTCGCATCCCTCTTCGTAAAGCAGTAACCGCGCGTTCACCGAAGCATGTCACAATGCCACTCATACGAAGAAAAAAACTCTTCGTAATTGAAGCAGCCAAAACAAATTCCACTTCAGAATTTTGGTCTACCGTGCAAAATTCTGAAGTGGAATTTGTTTTGGCACGTCCCATATTTTACGATCACCTCTGCCCGAAGGGCGCAAAGGACGCCCAAAGGACGCCGATGCGATAAATTTGGTGGGTTTGGGAGTTTTTCGTATATTAGTGACTTGTTATGCTAGAAATAATTATAACACATCAACATCACAAGAAAACAACAGTGTATGAAAGGACATCCTAAAGGACTGATTTCAGCGGCGCTGAGCAACATGGGCGAGCGCTTCGGGTACTACATCATGAATGCGGTTCTCACACTCTTCCTTTGCTCGAAGTTCGGGCTGAGCGACGAGACAGGGGGGCTTATTTATTCATTCTTCTATGCGGGAATATACATTCTCAGCCTTGTGGGAGGCATCATCGCCGACCGCACCCAGAACTACAAGGGGACTATCCAGAAAGGTCTCATCATCATGGCCCTTGGCTATGTAGTTCTCTCCGTTCCGATCCTCGCGACTCCTGAGAACAAGTCCTGGCTCCTGCCTCTTACATGCTTCGCGCTCTTCCTGATCGCGTTCGGCAACGGTCTCTTCAAGGGCAACCTCCAGGCTATCGTCGGACAGATGTACGACAACTTCGAGGCCGAGGCCGCCAAGCAGGGACCTGAGGCTCTCAAGGAGGCCCAGGGAAAGCGCGACTCCGGATTCCAGATTTTCTACGTGTTCATCAACATCGGCGGTCTCGTGGCTCCGTTCGTGGCTCCTCTTCTGAGAAGCTGGTGGCTGAAGGTCAACGGATTCGTCTACAACTCGCAGCTGCCAAGGCTCTGCCACGAGTACATCACCTCGGGCACACAGTCAGACAACTTCATGGCCGAGGCGACAAAGTCTATCACTGATCCGGCAGTCCTTCAGAGCCTGTCAGAGGGCGGAGAGGCCATCGGCAACTTCTGCACAAGTTATCTGGACGTGTTCAACGCCGGAATCCATTACTCGTTCATCGCCTCCGTTGTGGCCATGATGATCTCTTTGGTGATATTCATGGTAAACAAGAAGAAATTCCCTACCCCTGCCAAGAAAGAGGCTTCCGCCTCCACCGGCTACACCGCCGAGGAGAAAGCCACCATGGCAAAGGAGATCAAGCAGAGGATGTACGCCCTGTTCGCTGTTCTCGGCGTGGTGATTTTCTTCTGGCTCGCATTCCACCAGAACGGACAGTCCCTCTCGCTCTTCGCTCGTGACTTCGTCAACACCGACAAGATCGCTCCGGAAATCTGGCAGGCAGTCAATCCGTTCTTCGTGATCGTGCTGACTCCTGTCATCATGTGGATCTTCGGAGCCCTCGGCAAGAGAGGCAAGCAGATCTCGACCCCTCGCAAGATTGCCTACGGAATGGGCATCGCCGCCACGGCATATCTGTTCCTTGCGATATTCTCAGGTGCTATGGGTTACCCGTCAGCAACTGATTTCAGAGGGATGGACGTGGCTCAGCAGGCAACCATGAAGGCTGGACCTTGGGTGCTGATCGCCACATATTTCTTCCTCACAGTGGCCGAGCTCTTCATCTCCCCTCTCGGACTCTCTTTCGTGTCCAAGGTGGCACCGAAGCATCTGCTCGGACTTTGCCAGGGACTCTGGCTCGGCGCAACAGCGGTCGGAAACCTCTTCTTGTGGATCGGACCTCTGATGTACAACAAGATGCCTCTGTGGGCTTGCTGGAGCGTGTTCCTCTGCATGTGCCTTGTGGCCATGGGCGTGATGCTCGGAATGGTCAAGTGGCTTGAGAAGGTGACCAAGTAAATGACCGAAGAGACAAGACAAACATTGATCCTGTGGACTGAGACCTACAACAACCCTCAGTACTTTCAGGAAGATCCGATAGCTTTCCCGACCTTGTTCGCACAGCGTTTCAAGGCCGGGAAACGCTCCTTGGCGGATGTGGAGATCGCGGCTGTCTTCGCTGCCCACTTCGCCTGGGGGCGCAGGGCGATGATCATCCGGGACTGTGGCAGACTGTTTGACGAAATGGACTGGAAGCCTTATGAATATGTGATGAGGGGCAAGTGGCGCGACGACGACACCAGCATCCACCGCACAGTCAAATGGAGCGAAGTCGCGGGAATATGCTCGCGTCTCAAAAAGGCCTACGAATCAAGGACTTCGCTCGAATCCCTGTCACAAGACGAGTTCAGAACCGAAATCTACGGCCAAAAGACAGACCTGAAGGCTCCCAACAAAAAGATCAACATGATGAGGCGCTGGATGGTCAGAAACGACGGCAAGGTGGATCTGGGAATATGGAAGGACACTGATCCCGCCGACCTTCTAATCCCTCTGGACGTGCACGTCCATGACGAGGCGACAGCCCTTGGCCTTACGGCCAGGAAGCAGAAAGACATCACCACGGTGAAGGAAATCACCGGCTGCTTCGCGGACATATTCCCGGGTGATCCTTGCAAGGGAGACTTCTCCCTTTTCGGCTACGGTGTCACACATCCTAAGCCGATCAAAACAAAATAACGAATATATTCGTATAATAGTAAATATGGCTGACAGTCTGCTATATTCGTCAATGATTGTCCGCCAGCAGGAAAGGGAAATATGCCAAGACTTTTCATCATAGCCGGTTGCAACGGTTCCGGGAAGACTACCGCATCTTATGCGCTTCTGCCCGGAATGCTGGAATGCAGCGAGTTCGTGAACTCCGACGAGTTCGCGAAAAGCCTATCGCCGTTCCATCCGGAAAGCGTCTATGTGGCGGCCAGCCGGTACATGCTGATGAAAATGAGGTTTCTTCTCCAAAAGAAGGCTGATTTCTGCATAGAAACCACGCTTGCCACACGGTTCCTGCTGAAAGTGATAAAAGAGGCCAAAGAGGCAGGCTACTATGTGACGATTCTTTACTTCTGGCTCAACTCACCGGACCTGGCAGTCTCCAGGGTGGCGGCCAGGGTGGCGGCCGGAGGGCACAACATCAAGGAAGAGACAATCAGGCGGCGCTACAACGTCGGGCTTCACTACCTGTTCAGAGATTTTATGCCGCTCTGTGACAGATGGCTCCTGCTTGACAACTCGACGGTGCCCTTCTCGATCGTCGCGGAGGCGTCGGAGGACGGGAAGATCATCCGGGAGCCGGAGAAGTTCAGCAAGATCCAGGCGATCAACGCTGAATACGAAAAACATCTGGAAGAAGAAAAAAGGAAAGCAAAGAATGTACAAGGATAAAAATTTCTATCTCAATCTGTTTCAAGTCAGCGAGGCTCAGTTGGGAAGGCTTGCGGCAGACGGTCTGAAAGGAGGCGGGAGTTATTGCGACCTGTTCTTCGAGAACACTTCCTACAATGATCTGCTGCTGAGGGACGGAATCGTCTCGTCAGGTGGATTCCACATCGACTATGGCGTCGGAATCAGAGTCCTCAAAGGTGACAAGACCGGCTATGCCTACTCTGAAAGCACGGATCCACGCTCGATGGCGGAGGCGGCTCTGGCGGCGTCAAAGATTGCGGAAGGAGTTACCGGGAGCGTGGAAGTGGTTCATTGCAAGTCTATCGCGACTCCGAAGGATAGATATCCCTACGAATCCGACTGGAGATCCTCCGACGCGACGCGGCTTGTTCCTTGGCTGGAGATGCTGGAGACAAAGATCGCGGCGAAGGATTCAAGAATAGTCAAGATCATCGTGTCGTTCTCCGGACAGGTCAGCGACATCTTGATGTTCAACTCCTTGGGAGAACTGGCATGCGAGACAAGGCCGATGGGAACCCTTTCGGCGTCGGTCGTTTTCAGCCAAAACGGAAAAATCGAGAACAAGAACACATCAAGGTCCTACCGCGCGGGAACAGAGATGCTGACCGAATCGCTTCTGGACGGGATGGCCGACAGCATAGTCTCCGGAATTGATGACAGATTCGCGGCGAAGCGTCCTAAAGGCGGACAGATGCCGGTAGTGATGGGGGCAGGAGCTTCGGGAATATTGCTTCACGAGGCCATGGGGCACGCTTTCGAGGCTGATTTCAACAGGAAGGGACAGTCGGTCTTCTCTGAGAAAATGGGACAGAAAATCTGTGACGGGAACATTTCTATTGTGGATGACGGGACGATTCCGTTCAACAGGGGTGCGATCAATTTCGATGACGAGGGCGTTCAAGGACAGAAAACATATATGGTTAAGGACGGTGTCCTGACTTCTTACCTGCACGACCGGATAAGCGCAGGGTTCTACGGGGTCTCCCCTACCGGCAACGGACGGAGGGAATCGTTCCGCTACGCCCCTATCCCGAGAATGAGAGCCACCTACATGGAAAGCGGAAAGGCAGACAAGGACAGCATCATCGCATCTGTGAAAAAAGGAATATACGTGGACCAGTTCAGCAACGGTGAGGTCCAGATCGGAGAGGGAGATTTCACGTTCTTCGTCAAGAGCGGGTTCCTGATCGAGAACGGAAGGCTTACCCAGCCAGTGAAAGACATCAACATCATCGGCAACGGGCCGCAGGCTCTGGCTGACATTGTGGCCGTAGGCAATGACCTGAAAATCGACAACGGGGCATGGACCTGCGGCAAGGGACAGAGCTGTCCGGTGTCTTGCGGAATCCCTACGGTACTGATAAACAAACTGACGGTCGGAGGAGAATAGAATGGAAGAGATCAACGGAATGCTTACGGAGCAGGAGATCAAGGTCGCGGACGTCTGCCTTCAAAAGGCTCTCAGCCTTGGGGCGGACAAGGTCCGCATCACTCTGAACAAAAGCCTTATGGAACTGTTCGGAACTCTCAACGGGGAGTTAGACAAGGTGAATCATTGCCTAGACAGATCGATAAGCGTCTGCCTGTTTGTAGACGGAAAGTTCGGAAGTTTCTCCACCAACAGACTGATTGAAAGCGAGCTGGACGATTTCCTGAAGAAAGCGATAGCCACAGTCAGGATGCTGGCGGAAGACCCGTGCAGAGACCTGCCGGATCCGTCCAGGACGGCGAAAAACGCTGTGACAGGCAAGGAACTCGGGCTGTATGACGAGAATTATCCGGCCCTGACGTCCGACGAAAGGCTGAAAATGGCCATCGACGCAAGCATGTTCAAAAAGCACTGCGGCGACGGACTCATCTCGGAAGAGGGGGAATATTCAGACTCCATCTTTGACACGCTGGTGATTGATTCCAACGGGCTGCGCTGCCGCCACACCGAGACTTCCTTTGAATATGGGGTCGAGGTGACGGTTCAGGATGCGGCCGGCGACCGGTACAGCAGTTACTGGTGGGACGCCACACCGATGCTCAAGGATTTGAATATCCAGGATTGCGGCGAGACCGCTTTCAGGAGGGCGATGTCGCAGATAGGGCCGGTCAAGGTCGAGAGCGGGAAATACAACATGGTGATTGACAGCGAGGTGGCGTCGAGACTGGTCACGCCTGTTCTGAACGCTCTGGGAGGATATTCATTGCAGCAGAAAAATTCATTCATGCTGGATTCGCTGGGAAAGAAGGTGTTCCCGGAGTGGCTGAATATTTGGGACAAGCCTGTCAGCGTCGGGGAGACTGGGTCGAGGTTGTTTGATTCAGAGGGGGTTGCGACAGCCGAGACACCTATCATCGAGAAAGGTGTGGTCAAGGAGTATTTCGTGAACACTTACATGTCGCGGAAGATGGGGGTCGAGCCGACTATTGAGGACGCTACTAGGCCTGTGCTTTTGCCTTGCGTCGCACCGTCGGTCACCTGCCCGGTCGCTGAGCCTGTCGAAGCGACCTGCGGCAAAGCCGAACTGATGCGGCTTGTAGGCGACGGCATCCTCGTGACCGGCTTCAACGGCGGCAACAGCAACTCCGCCACCGGAGACTTCTCGTTCGGTGTGGAAGGCTTCCTTTTCAAGGACGGAAAGATAGCGCATCCGGTAAGAGAGATGCTCATCACAGGCAATCTCCTCACTCTTTGGAACAATCTTCTGGCCTCAGGGAACGACGCAAGGTTCTGTAAGTCAAAACTTATTCCTACCTTAGCGTTCGGAAATGTGGACTTCAGCGCGTGACACCAAGCCCGCACAAAGCCATAACAAACAGAAAATAAACATTTTAACAATAAATCATCATTATGAAAGTACAGAAAAACAATGTGGTCAAGCTGACCTACGAACTGACGGTGGACGGAAAACTCGCCGACAAGGCGACAGAAGAGCGTCCGCTTGACTACATCCACGGCACACATATGCTTCTCCCTAAATTCGAGAGCGAGGTGGAAGGCAAAGAGCCTGGCGACGAGTTCGCCTTTACCCTCACCCCTGAGGAAGGCTACGGCACATTCGACGAGAGCAGACTTTTCGAGCTGCCCAAGGCCGCTTTCGAGATCGATGGTAAGGTACGCGAAGACCTTCTCGTTGTTGGTCAGGTGATTCCGATGCTCAGCAACACCGGGCAGGTTGTCCAGGGAACAGTGCACGAGGTTAAGCCTGACACCGTAGTGATGGACTTCAACCATCCTATGGCCGGCAAGACCCTCAACTTCACCGGAAAGGTTGTCGACGTTCGTGAAGCAACCGAGAAGGAACTCAAGGAAGGCCTTCACGGAGAGTTCCTCCCACAGGAAGAGCACGAGTGCCATTGCCACAAAGACGATTGTGGCTGCAACGGCGAGGGTCACAAGGATGGCGAGTGCTGCCACTCAGAAGGCAAGAAAGACGGCGGATGCTGCCACGGCAACGGCGACTGCAACAAAGAATAATCAAGGAATATGCGCACGGCGGTTGTCATACTGAACTGGAACACAAAGGAATATCTTGAGCGTTTCCTGCCCGGTCTGCTGGCTTCGGCCACAGACGGAGCGGAGATCATCGTCGCAGACAGTGCCTCCACGGACGGATCGATGGAGATGCTGTCCGGGAAGTTCCCGTCGGTAAGACAGATCCGCCTTGACAGGAACTACGGCTTCACCGGCGGCTACAACAGAGCCTTCAAGGCGCTCTGCTCGCTGCCGGAAGCCGAAGATCTTGAATATTTTGTCCTGATCAACTCAGACATCGAAGTCCCTAAGGACTGGCTTAGGCCGCTCACGGATTGGATGGACAGCCATCCCGAGTGCGCCGCATGCGCCCCGAAACTCCATTCATGGTACGACAAGGACAGCTTTGAATATGCCGGTGCGGCCGGCGGCCTTCTGGACCGTTTCGGCTACCCGTTCTGCCGCGGAAGGGTTCTCAAAAGGGTGGAGAAAGACTCCGGACAGTATGACTCCCCCGCCAAAGTCTTCTGGGCCACAGGAGCGTGCCTGATGGTGCGCAAGACGGAATATTCAAGGATGGGCGGGTTGGACGACAGATTCTTCGCCCATATGGAGGAGATCGATCTCTGCTGGCGGCTTCAGTTGGAGGGGAAGAGCATATTCGTTGTGCCTCAGTCGGTTGTATGGCATCTTGGAGGCGGCACCCTGCCGAACGACTCCCCATGGAAGTTGAAACTGAACTACAGGAACAATCTCCTGATGCTCCAGAACAACCTCGCGAAGACATATTCATTGCAGGAAATCAGGGAACTAACTCCGGAAAAGGCTGCCGTCAAGGCTTGCAGGCGCGCCCGAGGCACCATATTCATTAGAAAATGCCTGGACGGGTGTTCCGCGTTGGTCTACCTGCTGGCCGGGAAGAAAGACTGCTTCAAGGCGGTTTGGGAGGCTCACAAGGAATTCAGGGAACTTGAGGTCAAACCTGACATCAAGGAGATTCAGGAATATGCCGGCACTCACCGCCGGATTGATGTTCCGGCACTTTTTCCGGAGTGGATCGTCCCGCTCGCGATGCTGAAAGGCAACGGGATTTTTGAATATTTAAGGAAGTTTTTGTAAAATTTTGACAGCATGAAAATCGTCATTCAGGGAGCCGGAGAGGTCGGTTCGCATCTGGCCAAGATGCTGAGTCTGGAGGCCAATGACATAACCGTCATTGACGATGATCAGCAGAGGCTCGCCAACATCAGCGCCATAGCCGACGTGATAGCCATCGAGGGATCGCCATCATCATTGGGGGTGATGCGTGAGGCCGATGTGCAGAACGCCGACCTGTTCATTTCCGTAGTGCCTTTCGTGCCGCAGGAAGTGAATCTTGTGAGCGCTCTTCTGGCCAAGAACCTCGGAGCGAAGAAAGTTACCGCCAGAATTGATGACAATGATTTTCTGTCAGCCGAGAACAAGCTGCTGTTCAAGCAGATGGGTATCGAGCTGATGTTCTACCCCGAGAGACTCGCCGCCGACGAGATATTCGATCTCCTAAAGCATTCGTCATCGACCGAATCAATGGACTTCGCCCGTGGAAAGCTTCAGGTCGAGGTGTTCAAACTGGAGGAGGACTCCCCTCTTCTTGACATGAAACTCGCCGAGTTCGCCGCCATAGCCACCAGCGATGAGTTGCAGTTCCGCGTGATCGCCATCTCACGTGGCGGCAAGACGATCATGCCTAAGTACGACACCAAGTTCATGTTCAATGACCTGGTCTTCATCATAGCCACCCGGGATGGTATGGCATTCCTGATGAAGTTCCTCGGCAAGAGCAACATAGAGATCGACAAGGTGATGATTCTCGGCGGTTCCGCCATCGCCGAACTGGTGGCCGCCAGACTCAGCCAGAAAATCAGTTCCGTGAAGATTCTTGAACGGGACAAAGAGCGCGGCATGATTCTGTCAGAAAGGCTTCCGGACAATGTCATAGTGGTCATCGGAGACGGCAGGAACTCTGACCTGCTGCTTGAGGAAGGGATCAAGGACTACGATGCCTTCCTGGCTCTGACCGGCAATGACGAGGCCAATGTCCTGGCCTGCGTCGTGGCGAAGAAGTTCGGGGTTGACCGCACCATCGCCGAGGTCGAGAACATCGAGTACATCCACCTCGCCGAGGAGATGGGCGTAGACTCTGTCATCAACAAGAAGCTCATCACAGCCGGCCGCCTTTTCAAGTTCACCCTCAGTGGCAAGGCCCGTCTGGTCAAGTACATGAGCGGCACTGACGCGGAGGTTCTTGAGTATACAGTAGCCCCCGGCAGCGCCATAACCAAAGGCACTCTAAAGGACATTTCGTTCCCGAAAGACGCTGTGATCGGTGGCCTTATACGCGGCAGTGAATCCTACATCGCCATCGGTTCGACCCGCATAGAACCCTACGACCGCGTCGTGGTCTTCGCCCTCCCCCACACCGTCAAAGACATCGACCGGCTGTTCCGATAGCGGAGAATATCCAACATTAGTTCCTAAGGATAAATCACCGTGTTCCAAGGCACAACCCTGGTCATAAAACGAGAGACTCTCTTAGTTATTGAATTGAGCGGTGGACTGGCCTTCGCCGAAGTAGAAGTACTTGTTCTGGATCCAGATCTCGGTGGCGGAGTTGGACTTGGTGGTCACGAACGCGCACGGCACGATCCTGTAGCTGTTGTCATCGGTCAAGTCCATGCTTAGATACTCATTGTAGGACAAGGTCTTGGTGAAGCCATAGGATTGTTTACCGTTACCGGGGATGATTGACTTACCGTACCATGTGGACATGTAGCCGGAACGGTACTGGTCTGCGGTAAGGGAGTTGTCCGGTGAAAGGCTGTTGTTCACTGCCTCTATCTTAAACTCCAGCGGGAAAAGAGACTCCCTGAGGCCGCTTGGAATCTTGATGTTCACCTTCACCTTCCGGCCGACACCGGTCGAAACTTTGGCGGGCTCACACTCCGGAATCATTGTGAAAGGCTTCCGAAGTCTGAAAGTGACTGTACGGGCAATCTTGACCTGATTGTTGTCATCTGTCATCTGATAGATGATCACGGACTCCGAACGTTCTTCGTCAGTCGGGGTGTCAGGCGTGATAGTGGTCTGGTGCCATCCGGCCCACGGACCAGTGGTAACTTCTTCAATCACATTGTACTTCGTCATTACGAAGTATGGAGAGCCTAGTTCAACATATTCCTTGTTATAGTCATCGCGGGTCAAAGCCTCACGCCGGGTCAAATCGTAGAAACTCAAGGCTTTATTTTCCACATCATTTGGATTCGATTTGAAATCCGGATAGTACTTGTACCTGAAAACGAACGGATCACTAGACACTATGGTGGTGTCGGTGTAGGTCACGAAAAGCCTTGCTGTTCCATCAGAGATGTTGATCACATCCTGAGTCACAACAGATGCCATGAAATTGTTGGAGGCAGGGTTCATGGCCGCCTCTTGCGCGTTCTGGTAACCATCAGCCGAGCAACCGACAACTTTGGCCTTGAAGGTGTAATTTCTAAGAATATTGTAGTGTTCAGACACACCCTGCTCAGGAGGCATGACCAAATCTATCTTATAAAAGGAAATCTTCTCATTATATTTCCCTTTGACGATAATAGCCGTGTTGGTCTCATCATCTGAGAACGGACGCTCGTACATGTACTTGGCATTATTGTCAAACGTCAAAGAAGACGCGTCAGTTGAGACTATCTTAGCATTCTCAGGCAGGTAACCTTTGTAGCCGGAAGACTTTGAATCATCGGCATAATGGGCGGAAAGCTCATCGTAGGCTCTACAGACCCACGTATTGTTGCCATAGCTATCACCTGGATCTCCATCTTGTTTAGCATAAGTCGCGAAAGCTTGACTGGCAAGTACGCACGGAGCCACACTTCCCTTGTCTGGGACATTCCACAAGGCGTAGCCAAGAACCTCAAAGTTCTCGATTTGGGATTCAACAACGACTTTGGCGAAGTTGCGCACAAGAGGAATCTTGAAAAGCTTCTCCGGCATATCGTCAAATTTTTCATAGATACCTTCCTCAAGAACGACTCTCTGCCAATAGGCCTCCTGACCGTTCCCGACCGTGAGGTGACTGATCACTGAATATTCTGTACCGTACTCGACAGGATTGCTCTCGAAATCGTAGTTGGCCACAAAATGAAGGATGCGTTTGTTGGGCGAGGCCTGAAGGTTGACACTGAACTTGTACTCGGTGTTCATGTCGGTGCCGAAAGAGACAGGCTCGGTCGGCTGAGCTTTCTGACACTCCACGAAATAGCCATTCTCATCGAAGACAAGGACGTGAAGGGAGGTGATGGCTTCTGCCGAAAAGGAGCGCGTTGTGATTGCGCCCGCGTCAGGCACGGTGATGGAGAATGTCAGGCCATGACCGTCAGACTCTGATGCCGGAGTGAATTGGTCTGAACATCCAGCGAAGGTCAGTGCGGCCAAAATGGCTATCAATGAATATGCTGTTATCTTTCTCATTGTTTTCTCTGTTTGTCGCCCCACGTGAAGGTTTTCTTATCGCATTTGTCAGTCCAGTACCATTCATCGTAGACGCAACGGACATAATTCTTATAAGCTTGCGACCAGTAGTCATATTCAGTGTTCCCAGGATTAGGGCCATCTGGAGAATAAGCCTTGCTATCCGCACCCCAATAATATGTATACCCATCATCCTCATCCAACAGCGATAGAAGAATCGGGATTTTTCCGTCACGAGCCAACATAGCCATGTACTTTATTTCTGCCGGAGTAGGCAATCTCCAACGCCCGGCAGGATAGCCATCTTCCTGATACGATGCACAACGTTTTTTAGCATCATTATATTTTAAGGTATTAGTCACTCCGTAGGAAGAGGCAATTCTGAAAGACGGAGCAATCATATTATTCACTCTCGTTCCGTCTTCATCTGCAGGATAATAATACGTCAATTTTCGTTCGCTTAAGCCATCCATAGTTATTGCTGACTTCCATGATTCACCCCAGACCAATGAAGGCCTAGAACTCTTCTCGGAACGGGGATCGCCGATGCAATAGTCAGAGTTAGTTGGAAGAGAACTTATGGAAACAACATACATATAGGGGTCTTTATTTCCACCTATTGACACTCCACCCCAATAAGAAGAGCCTCCATTAACATAAACGAATCCATTCTCGTTATTATTACCATCTGTACCTTTTTCCGGATCCCCAGTACAATCCGAATTCAACTCCGCCCTGACATACAGCGCAGGATACTGAACCACGGTAAGGGTCTCATAATAATTCGAGTCATCCTTATGTCGGATAGTAACTTTCAATGTGTAAGCTGACACATCGTAATCAGAATTGTAGTCGTTGATCAAATCGTGTTTGAAAACAAGGGCGTTGTTATCCTTATTAATACTAACAGAGTATTTAGAAGCAGCCACCGACACATTCTCTTCCGGTTTGTATGAACCGGAACTCGGCTTTAACTTAGTGTAAGTCAAAGAATAATCAACAGCCTCAACCTCATGGCTTGAGATGAACGGAATCGTAAGCGAGTTGACGTTGTGCATCTCGTAGTAGTTCTGATCGACCATCAGGTAGCGGTAACGCATGAGGTTGGCGTTGGTCTCGACCTCGTTGCCCCAAGGAAGAATCATGTAGGACGGAGTGAGGACCGTCGGTTTGTCAGGATCTCCGCTTCCGAGGATATTCACAGAAAGATTGATCTTGTACCATGTGTTGCGGTCAAGGTGTCCTTCCAATGTGTTGAATGGCACTGCGTACCAACATGTAAAGTGACGATCCGCGTCGTTCTTCCACGGAAGCGAGAGAAGCAGGTAAGGAGCCTCTCCGCAATCAGGATTCGATGAATTGTCCGGATCTCTCCATAGGTTGTAGTAGGAATAGAACGGAATCTCGTGTGTCCAACCTGTGGCCGCATCTCCGGTGAGCGCTTGGGCCGTGGACTTGTAAAGATATTCATTGTCGTTGCCCTGCCTTGAGGCTTTGTCCATAGTCCCATTGACATAGCCGGCATTGATGCCGTTCATGTAGGCTACTTTCATTTGGTCAGGCAGCGGCTCCCAATTGTCAACCTTATCAATTTTCGTGACATTGAGCGTGATCTTTGAGGCTGCGCGGCTAATAGGAACAGTACAGTTAAAATTCCAGCTATAGTCCCATGGAAGTTCCGCTTCCCCGTCCATGACAAAAGAATCCTGAGGCACAGCATTGCCGGACGCGTCCGGTCCGAAGTCCGCTTTTATGGATATTTTCTTCAAGGAATCCAGCGAGGTTGACTTTTTGAATTCGTCCTCACTCACGACATCTTCAATATTAACAAGCGCATATACCCAACAATTACTGGAACCTGTGTTATCGAAAATATTCCATAAATCATCAACTGTAAGTTTAACTGTCACCTTGCCAGTGGTCGGAGGAGTTCCATCAGCTTTGTCTTCAACAGCCGCCTCATTTCCGGTGACCTGCAAATAACCTTCTTCAGGATAGACATAGGTGGCCTCGCTGGTTTTGTTTTTTCCAAATTTGTAAAAAAACAACTTGACGTTCTTGATCACGTTTTCATTGAACTTGTCCTCACCGTAGGCCTTAGCTCTTGTCGTGGCCAAAGTGCCGGGATCAAGACAGATGGTCACCACCTTCTCCTCAGCCACAACGGTTTCAAACTCGTGCTCGGAGCAAGAAAACAACGTGGACACCGCCAGAATGCAGGCTGATAGTACTCTTTTTGTCATAGCCTAATCCTTGATTAAAATATATGGTCCGCCCAGTACACTGGATGTCTCGAAATTGACGTTGCCGTAGCGGGCGTAGATGACCAGCCTCGCAGTGCCGACACCCTCAGGTGACTGTGCGATTGTCAGGGTGACAGGTTTGCCGTCCACTATTCCGCTCAGGCTGCCGCTCTTATTGCCGGTCCCATCGACGAACCTGAAATGATCCGGATCACCGCTCGTCAATTCCAGAACAGCATGCCATTCCGCTCCGACAGGGCTGCTGATCTTGAAGGTGCACTGTAGGTTGCCAGCATTGGACGCGACCACCTTGTGTCCTTCCAGCAAAGTATGGTTCGTGTCTTCCCACCTGATCTTGCCGTCATCAGCCACACCGACTGTGTTTGAGTAATCAATCTCAAAAGTCCGGACATCCCATGGCTTGGCCACAAGGGTGACATTAAGATCATAAACCCCTTCCAGTTCCGTTATATTATATTGATAGATGTGATTGCGGACAATGTTGAAAGGCTCTTCTTGGCCTTCAACACATTCGTAGTCATGGAAGTACAATTTGTAAGCCTTGCCTACATCCTTGAACTTTACTACTATAAACGTGGCATCGTCACGTTCGATCTTCTTTTTGCCATCCTCATTGGTCTGACAGTCAACATTGCGGTACTCGGGAACATAGGCTGTCCACACTTTTTTATCTTCGGAGGGAATGAACGAGAGGTTCTCCGCTTCGGAGCCTGTGTCGTTAGAGACGTTGCCGTTGTTCCCTATTAAATCTCCGTAAAGGTGGACATCGGAGTCCCAATTCAGGTTTTTGGTAACGTCATACATATCAAGTGGAGCGCATGCGATCCGCCTGTTGAACCTTGCAAGTGTGACAGATTCAAGTTCCGCTATCGAAGTGACCGCATCTTCTGCACGAACCACAATTTTGGCCACCGAGCGCAGAAGGTCGATTACCCCGAGGTCATTATTGAGGTTTGGCTTGAGATCGAGGCTGCCGATGGTCTTTACCCCGTACATAGGGATATTCACTTTTTGGGGCAATTGGGTGACCTTTTTGCCACTGCCGTCAATGGACAAAGGGAAAGACTTGCCGGCATTAATGCAAAGATCACGGATGGTTGTCACACCGGGTTCCAGTTGAAGATCATTGACAGAGCAGTTGGCAAGAACGACAATCTTGAACCCTTTGACCGGAGGATCCACAATTGGACCTCTCAATTCCCACAATTGGGGATATTCACTGTCATCAACGGGAATGACGGACTCAGGAGTAAACACCTCTACGAACTTACTTTCCTCGTCTTTCTCGCCATTGCTGAAGAACATTATGTGAAGGCTGTCCTTGTTCACATCAATGTAGTTCTCATAGCCGGATCCAGGAACTTCGTCTTCTGTGATCGCGCGGGTCAATGCTGACTTTCCTCCGGCAGCGATCCTGAAAGTCACCTGCACCGCCTCACCGGTCTCCCTCCTTATGATGCAGCTTTCATCGCTGCATGACATGAAGGCAAAGATGAATGACGCAAGAAGCGCAAGAATATGTCCGGTTCCCCTTTTCATCGTCACCATAAAACCTCCTCTAAAGATCCTCATTCTGAAGGACAACCTTCCATGAGTTGATGTAGATGAAAGTATTGATCCATCTGTCCTGGTCGTCAAGGAAGAAAACCATGTTGTAGTCATCCTGGCGGTCAAGATATTCTTGATCTTCCATCGCCTCGTTGTATTTACCCTTGACGAGAAGGGCGAAGTCAATCAAAGGAACGGAGAGGACGTCTTTGCCGGACTCCCTGTTGGTGACGTTGAGCCGTGGCTGGTGGATGTCATTTCTGGCGCCGAAGAGTCTCGCTGTGGTGAGTTCGGCGATGACGACATTCAAAGACGCGTCCGCACGGGTAGTTTTTTCGATGGTGGCGGAGCCGGACTCAACCGACCATGCGCGGTAGTCAACGCTTGTCTCAGGAGCGGGCCTCTCTTCCGGCTTGCCTTGAAGGATAAGGCTGTTGTCCCAATCCATGAAAGCGTTGTCAGCCACGATGGAGAACGAGAACTTGCTCTTGTCCATCGGCTCGCCGGAAATATGCTGGAGAACAATGCTGAAGTGGTTGGTGTCCTTCATCAGGTTCACTGTTGCGACCACAGTGCCTTCATCAGCGGTGAAATCCGCCCCCGCGAGATAGCCGTAGTAAAGCCTGTCAATGTCGGAATCCACATAAGGGGTCCCGTCCGTCGCGGTCTTGGTGTTCAACGAGCACTTCAAATCAGTCTTATCATCGGCCTTGGCCACACTGAACGAACCATAATCTCCGGAGTCGCACCAGGCAAGGAGATCATACCTTCCGGCGGGCACATCGACTACCATTGAATAGTCCTCGGCGGCAAGAGCATCGCCGCTTTCAGTCTTGGACCAGATTATGCTGCCGTCCCCACCAAGGACGTAGAGCGTCACACGGCTAACCTCGTGGGAGAAAGCATCAGCGAATTTCATGTTCATGTCGTAACGAAACTTAACCCTGTAGGTCACGGCGCAGTCGCCCTCACCATCGTAGATCAGTCCATCACAAGAAACAGTCGTTCCGAGGGCCAGTACCGTGGCCGACAGGAAGACGAATATCTTTTTGAATGCAGACAGCATAACAGTCTAAATAACAGTCTAAATAACAGTCTAACGGTTGAATTGATTATGGAGTTCTTTCAAGCAAGGGCGGACGGAGGACACACGGCCATCCGGCCGCCCTGTTGAAAGTGAACAATAAAGTAATGTCTCGATTAAAGATCCACGTCCTGCTTGACAACCTTCCATGAAAGGATGTTGATCTTGGCGCCTACGTAGTAGTTCTTGATGTCGTCGTCACCAGGGATGATGACCTCTGACGGATCGTAAACGGCCTTGCCGAGATTCTTTATGGAGTTGACAGTGACCATGTAGTAGTGGTTGCGGACAACGCCGTAGACAGCCTCAGCATTTTTGATGTTGGCCTTGAAACCTGTCTCATTGAACTTGATGCCTTGACGAAGATGCTCGATAGGGATGTTATAGTACATCATACCACCCTTATAGTAGGAAGCTGATGTAGCCTTCTCGTCGGCAGCAGTTCCGTTAAGGAGATTGTTGGCTTCGTCAACGGTGATCTTCTCGCTGAAAGTCTTTGAATCCACATCACCGGTGCAGTAGAAGGCAGGAGCTGTCAAAGCCTTGAGCTTCACATAGACTACTCCGTCTCCGAGACTCACGATCTCAGTGTGCTCAGCATCGACATCCTTGTAGACCTTGTTTTCAGCCGCGCCATCGCAAACGATGATGTTGGCTCCAGGGTGGCTCGTCTTGTAGCCAAGGAGTACAGTGTCAACGTAGTGTTCAGGAGTGTAGAGTTCCTTCTTATAGTTGACAAGTTCAAAAGCCTTGCCCTCTGCATCCTCAACCGTGGCCTTGAGAAGAACGCTGGTCACGGAACCGGCGAAGTTGCGTTCGAGGTTATCAACGGTGTTGGTGTTCTCACGGCAGTAGGCATTCTTTTCAATGTCAACAGCGAGATCATTGTAGCTGATGTAGTTGAGTGTGGTGGTCGTGCCAGGGAGAACTCCGGCAGCGTCGCCGGGGAAGACTCCGTCTTCGATTCCGTAAACTGTAGACTTGGCCCAGTAGCTTCTGAAATTGGCAGGATCATTCCATGCGAAGTCACCAAAAGACCAAGCGTCGTCGATGTTCTTGAATGCGTATGAATCCTTTGTTGTGCCGTTAAGTCCCCATCCGTCAACATGGAAATAAAGTTCAACCGGCTTACCGTCAACTACAAACGATCCGATTAAGCCCTTGTTGTCCTTGATGGTCTCGGCGAATCCGACTTTCACCTTGGCGGCGAGTCTCTCAACATAAGCTGTCACGGCGTTGTCAGAATTCTTGGCGGCCTCTTCGCTGTCCTGGAAGTTGCTGGCCTTAAGCTTTACACAGAAGAAACCTGAGGCCGCGTCAGCCTTGTCAGCCTTGAAGGTAGAGCTTGTCATGACGAAATTAGACCAATCAATCTGAGAGTTGCCAGAAGCGGTGGCTATTTCATTGATGATGTAATCCTGAGCCTCTTTGATGCTCTTTCCCTTGAGATCCTCAACCATGCTTCCGTTCGCGTTGAGGAGAACGGACATATAGGTAGGATAGTTGGTGGACTTAAGGTTCTTGAGCACGACCACACCGCCGCTGATCTTTTCCACGTTGCCAGTCGTAGGAATGTCAACCCCGTTGGCTTTCCAGTCAAGAGTCTCATTTGCATATTCAGCAAATGTGCCATTCGCGGTGTAGAAGAAGAAATGTGCGTTGTTCACCTTGTTCTCCTCAGCGGTTCCATAGTAGAATGGGTTAGTAGAATCACCTGTTCCTCTGGTCTGAGGATCAGCATAGGCAAGTTGTACGTTGATGTAGGCTTTGTCGCCCTTGAAGATAGGATCGACATCACCTGTCTCCTTGTCGCAGGCAGCGAACGAAAGAAGCGCCATGCCTGCGATGATTAAATGTTTTGTCTTCATAAACATCAGTTAATCAAAGGTTGATAAATAAAATATTAATAACATTAAAAATATTCCTGTTTTACTCTGCTTCAAGCGAACATGCATATTCATTGAACACCTCCGCCTGCTCCGCCGCAACTTCCAATCCTTTCTCCGCGGCTTTGCGGAAGAAGTCAACCGCATTGGTGTAGTCCTTGTTCATCACCGCGAGCACTCCACGTGAATATTCAGCCTCGGCGCTGTCACCGGCTTTCGACAGCCTTGCCTCGGCAGTCTTCAAGTCGCCCCGTCCCATGGCGGCGTTGGCCGCGTTGAGGTTGGCCACACTGTCCTCCGGGTAGATCACGGCGGCGGTCTCGAAGACATTGTCGAATTCAGGACTGCCAGCCTCGAGGCTCTCGGCCGCAATGAAGAATTCGTTGAGCGACAACTTGCCCGGGTTGGTCTTCATCACACGCAGAATCTCCTTAGGATCAGCATAGCCACGTATGCAGTAGTCTATCTTGTACTCAGTGCAACGCAGACGAGGATAAATCTCGGCCTTCATGGTCTTGTAATCCTCAGGGAAGTACTTGCGGATCCGGAATTCACGCACGTCTGGATCGGCTTCCTTGTCCTCAGCTATCTTAAGGATTTCTGCGGCGTCCGGAAGAGAGCTTGCACGGAGCCATGCGATGAGGCCGTCCCAGTTCTCCGGTTCTTGGTCAAACGTGACGATGGACGGATCAAAATCGTAAAGTTTCAGGACATATTCGCGTATGGTGGCTGTTCTCTCACGTGCCAGCATCGTGTTGTGGACGTAGGTTCCCTCAGGCGAGGCATACCCTTTGAGCCATACAGAAGTCACGGTGATGTCCTTGTCGTTGCGCACAGAGTCGATGGTGGCGCGGATCTTGCCGAGTTCAGCGAGGTTGTTGTGGTAATCAGGATGAATCTCTGTCCTGTCAACCGGGAAATCTATGTAGGCCCTTCCGCTCAGGCTGCGTGTCTTTATACTCTCACTTTCAGGGCAGACGTAGATCAGTTCCGGCACATCCGGCACCCAAAGGGCCCTGGAGACTAGTTCCGCCCTCTGGCCTGGGACACTGTTCCCGCAGCAGGCATATTCAGAGCGCGAAAGGACCAAACGGCAGTCGTTCATCCATTTTCGGTAGGTCACCACGGCGCTGTAAGGCACCGCGTCCATGTCATCACCCGTCCTGAACGAGGTCTCGTCACTTCCGGAGATCATCCGCTCACCGTCACGGCGCTGATAGTAGTAATAGCGCTGACGTCCGTATATTCCTATCGAAGGAAGCGCCAGAGAGTCTTCGCCGTTCACCAGCCAAGGTGTCAGGAGGACGGCCTTGGAACTTTTCACCTTCATGCCGGAAAGATCCAGATTCATGTCCACCACGACTTTTGATCCATCGCGGGTCACTTTCGCCTTTTCAGCGACAACACCGTCAACTGTCTGTTTAGTGCCATTGGCGGCAGTTACCTCCCAAGAGGTGTTTTGAGCCCATGAGGCCCCCCCGGTGCCAAGCAGAAGGGTTGCCAAAACATTAATGAATATGCTGTTTCTTTTCATTGTTTCAGACATTTAGAATAGATACACAAGACTTACGGACAGTTTGGTTACACCGAAATAGTCATGCTGTTCATCGTTGGCGATCTTCTTGCCGCAGCCGGCGCATCGGTAAGTGTCATACCAGCTGTGAACCCAGCCAGCTCCCGCCTCAGCCTCAAGATTCCAATGCTGCCCGAGAATCCAGGCATAGCCGTAGGCCAGTCCAAGGCCTGCCATCCATCCTTCGTAGCGACGGTCCTTCAGCAGCCGCCAGTCTGTGCCGAGGGCGTTGGCGTTGATATCCCAGCCGCCCACATTGAACTGGCCGCCAAGGAGGTGAGCGCCGAAGAAATGCCCCGCCCATGCATCGCAGGTCCAATAGCGGAGTTCCGGCTGAAGAAGCCAGTGCTTAAACCTGCGGTTGTCGGAAAATCTCCACGGGTTAAGGTCTCCGGACAGATCGGCCGTCCATTTCGAAGCCAGACGGAATTCGGCACCGATGTTGGCTGTCGTCGTGGCATCATGAAACAAATTAGTCTTCACAGCCACGTTTTGAGCCGTCACAGGTTTTGAGATGAACAAGGAGAGGGCGAAAATCGCCATCCCCACGATACAACGCGTCATGCGCAGCTTGTTAGTCACAGTGCTAGTCATGTTCAAACAGTATACCTCGTTTTCCTTGAACCGCCTTTCGCAAACATCTGAATATAAGAACGTAGCGCACAGCCACAAAACAAAAATGCGCATTCCTAACCGGGGTTGATGAAGAACCCTGATCTGAAATTCGCCAATCTTTCAGCAGCTTTAGACATAATCCTTAATTCGGCTTCCTACTAAGCAGAATGTTTCAATACTCAAAAATTAGAATCGGCGCAAATTTAGACACAAAATCTTAAAAAGCAAAATAAAAAATAATCTTTCTCGAAAAAAAATGAATCAAAAGCTGACGGAAACGGTCTATCATGTTAATTCCCTGAAACAATAACGCCATGGACGCAAATAAAAACGAACTCAAAATGAACCAAAAATGAACCAAAATGAGCCAAGGTGGACTGTTTTGAAACATTATGTGAAATACAATATTTCCCGCGATTATTCCGCCCGCGCATTTGCCTTTTCAGACTCATTTGAGTATATTTGTGTCATAGTTAGAAAACAACAGCCCATTGGCGAGAATGTGAATCCACATAACCCGCTTCGGGCCATATGTTATTCGAACCGCTTGATTCCTGCCACATTGCAACAGGTGTCAGGTTTTTAATTTTTTTTGTCCGATTTAAAGATTCATTCTAAGATGATCATTGCGGTTGACTTCGACGGTACAATAGTCGAACACAAATTCCCGAAAATAGGCAAGGAGATTCCTTTCGCCGTGGCGACACTGAAACGCATCCAGGCCGATCACCACACCCTCATACTCTGGTCTGTAAGAGAAGGCCGTCTGCTCCAGGAAGCCGTTGACTGGTGCCGCGAGCGCGGTCTGGAATTCTATGCGGTCAACAGTAACCATCCCGAGGAATATTACGAAGGAGAGGAGATGCCGACAGCACCACGCAAGCTTAAGGCAGACCTTTTCATAGATGACAGGAATCTCGGAGGTCTCCCCGACTGGGGAGTGATCTATCAGATGATCTCAGAAGGTCTCACGGCGCAGGAATATTACCTCAATTTCTCTAGTCAGAGGTCCGCACCCGGACAAGACTCTTTCCTTGGCCGCCTGAAAGCGCTGTGGAGACATGACGGACAAATCCGTTAAAGCAGCACTTTAAGAAACTGTTTTGATTTGTTTGAAATGTTCTTTGAGGTGAA
>DCCQ01000076.1:0-14956 GCA_002314195.1 Bacteroidales bacterium UBA1077 | reverse complement strand
TTCAAACAAACAAATCAAAACAGCTTCTAAAACCAAACATTGTAACAACGCCGCCAACTACATTATAAAAAATTCTCCGGTTGTTGGAGGTTGTTTTTGCGGAAAATGGTTATTTTTGCATCCATAAAATAGTTTACCTTAATTCAGAAGTAATATGGTCAAAGTCAATTTGGGAGGTTGTTCCTCCTTCGTAAAGGATGCGGATTACAAGGAATATGTAGGCAAGGCTCTCGCCGCCTTCGATGTGCTGGACAGCGAGACAGGAGCCGGAAACGACTTTCTCGGATGGAAACACCTTCCGTCCAGGACACCTGAGGCCCTCATCGCAGAGTGCGAAGCCGTCCGTGACAACTGGAAGGCAAAGGGTGTCAACCTTGTCGTTGTGATCGGCATCGGAGGTTCCTACCTTGGAGCACGCTGCGCCATCGAAGCCCTTTCACACAACTTCGCGAAGCAGCTCGGAGGCGTGAAAGAGGCTCCGGAGGTTGTCTTTGCCGGCAACAATCTTTCTGAAGAATATCTTGCCGAACTGATGGATCTGGTGGCCGAGAGAAATGTCGCCATCGTTGTGATCTCAAAGTCCGGCACCACCACCGAACCTGCTGTCGCCTTCAGAATCGTCAAGGAACACATTGAGAAGAACTACAACGACGCGTCTGAAAGGATCGTCGCCATCACCGACGCCCACAAAGGCGCCCTCAAGACACTCTCCAATCAGGAAGGCTACAAGACATTCGTAGTGCCTGACAATGTCGGAGGCCGTTTCTCTGTGCTCACTCCGGTAGGTCTTCTGCCTATCGTCCTCGCTGGATTCGATGTCCGCGAGATGCTCGCCGGAGCAGTGGAAATGGAGAAGGCCCTCGCGGTCAAGAGCGAGGAGAACCCGGCCGTCCAGTACGCCGCGATGAGAAACCTCCTCTACTCAAGACTTGGAAAGAAGATTGAGGTTCTCGTAGCCTACAATCCTAAGTTCCAGTATCTTGGAGAATGGTGGAAGCAGCTCTACGGAGAGTCCGAGGGCAAGGACCTCAAGGGAATCTTCCCTGCGTCCGTCAATTTCACCACAGACCTTCACTCCATGGGCCAGTTCATCCAGGACGGTGACAGGGTAATGTTCGAGACCGTCGTCAACATCGAGAAGAGCAACCGCGATGTTGTCATCGGCAGCGACGAGCAGAATCTCGACCAGCTCAACTATCTCGCCGGACAGCACGTGGAGCATTGCAACGCCATGGCCCGGCTCGGCACCAAGCTCGCCCACATCGACGGCGGCGTTCCACAGCTGGAAGTCTCCATCGAGAAGATCAACGCCTTCAACCTCGGCGGCCTGTTCTATTTCTTTGAATATGCCTGCGGAATCAGCGCCTATGTTCTCGGTGTGAATCCGTTCAACCAGCCTGGCGTGGAGGCATACAAGAAGAATATGTTCGCCCTTCTTGGCAAGCCTGGCTACGAGGAGCAGAGCAAAGCGCTCCAAGCCAGACTCTAAAGCCTATGACCTGCGAGCAGAAATTCAGGGAAACGTACAGACGGGAGCCGGAAGGGCTCTCGTTCTGTCCGTATCGTGTGTGCCCGCTCGGAGCCCATTCTGACCACCAACTGGGCAAGGTGACCGGTCTGGCCATCGACAAAGGAATCCACATAGCCTACGCTCCCAAACAAAACGGAGTCATAGAGTTCTCCTCTCTCCAGTTTCCCAAGCGCGCCCAATGGCATGTAAGCGCGGTTCCGGAGCCTAAACAGGGAGACTGGGCGGATTATCTGCGCGGGGCCACCCTCAAGCTCGGAGCCAAGTATCCGCTCCGTGTGGGGCTCAGCGGAGTGATCGAGGGGTCACTTCCGATCGGAGGTCTGTCCTCTTCCGCCGCCGTCACAATCGCTTTCCTGAAGGCCCTGTGTACGGTCAACGGCATTCACCTTTCCGACATCGAACTGATCAAGACAGAGATGGCGGCCGAGAATGACTATGTCGGGGTTTCATGCGGAAAACTGGACCAGAGTTGCGAGGTCTATTCGAAAAAAGACCACCTCCTCTATCTTGACACCAGAGACGACAGTTACGAGCTCATCCCGGCGTCTCAGGCCATGAAGCCCTACGAAATCGCCATATTCTTCAGCGGTGTCGAGCGTACTCTGGCCGGCAGCAAATTCAACATGAGGGTGGACGAGTGCCGCTGCGCGGCGTATGCGCTGAAAGCCTATGCCGGAATGGAGTACGGCAAATTCTCGGAAACCAACATGCGTGATGTTCCCGTCGAGGTTTTCCACAAATTCGGAGACCGTTTGCCTGAGACATGGCGTCGACGCGCGGAGCATTGGTTCAGTGAATATGACCGCGTCCAGCGCGGAGCCGAGGCATGGAGGCAGGGTGACCTGCAAAAGTTCGGCCGCCTCAGCTTCGAGAGCGGACGGTCCTCGATCGAAAAATGGGAGACAGGGTCACCGGAACTGAAAAAAATCTACGAGATCATGACCCGCACCGATGGCATCTACGGAGGACGTTTCAGCGGAGCCGGCTTCAAAGGCTGCTGCATGGCGCTCATAGATCCTGACTTCAAGGAGGGAATATTCAATAAAGTCGAAACTGAATATCTCGCCGAATTCCCTGAACTGAAAGGGCATTACTCGGCGTGCGTCTGCCACAGCGCCGACGGTGTGAAAATATAATTGGCCGGAACATGAAATGCTTGATTCTTGCGGCAGGGTATGCCACACGCCTCTACCCGCTGACCGAAAATTTTCCGAAGCCATTGCTGAAAGTGCGGGACAAAGCCATTCTGGACTGGCTTGTGGACGACATCAAGACTTCAGGAGCGGTTGATGAATATGTCGTCATCTCCAACCATAAGTTCGCCTGCCATTTCACGGAATGGGCTGCCGGGCGGCCGGACGACAAGATCACCGTGGTCGATGACGAAACCTCCACGAACGAGACTCGCTTGGGGGCCGTGCGTGACATCAAGTTCGCGATTGACAGCCTTGGACTTGATGATGACATGCTCGTCATCGCAGGAGACAATGTACTGGATTTCAGCCTGGTGAGGTTCATTGAATATTCCCGTTCAAAAGAGACTTCCTGCGTCATGCGCTTCTACGAGCCGTCCGAGGACAGGCTGCGCAAATGCGGTGTGCTTGAAGTAAACGGCAATGATCTGATCCTGGGGATGCAGGAAAAGCCTACCCAGCCACGTTCGCATTGGTGCTGTCCTCCTTTTTACTACTATACCAGAAAGGATGCGGCCCGGATTCCAGATGGCATCGCCGCCGGTTGTGGCACGGATGCCCCCGGCAGCTACATCGCCTGGCTTGCGACACAAGTACCGGTCCACGCCATGGAGATGCCAGGACACCGTTTCGACATCGGCAACCTGGAAAGTTACCACTCCGTCTGCGAACAGTACAACGGAATCTCCGGATAGATATATTCGACCGTAGAGACCTCCTCCATTGGCCACAGCCACCCTTTACCCGGACAGGGCGCGAAGCGTCGGTGGCTGTGGCCAATGGAGGAGGTCTCTACTCACCAGCCTCTTTAAGACGCTCGGCGTTCTCCGCGATCTGGAGCTGGTTGATGCACTCCTGAATGTCACCGTCCATGAAGACAGGAAGGTTGTACATCGACCAGTTGATGCGGTGATCGGTCACACGGCCCTGCGGGTAGTTGTAGGTACGGATTTTGGCCGAGCGGTCACCAGTCGAGACCATCGTCTTTCGCTTCGCCCCGATCTCATCTAGATACTTCTGATGCTCAAGATTGTAGAGACGGGTCCTCAACTCCTCGAACGCCCTGTCTTTGTTCTTGAGCTGCGAACGCTCCTCCTGACACTGCACGACCAGACCGGTCGGGAGGTGGGTAAGACGCACGGCCGAATAAGTCGTGTTGACTCCCTGACCGCCAGGGCCTGACGAACAGAAGAGGTCCAGACGGATGTCATCCCATTTGAGATCCACGTCAAACTCCCCAGCCTCCGGGAAGACAGCCACTGAAGCGGCTGAGGTCTGGATTCTGCCCTGTGTCTCAGTCTGGGGAACCCTCTGGACGCGGTGGACACCGGACTCATATTTCATGATGCCGTACACTCCCTCATCGTTGGAAGAAAGCTTGAAAACGATCTGCTTGTAGCCGCCGGCAGTGCCTGGGGTCTCATCGTTGACCTCCAGTTTCCATCCTCGTTTCTCGGCGTACTTGGAATACATCCTGAAAAGGTCACCCGCGAATATTGCGGCCTCGTCGCCGCCTGTACCTCCACGGATCTCTATGATGGCGTTCTTGTTGTCATCAGGGTCAGCAGGAATCAGGAGAATCTTTATTTTTTCTTCCATCTCGGGGATCTTCGGCTCTATCTCCGCGATCTCCGCCTTGGCCATGTCCCTGAGGTCATCATCCTTCTCGTTGATCATGATGTCCTTGGCCTCGGCCAGCTCATCGACCATCTTCTTGTACTCAAGACCTGTCTTGATGATCGGCTCAAGTTCCTTGTAGTCCTTGTTGAGCTGGACGTATTTCTTCATGTCGGCGATCACCTCAGGATCAGCAAGTTGCTTCTGAAGTGACTCATATTTTTCCTGGAGAGCCAGGATCTTGTCCACTAATGTGTTGTTCTCTGCCATATTTAATGGTTAATTAATATATCGGTCCTTCGATGCTTCGACAGGTTCAGGTACCAGAGTTGGTATATTCCTAAATAGACTTCAAGTAGCAGCGGCGGCGCATGTACAGTTCGTGCTCGTACTTTCCCCAGACGTTGACCGCCCCGTTTGACTCGATCTGCGGGTTGGTTATCGCCCATTTCGTGCCGGCCTTGCGGTACTTCTCCGACATCGTGCAGTGGTAGATCGACGACACTCCGGTGTTCTGCCACTTCGGCACGGCCCCGTTGATCATCAGGTCAACCGTGTCGTACCTGAACATCGCCATCAAAAGGTGGAACCATCCGAAAGGAAACAAGTGTCCCTTCGCCTTTTGAAGAGCCTTGGAGATGGACGGGAAAGTTATCCCGAATCCGACAAGTTCCTCATTGTCATCGAATATGATGCTGCTTGTCTTGTCCGAGACGAAACTCAACACCTCGCTTGCCTCCTCGTCAATCTCCTCCTTGGTGAAAGGGATGAAGTTGTAGACCGATTTCGCGAAGCTCTCGTTGTAGACATCAAAGAAGTAACGCACCATCTTCTTGTCCTTCTTGAGTTTGTTCAGACTGCCTTCATGAAGGTTGTACCTCTGTTTCAGAAGCCCGGCGATCCTGGTGATCTTCTCCTGAAGAGGCTGGTCCGCGGCGACCTTGTACTGAAGCCAGTCGCATTCCTTCACATAGCCAAGCCTCGTCACAAAATCATTGTAGTAAGGATAGTTGTAAAGGCAGTTGAACGGCGGGATGTTCTCGAATCCCTCGACCAGCATGCCTTGTTTCCCAAGTGTGTTGTAATAAAGAGGGCCGTGGATCTCGTTCATTCCGTTCTCCTTCGCCCAGCTCTCGGCCGTGTCCAAAAGCAGTTTCGCAACCTCGAAGTCATCTATGGTGTCAAACCACCCGAAACGGGCCCTTTTCTTGTCATACAATGCGTTGTAGCGAGGGTTTATCATCCCGCAGATGCGGCCGACAACAGCCTTGCCATCCATGACCATCCACATCTTCCTCTTGCAATAAGAAAGAGTCGATACTTTTGTCAAAGATTTGACCTGGTCGCTGTGGAGAGCGGGAACATACTGGGGACAATCTTTGTAAAGCCTGTCAGGGAACTTGATGAATCTCATCAGGTCCCTTCTGCTCACAACCTCAACTACTTTATAATCAGGCATAAATATCCATTCTACAATGTTCCTTCTCAGGAAGACATCCACAAATTTAAGAAATAGTCTCGTTTTGGACAAATATGAACCGTCAAAGTTTAACTTTTAAATCATTTTCATTGCCAATGACAGTCAATAATCGTCCGAACGCCTCTAAAGTCCTTTCGCCTTTCCCTCATCCCAGATCTCGTCCATCTCGGCGAGAGTCATGTCATGAAGGTCACGGCCCTTGCGGATTGTGTTCTCCTCCAGATAGGTGAAGCGGCGGCGGAACTTGTCGCAGGCACGGTTAAGAGCCGTGTCCGGATTGAGGCCGTAAAGCCTGGCGGCGTTGATCGTGGCAAACATGAAGTCTCCGAGTTCCTCCTCGGCCTTGTCAGCGGCAGCCTTGCGCTCTTCCTCCGTGACTGCGGAGTCCATGGCATCCATCTCAACCTGCAATTCCCCCTGCTCCTCTTTGACCTTGTCCCAGACCTGACGCTTCTCCTCCCAGTCGAAGCCAACGCCACGGGCTTTGTCCTGCATCGAGAACGCCTTCAGGATCGGAGGCATCGCGTCCGGGATTCCGGAAAGAATGCGTTTGTTGCCGCCTTTCTCCTTGGCCTTGAGCATCTCCCAGTTCTCTGACACCTGTTCGGCGTCGACCACCTTTGCGGTTGAGAACACGTGAGGATGGCGGTAGATCATCTTCTCACAGAGCTTGTTCATCACATCAGCGATGTCATATCGGCCTTCCTCCTCCGCGATCTTGGCATAAAATATAACGTGAAGGAACACGTCCCCGAGTTCTTTCTCAAGAGCGGTCTCATCCTTCTTCATCACAGCGTCACTGAGTTCATAGACCTCCTCAATCGTCATAGGTCGCAGGGTGTCAATGGTTTGCGCATGATTCCACGGACACTCGGCGCGAAGCCGGTCCATCACCTCGAGCGCCCTCTCGAACGCCTCTAATTTCTTTTCCTTGTTGATCATATCCTGCAAAATTACTAAAATCTTTGAATATACGTAAAGCGTTTCGCACAGCGATTCGGGTGCAAAATGCCGTCATTTTCACCCGAAAGCGACAAAATCGACACTACCGGGTGCAAAACCACCGATTCCACACCCGAAACGAACAGCTCAAGAAAATGGCCATACAGTCCTCTCCCCATGGAGAATTTGAATAAATTCCCAAAAGCACTATCTTTGCCGCCGCAAACATATTAATGACAATGAAGGAATACCATTACGTTTCCGCCGACGAGGCGGTCAGAGCCATAAAGTCAGGCGATCATATTCATTTAAGCAGTGTGGCGAGCGTGCCGCACATTCTGATAGACGCTCTTGTGCGCCGGGCGGACGCCGGAGAGGTCGAGGACCTGCATTTCCACCACTTCCACACTGAAGGGCCGGCTCCATATTCAGATCCGAGATATTCAGGGATCTTTTTTGAGCAGGGTTTCTTCATCGGCCCGAACGTGCGCCCGAACGTGAATTCGGGGTACGCCGACTATGTGCCGGTGCATCTTGGTGAGTCTCAGAAACTTTACCGTTGCGGAGCGATCAAGCTGGGAGCCGCCCTGGTGCAGGTGTCGCTGCCGGACGAGAACGGGATGGTGTCGCTCGGAACGTCTGTTGACTGTTCTTTGGCCGCCATAGAGACCGCCCGTGTGAAGATCGCTGTGGTGAACCCTCATGTGCCTTTTGCTTATGGAGATCTGGTTTCGCTGGATGCTTTCGAGTATCTTGTCAAGGATGACACTCCGCTGGTTTCCAAAGACTTCGCAGAGCCGACACCAACGGAGGTCCTGATCGGTAAGAACTGCGCCGAGCTTGTTCCTGACGGAGCCTGCATACAGATGGGAATCGGTGCGCTTCCGAACGCTCTGGCCGCACAGCTGGTTGACCACAAGAACCTTGGAGTGCACACAGAGATGTTCGCCGACGGGGTTCTCGGCCTCATCAAAAAAGGTGTGGTGAACGGGGCCAACAAGAAGATCGACAAGGGCAAGATCGTAGCTTCGTTCCTGCTTGGATCCCAGGAGGTATATTCATTCATCGATCACAACCCTGATGTGCTTATGAAGGACATCAAGTACGTCAACGACCCGTGGGTGATCTCCAAGAACCCTTGCATGATGGCCATCAACTCAGCCACCGAGGTCGATCTGACAGGGCAGATCTGCGCGGACTCGATCGGAACGAGGATATTCTCCGGCACCGGCGGGCAACTGGATTTCGTGAAAGGGGCCTCAATGTCAGAAGGCGGAGTCTCGATGACCGCTTTCGCCTCCCGCACCAACAAGGGCAAGGCGAAGATCGTCCCGATGCTGAACCCGGGAGCCGGAGTTGTCACCCCGCGCGCCGACGCGCACTGGATAGTCACTGAATATGGAGCCGTGGACCTGTACGGCAAATCGCTTCAGGAGCGGGCCAAACTCATGATCAGCATCGCCCATCCGGATGACAGGGAAATGCTTGACAGGGCCGCCTTCGAAAGATTCGGTCCACATTGGCACGTGGTGAAAGTCTGAAAGCAGGTCAAAGTCGGATATCTCATAATTGCATTTGGAGAACCTGGCTGACATCACCCTATTTGATGCTTATGAAGGTGAGCAATATAACCGGAAGGTAGTCTTTCAAGCTGGCCTTGAGAGCTTTGCGGACAAAGCGGATGTTGTTGTCAACCTTGTCTTCGGAGATGTTCAGCAATTCCGCTATCTCCTTGTACTTCAACCCTTCCACATTGCTGAGCAGGAACGAACGGCACTTCTCCTCCGGCAATCCGTCCAGGCATTTCTGGAATATGGCGATGATCTCGTCCGTGAACACATCAGACAGGTCATTCTCTTCGACCAATCGGTAATAGACCGGATTCTCCTCCCTGTCGAAGGCTGAGTCATTCAACTCATTCCTGAACGCCGAAGACTTCATCCTGTCCAGGCAGGCGTTCCGCACAGACCTGAACATATAGCCTACCGCATTGTCCAAAGCCACTCTGTCACGGGACATCCACAAGCGGACAAAACAGTCCGCCACAATGTCTTTCGCCGTCTCGGAATCTTTCAGAAAATAACAGGCGAACTCCTCGAAGATCTTCTGGTTACTCTTGTAAAGGTCTTCGAACAGGGTCATCGTCTGTCTGTCCACGGTCTGCATACGGACACAAACTTACACAAAAATCAGCGATTTTCAGAAGTTGTTCCGCTTTTTGTTTAAATAAACCTTCAAACAAACAATTCAAAACAGCTTCTCATAATAATCCAGAAAAAACGGTCGAACGGGAATATTCCTGAAAAAAACTCAATTAAATTTACGGAAACGCGCGCCTCAGTCGTAGTATAGTCAAAGGGCGGAATGAATAAGCCCGATACAGACCACATAGGAATAACGCAAAATTGAGTCAGAAATATGATAAAAATCGATGACACATTGCTTTACAGGTTCGTCGCAAGGGAGACGGACGAGCAGGAGAACGCCGCTGTCAACAAATGGGCGGAGAACAAGGATAACTATGATCATCTGAGCAAGATCTACAAGGTGTATATGCTCTCGCGCTTTGCCCTGAACAGCAAGACAGCGGAAAGCATCCGCGAGGAAAGAGCCGTCAAGGAGCGCCAGGAAATGAGAAGGAGAATATTCCTGCGCACTGTTGGCGGAGTGGCCGCTGCGGTGCTGCTTGGCGTGTTCTTCCTGTCCGGAGGCTACCTTATGAAAAGGCACGATGACAGGATGATCGCCAAGGCCGAGAACATCGTCTCCGTACCTGCCGGGAACAAGATGGAGATTACACTGTCCGACGGGACGAAAGTGTTGCTTAGTCCCTGCTCCGAACTCCGTTATCCTGTGATATTCAAAGGCAAGGAGAGGAAAGTCAGCCTTTCCGGAAAGGCTTATTTCAGTGTCTCGCACGATGAGAGACAGCCGTTTGTCGTGAGCACGTTCGCCTCCGATGTGGTCGTGTTGGGTACCAAGTTCAACGTCAAGGCCGACGAAGAAAGACAGGCATTCAGCGTGGCGCTGGTAGAAGGGTCTGTCAAGGTTTGCGGCCACGGGGAAAACTCCAAGGAAACGCTGATGCGTCCCGGTGAGACGGTTGTGCTGAAAGATGGAACGCTCGCCTTCAGCGAGACCAACGTGACCTCGGAGACTTGCTGGACACAAGGCATCCTGAACCTCAACGGAATGGACTTCGAAGAGCTTATGAGGGAAATGGAGAAAGTCTATGATGTCAGGATCAGGCTGGAGTGCGGGAATATTCCTGTCCTGCGCTACAGCACCGGTGAGCTGAGGGTCAGCGACGGCATCGACACCGCCCTGCGGCACCTTCAGAACTTCGCTGACTTCACATATTCAAAGGACTACAAGACAGGGGTCATCACCATCAGGTAATTCATCATCAGACAATTAAGAAATCAGGGAACGGATGGCTATGCACTGTCCATACTATTTTCAACCGCAAATATTAAAACATTTTAACCCATCAAAATATTCTATTTTATGTATCAAAACAGCATTCTGCAAAAGGTTTGCGGCATCGCCTGTTCTTTGATTCTCATCATCACCTCACCGGTCAGCGTGAATGCCAGGCCGCAGGAAGAGGACATCCGGATCAACCTTGAGTTGAAGGACGCCACCCTTCAGAAGGTGATGGACGAGATCAAAGGACAGTCTCCGTACCTGTTCTTCACAAGTCAGATCGATCTGACCAGAACGGTCAGCATCTCCGTGAAGAACGAGACGATAGGCAATGTGTGCAGACAGGTCTTCAGCCCGATCGGGATCGACTACAAGATCAACGGGCACTACATCTACCTCTCCAACAAGCCGAAGGCGAAGCCTCGGACGCTCACAGGGACGGTGACAGACCAGAACGGTCAGCCGGTCCCCGGTGTCTCGGTGTTCGTGCAGGGGACGACCACGGGCACAACCACCGACATTGACGGAAACTTCTCGCTGCCGGTCCCGGCGGAACAACTGGGCGGCAGGCTGGAGTTCAACAGCCTCGGCTACCAGACGGTCACGCTCGCGATCGATGACAGGAGCATGTTCAATGTCACCCTGAACGAGGAGGCCGTCTCGCTTGAGGGCACTGTCGTCACCGCGCTCGGCATCAGGCGCGACCAGAAAGCCCTGAGCTACAACGTTCAGGAGGTCAAGTCCGACCTGCTCAACACGGTCAAGGACGCCAACTTCATCAACTCCCTCAGCGGAAAGGTCGCCGGAGTCAACATCAACTCCTCGTCCTCCGGTGTCGGCGGAGCGTCCAAGGTCGTGCTGCGCGGCAACAAGTCCATCAGCCAGTCGTCCAACGCCCTGTACGTCATTGACGGCATCCCGATGTACAATTTCGGGGGCGGTGGCGGCACCGAGTTCGACTCCAAGGGAGAGTCCGAGTCCATCGCTGACATCAACCCGGAGGACATCGAGAGCATCTCCGTCCTGACCGGCGCTGCCGCAGCGGCGCTTTACGGCTCGGAGGCCGCCAACGGCGCCGTGATGATCACCACGAAGAAAGGGCAGTCGGGCAACGTGAAGGCCAGTTTCTCTTCCAACACCGAGTTCCTCTCCCCGTTCCGTCTTCCGGAGTTCCAGAACTCCTACGGCACGGGACTCAACGGGAAGACAGGCAACAGCGGCACCTACAGCTGGGGGCCGTATATTCCTGAATCAGCCCGCTACAACTATTCACCGGAGGACTATTTCGAGACGGGAAGCATCTACACCAACGCATTCTCTGTCAGCGGAGGAACGGACAAGAACCAGACCTACTTCTCCGCTGCGGCGGTCAACTCCGACGGCATCATCCCGAACAACAGGTACGACCGCTACAACTTCACCTTCCGCAATACAAGCTATTTCCTCAAGGACAGGCTGAAGATAGACGCAAGTGCGAGCTACATCATCCAGAAGGATCAGAATATGACCAATCAGGGAGTATATTCAAACCCGCTCGTGCCGGTTTACCTCTTTCCGAGGGGCGACAACTTCGATGTGTACCGCAACTTTGAGAGGTACAACGCCGGGACGAAGCTGATGGAACAGTTCTGGAGCACCGACCTTGAGGGCGACCTCAGGATGCAGAACCCTTACTGGATCAACTACCGCAACCTGCGAAACAACGACAAGAAGCGCTATATGATGTCATTCTCCGCGAGCTACGACATCCTCGAATGGCTTAACGTGGCGGGGCGCGTCCGCATCGACAACGCTGACAACCTGTTCACCCAGAAGCTCTACGCTTCATCGAACGCGACTCTTACTGAAGGCGGGGTCAACGGACACTACACCGAGGCGCGCGCCTACGACAAGCAGACCTACGCTGACATCATACTGAACGTCAACAAGACGCTCGGCAAGGACTGGAGTCTCGTCGCCAACCTCGGAGCATCCTACAACAACATCGGCACCGACGAGCTGCGCTACGGCGGGCCGATCCAGGACAACGGTCTTGCCAACGTGTTCAATGTCTTCGACCTCGATGACACCAAGAAACGGGCTTCAAAGAGCGGATGGAACGATGAGACGCAGTCCATCTTCGGCAGCGTTGAGATCGGGTGGAAAAAGATGCTCTACCTCACCGCCACCGGGCGCAATGACTGGGCTTCACAGCTCGCGGGATCCTCGACGAAGTCCTTCTTCTACCCGTCAGTCGGACTCTCGTGGGTACCTACGTCTGTCTGGGAGACGGGCGCGCTCAGCTACCTCAAGCTTCGTGGCTCAATAGCCTCTGTCGGAATGCCTTTTCCAAGGTTTCTGACAATCCCGACCTATGAATATGACGCCACGAACAGGATCTGGAAGGACAAGACGCACTACCCAATCGGAGATCTGAAGCCAGAAAGGACACTCACCTACGAGGTCGGAATAGAGGCCAGACTCTGGCAGGATCTCAGCGTGAATGTCTCCTGGTACCTCGCTGACACCTACAACCAGACCTTCGACCCGTCACTCCCGCCGTCCTCTTCCTACACGACCATCTACCTTCAGACAGGCAGCGTAAGGAACACCGGAATCGAGGTCAGCGTCGGCTACAACCACACCTGGGGCGGCTTCACTTGGGACAGCGGCTTCACTTTCAGCAGGAACAGGAACGAGATCCGCGACCTCGCCGACGGGGCTGTCAATCCGGTCACCGGAGACCCTCTTGACCTTGAGAAACTGGAGATAAAGGCTCTCGGAAAGGCCAAGTACATCCTCCGCAAGGGAGGCACGCTCGGGGACCTTTACACCACGTCGGACCTTAAGCGGAACAACTACGGCTACATCGAACTTGACGACAACGGAGAGGTAAGCCTCGCTGACAACGGAGAGGAACTGTTCCTCGGAAGCGTGTTCCCTGAATATAACCTCGCGTGGCGCAATGACTTCACCTGGAAGGGGCTGCACCTCGGCCTTCTCGTCAGCGGACGCATTGGAGGTGTCTGCTACTCCGCCACCCAGGCCAACCTTGACCTCTATGGAGTGTCGAAGGCAAGCGCTGACGCAAGGGACGCAGGAGGAGTCCTCGTCAACGGAAGACAGCTGGTCTCTGCCCAGAAATGGTACCAGAAGATCGGCTCGCAGAGCGGTCTTCCGCAATACTACACCTACGATGCCACCAACTTCCGGCTCCAGGAGCTCTCACTGGGCTACACCATGCCGCGCAAATGGTTCAAGGACAAGGCAGCACTCACCCTGTCACTCGTGGGGCACAACCTCTGGATGATCTGGTGCAAGGCACCGTTCGACCCTGAGTCCGTCGCCTCCACAGGCAACAACTACCAGGGCATAGACTACTTTATGATGCCGTCGCTCCGAAGCCTCGGACTCAATGTCAAACTTGACTTCTAAAATGACGGAGGAATATTTTATGAAACACAACATTATGAATATCAAGTTTCTCCATTCAACAAAGAGCCCGCTTCGCGGAACGGGGCCATTCAGTGCCGTCTGCCTGGGTCTTGTCCTGACTCTGGGTTCCTGCACGGACCGCTTCGAGAAGCTCAACACCAACCCGAACCAGGTCACCTCCGGACAGATGGAGGCGAAGAACTACCGCACTGGGACAAAGGTCCTCGCGCTCCAGAGCCTCGTCGTCCCGGTCGAGGAACACCAGTACCAATTCATTGAGAGCCTCTCCGGAGGGCCGTTCGGTGGCTACATCGGGAGCACCGTGGACACTTGGCAGGCTCGCTTCGAGACCTTCAATCCGTCAGTGGACTGGCGCAAGACCACATTCTCGGACATCATCACCGAACTCTACGCCCCGTACAGGGGGATAATAGGCGGAACGGAGGACGAGGTCGCGAGGGCGTTCGCGTCTCTCTACAGGGTCGCCGTGATGCAGAGGCTCACCGACAACTACGGCCCGATCCCGTACGGCGACATCCTCCGCACGGAGAAGATCACAGTGAAGTACGACCCTCAGGAGACCGTTTACAACGAGCTTTTCGAGGAACTTGACGGAGCCATCGAGGCCTTCGCTGACAACACCTCCCTCCCGACATCCGGATGGAGCACCTACGACAGGGTGTATTCAGGAAACATCGCCCAGTGGCTGAAATACGCCAACTCCCTGAAACTCAGGATGGCGATGCGCGTCAGCTACAAGGCTCCGGAACTCGCCAGACAAAAGGCAGAGGAGGCGATCACCTCAGGGCTTATCCTAACCAATGAGGACAACGCCTGTATGCATCCGAGCGAGAACCGTATGACGCTCATCTACAACAGCTGGAACGACCACCGCGTCGGGGCCGACATCCTCTGCTATATGACAGGCTACAACGACCCGAGGCTTGAAAGGATGTTCCTGAAGAGCACCGGCTCCAACCCGCAGTTCGTCGGGATCCGCATAGGCTCCACCGTCGCCAAGAAGAGCGAGGCCATAGAGGCATATTCAAACCTCATCGTGGAGTCAGACAGCCCGATCCTCTGGATGAACGCCGCCGAGGTGAGTTTCCTTCTGGCCGAGTACAACCTCCGCATTGCGGGAGACAGAGCCAAGGCCAAGGAATACTACGAGAACGGAATAAGGCTCTCGTTCGCTGAGAGAGGAGCGTCCGGAGCGGAGGCCTACATCGCTGACGGCACCAGCACCCCGGCGCAGTACATCGACCCGCTCGGCAAGTACAGCGCCACAGCCAAGACCTCCGAGTGCAGGATCGCGTGGGACGAGAAGGGAGACGAGGAGACCAATCTGGAGCA
>DCCQ01000063.1 GCA_002314195.1 Bacteroidales bacterium UBA1077 | reverse complement strand
TCTCCCTCACCCTGCCCGGTCGGGCACAGAAGATTCAGCTCATCGAAAGCCTCCCTGTAGGCATAGATGTCGGTTTCGACATCGTACACTTCCTTGAGCGTCGGTATCAGGTCATCGAATGACACCTTGTGAAGCAGTTCGAATAATGTCATGGCATCTCTTGTTTTAAATCTTCGGCAAAGATGGCAATCTTGACTGCAACTTTTCGGCAGTAAGGATGATACGACTCAAGGAGGTTATTAACATCCGATTCTCAAACTATTATAATCTGCTTATCATCAGGCATATCCTGAGAGTCAGAGCGTAACGTTCCACGTCTTTGCTCTTGGGTCATAAAGTGCCTAATGCATACATTTCGGGCTTCGACCTCTCCCGCTAATCTCATATACCTCATTATACCTTTTGATGAATCCCCACCACGTGCAAAGTGCTCTTCCTTTTGGATAAGATGCTGGACCTCATGCAATAATATTCCTTCCGTCTGGAATTCAAATGGAGAGTCGGATGTACCCATACAAACCATCATACTGTAACGCATAGGATCAAAATACCCTATGAACTTCTTTGCAGGAGTGTATCTTGCAAAAAGGCGAAGGTGTTCAAAGGCAGGATACGCCATAAGTAAGGTAGTATCATGCATACAAAAGCGGATATTGATGGGTTCTCCGAAATGCCTTTTAATATAATCCTCAATCTCTGCCGTCGTGTGAAATGGATCTGCCAATTCATATCTCCATTTTCCCTCCACGCCCGTTTCCCAGCCTGTCTGTCGCTTTATCAGGTGCATATCCGTGTTACCCCGAAGCAGCAAAACCGCCTGTTCTTGCAATTCAAGAAGATTTGACGAAGAATCACTCTCATCAATTCTCCTTGCACCGACAATACCAATGTAACTCATATCACCACCTGTCCGGAGAGTTTATAATGTCGGTTTTGCCATCAAGGTAGTCTTGGATGCATTTCCTGATGCTGTCAAATCTTGGGGAGCATGGAAGGTCGTCGAGAAAGGCTTGGGCGACCTGCTTTTCAGGAGACATGAACAGCATCTCGTCATCAAACTTTGTCAAGTACAGCCCGTTTGTCTCAAGATATTCGCTGTCAAGGATATCTTGCAGATTTTCCGTGACCTCGCGACCGAAACTGACTGAAGCCGCTTTCGATTTGTTCTCTATCACCGCACGCAACTCACGGCAGATATCCCGCTGCACCGATAACGATGGCTGTTCTTTGGACATATTACTCTGCAACAAAGAATTGTTGTAATAGTCTTTCCATTTCATATAGTTTCTACGCAGGGCATCCTTCGTGCTGCGCAGCCCCAATGACAATCCTTTCAATGACATAGACTCATTTGCAAGGTTGTAATATTCAGAGTGTCGGGAAACAGGCTTTCCTTTCTGGACCTTCGGTATGAGAGGAGCGGACATCCGCAAAAGTATTTTCTCTTTGACCGGAGGCATCGGGACTTCCTTTTCATTCTTCCAATCCAAAACAGGCCACGGTTCATCATCTTCTCGTTCCGAACGCGAGGACAACTCCTTGACATCGCCGAACCTCATCTGGTCACGAGGGACTATGATCACAGCGTCCATCTGGGCAAGAGTCTGGATGATCGTCCGCAACTGCTCCGACTCATAAGAGAGCATCGCTGTCTGATAATGAATCAATGGCTTGCGTTTATCCTTGCCTGGTTCCTTTTTATCATAGATAGAACTTATCGGACTCCCTATGAACAAAGAACGTATGTCATCAAAACGTTTGTCTCTCTCAAAGTCTTTTGAATGATTGTCGGACACACTGACAACATATCTCAAACTGGAATCCGCCGCCCTGCACGGCAGTAAAACGAAATTCACTCCAAGCCCTGCTATAGGATAGGCCGTGTTAATATTAGCAGCATATTTAAACCCCTCATGGAGAGGAATCGAGATGTTTTTTATCGCCTCACGGATTTTCGATTCATCCATCGGCAGCAGCAAACCTGTTTGTGTCCGAGCCTTTTCCCCCTTTAATGAAAATGAGATGAAACGAGGCTTGAGTTCAGCGATGGCTGGATGAACGTACGCTCCCAGGATGTTGCCTGTAATGATCTTACGTTCCACTATCTTATTGTTGTTCAAGGCTATCTCAGAGTCCCAAACCTTGGAGTCCGGCTGCCACGACCGTGAATCAAGGATTCCCTGAAGGCGCTCATAGTTACTCCACTTATTGTTGTGAACCATGTTGATACGTATTTCTGTACGTACAGCTGTGAGGGCAAATACAAACTCGACACGGCTCGGCAAGAACCTGTTCCTGTCGTCTTTACCGAAACGGATATCCCTCAATACCGCGATGACCCTGCCTGGGCTTTCTTCACTGGCTAATTGCGCGCTGATATTATCGTACCCCTTGCCGATTTCCGCCTTTGACAGAATCTCTATAAGTCTTCTTTTCTCTGCCGAGTATCTCTTTATCTCCTTCTTTTCACGATCAATCAGGTGGTTATATTCATTCGAGAAAGAAATCAACTTGCGCATGAGCTGCTTTGCCTTCTTTTGCTCATCAACTTCCTCAAAATATGCAGGAGACCACTCATCAAATGGGATACATGCTTTTTGCAGCCAAGTTTCCGACAATTCTTCATCATTGCAGTAATTAGACAGTGTGCGTTTAGCACCGCTGAACAACAGGGAACGGCGCTCCCTGAATTGTTCGCGCACACACCTATTACGATGTAAATAGTAATCCCTTACCTGTTTACGCAATGTTGGATTCTCTCCATAAGGTTCCCCGTAATCTTTCTTTGCCTCCTCACAAAGTCCGGTCAGCACCTCATAGGCATACGGGAACGTCTTTTGCCGACATTTATAAGTGGTCAGGTATGAGCAGCCGCCAAGTTTGGTTTCCGCCTTTGCTGTCGTGAACAGTTCTTCCCGGACAAACTCTGCTTCAAAATCGCGGAACTCTCGTTCCAAATCCCATTGGTTGACACGACGCAGTTCCGCTTCCAGAGTCGTATATGCAGCCATCAGATCATCCACGATATCCTGCTGTGCCGCAACGCTTAGCATAGCGATCCTCGCAAGCAGTCTGCTCGCGGTCACTTGGCCTTTCAAATCAAGGACCAACGCCAACTCAGGATGCTCACTTATATATTCAGTGGCCACCTCATTGCCATACTTGTTGCTGATGTCAATAAAATCAGCCTGGTCCTTATCCTGGTCCTGCCATGCTGCGGTGTTTGCGCTCAAAGAACGCAATTTTGCCCTAAGCATCATGTTGAGACGTTTCTCTGACGGGATGGCGGTAATGATATATTCGTACAATGGAGGCAAATCCATCCTCTGACCCGTACGATTGATACGTCCTCGTTTCTGCAAGTCAATGTTCACATCAAGGTCATCCTGTACTATAAGCATCTTGCGCTGACGGACTTGGTCTTCCGGAACCACAGCTGTAGTAACAGCATGTGCGCTGGCCCCGATGGCTCCACAGGTGTTGATGAGTATCACATCCAGTTTATTGTTCTGGAAGTCATTGAATATGTGGTTGGAAGGACGCTTCCTGCGGGGCTTTGTCACTGCATTGACAAAATCATCGTTACCCTCAGGTGAGAGATATTCCAATTGATGCGCGCGACCGGTGCATTCCTCAAAACGGATATTGATATATTCTCCATCGGGAGCGATGAACTTTTCCTCTGTTATAAGTTGACGGATCACGTCAATAGGAGACATAGGTAGATGAAAGACCTCTTCCATTATGCCATTTTCGATATATTCATAGTAATCTCTGACCAAATCCGCAGCGGAGCTTAACGAAGGAATATCATCGTCTCCAGATTCATCAATGATGTCAAAAACAGGTTTGCCACCATAACCAGACACTCCCGTACCACGAACTGTCTTATTCAACAATCGCAGCAACAAAGCCGATATGTCACCACGGACTGTACCATCCTCATTCACCACCACATCCTGAAGAACACACTCAAGGGTGTCGCTCATCCCGATGACCACGGATTTACCTTGTCTTACATCTTCTATGGCAACCTGCGCCACTTTCTGCGCCTTAAGGGAAAGCAACAGCACCTTGTTTACATAGAAGAGCTGGGCTCTTGCCGGATAGCACTTGAAACCTGACAGCAAGCCATTCATCTGAGCCTGACCAACCAATGTATGGACCATGGATGACAACTTGACTATTTCCCTGAAGAAGAACATAACCTTGTCAAACAATTCACCATGCACCACAAGATCGTCATCAAGATAGGTATATACTGGGGTAGGCAAACCCACAGCGGAGTGTTCTCTTCTGATCATTTGACCTTCCGCGGCCAGACAGGACGAGACATATTCCTGCATCGGCACACCTCCACTATGCAATGCCTTTTCTAGAGTATCTTCTGTTGCCAATGCAGCCAAGGCCGTACAGCTCATGAATGTTATGAGGCTTTCTGGACGTTTGGCGAAAGTGGCGGAAAGAAACACGCACTGCGTCTGCGGAGTCTCTGAAAGGATCATATTGATGCCCTGGGTGATTACGGATATCTTGCCAGCGCTCACACTGCTGCTTCTGTGGGCTTCGTCAAAAATGAAAAGCACCCGGTTATTCTTACACAGCAACCGAAGAAAGTCAAGCCTGGTCATATCCCGCCTGGCATCTTTCAGTTGAGAATATGTGACCATAAGGTAATCATACGATTCCGAGGGGATGTCGCCTTTTTTGAATATTTCCTGAAGAATAGTCTTTTTAGGAGCCCTGAAAACCACTTCATATTGATTTTGATAGCGCTTCATGAGTTCCGCCTCGAACTTTTCGGAATCGTCTTCAGCAGGAGACCAGATCTCGTCATAGGTATCTGGCTCTTTTTCTTTAATAATGTTATCGAAATCAACAACAGACGCACCGGAGTTCACCACCAAAGGGCGCGCGTCCTTAATACCAAGAGCCTTGCAGTCCCGGTACATGTCACTGAACAGAGTATAGCGATCTGTAAAGAAAACCGGAATATAGCCAGACAACAATCCATAGCGGATCATCGCAGCGGCCTGGCGGCCTTTACCGATGCCGGTCTGATCTCCGATGATCACCGACTGCGACCTTTTTTCTATGTTGTACATCGCCAGCGCGACGCCATCGATCTGCTCTGCGGCCAAAGCATCGCAAAGTTCATTGGTGCTCATGTGAAGCCGACTGGCAACATATCCACAAACATCGCCACCAAGGGCATTGTTCAGTTTCGACAAGGCCTTGGAGGTGTACTCTGCGAGTCGCTTTGGGACAACCGTGCCCAGAGACTTTGCTTCGCTCGCCAAGCTTTGATATTCACTTGATACTTTCATTGTGGGTTAAATCATTATGCAAAGGTATGTTCCTTGTCTGCCATAAATCGGCAGTGTGAATGATTTAGGTAAAACTGAAATATTTTAGCAGTGCGGTTGCATACTTTTGCGAAGAAAAGAAAATATAATGAGGAAGTTTAAGGTAATCACTCCGGATTTCGAGGAGACAATGAGGTTAGCCGCTTCGATGCCGGCCCCGGAGATGACTCTGACAATATACCACAGTGAATTGGCCGAGAGGGAACGAAAAATTCTTTCAATCACAGGTGATCCTATCAACTGCATGGACTATTCATGGCTCAAGGATGAGAACAAGAAGGAAGAAGTGCAATCCTTGCTGTCGGAGCGTTATCGCATTCTGTCGGAGATGTTTGAGCTGCATTGTTCAGACTCTGAAGCCAAACGGTTTGAAAGCCAGAATGAAAGATTGTACTCCCTTACCAAGGAGATGTTCTCCAGAACAGGAAAATTGTACCGTCAGATGTTGTCCTCCCCTTTAGAAGAGAAGGATGACGACCTTACGGTGGAGGGATGCCTACGCTATTGGGGAGACACGGCTCAGGATGTTCTTCATTTGGAAGACGATGAATATTACCGCTCGGATTTCACCAAAATGATAATTGTGAACGCTCTCCTCCAACAGGAGAAACTCGGTGACATGGAGGTGATGACCTGCAATCCTTACTGGGATGCTTCCAAGGGCTTGAAACCGACAATGAGCGATAAGGAATTGGGTCTTGAGAACACTCTTGACGATGGAACGACTTGGGCAGAAGGGTGGATTCGTCATCCAAAACTGGAGCATCTCTGCGTCTGCTATGCCACCCATGCGCTTATCACCCACTCAGGCTATTCAATCCCGGATTTCCTTCGTTTGAACACATTTGAGGTGAAAGTCACAGTTATGATCCAACAGATCAGCGAGCAGGACGGCTCACGCCTCTGGTGGTGGAAAAACTG
>DCCQ01000149.1 GCA_002314195.1 Bacteroidales bacterium UBA1077 | reverse complement strand
CCCGCCAGGCCGTTGCGGCCGTTCCTCATGTCTGTGGGATTCGGGCAGAGATAGTACTGCGTCCTGCTTGTGAAGTTTATCATCACTCTCCCTCCTGTCCTAGATTTGCCATCAACGAAAGCAATGCGGGCATGCTTCCGCCGCTTATCTCAATCTCACCATGCGGCCCTGCAAGGACCATCCGCTGTATCCTCCATCCCTCCGGCTTTTGTGGCTTGTCCGTTTCAGATGATTTTTCGGCGGCGCCCCGTCCCTCTACAGACAGAGGAATGAAGTGCGATGACGTTCCGGACTGCTGCGCCGTCCTTGAATATTCCTTCTGCGCCTTCAGCAGCCACTGGTAGTCCACACCCTCGTCAAGGCAGTATTTTCTGAGGCTGCGCCTTGCGCCCCTTGCTCTGTAGTCCGACATGACCTTGTCGTAGTACTCTTTGCTTGTCTCCATTTTCCTTTGCGGTTTTGATTCTCCCGCAAAGGTATCGGATCATAGACGGAATGCCTTACGGTATAATGGTAGTTTACTGTTGAGGGATGCCTCCTTGCGGTCTTTGGGATATTCATGAATCAGCGAGTCTTCTCCACTGGATCAAAGTACGTGTCGTTAGTGGTCAATTTTTGGACTCGACTCAAAGTCAGAGATATAACATTCGCTCGACCTGTCGCCAAGCAAATCATTGTCCGTTTTTGGTATTTCTTGTTGATTATTTTTTAACTTTTCTACGCTGGTGACAGCCTCAGGTGCCCAAGATGCTTTCTGCTGCCTGTCACCACGTCCTCGAAGAAGTCTCCGAGGAAACGCCACACCGACACGCCCGCTAGCTTCATATTCATGAAACATCACTGTCTTCCTTGTTGCTAACCTCTTTTGTGGCATCTAAGCCCAATAATAGGTGCGCTATGTCAGACTGTTTCACATCGGGATCCTCAGATATTCTGCTTTTAATTGCTTTTGCTGCCTGTCTAAAGATGTCCCAGAAGACATTAACGTCTTGTTCCGCTGTTTTTCCGCTCTTGCTGCCAATGAACTTATCTATAACCTTGACATAAGGAAGATTCTTGTTTGTAAATATGTCATTAGCATAATTCACAAACTTGCCGAGATCGACCTCCTTCCAACAGGAAAAGAATCTGCACAGAAGGTCTTTGCTAAAAGAATATTGTCCCTCAAATGTCAATGACGTAAATCTGTCAATCAACACAATGAGTGAGGTGGAAATACGTTTGGTCGAACCCGCGATATAGTCAGACAAGTGATAGAGCAGCTCCATGGCATAGTTCAAATTCGTACTTCGAAATATCTCTGTCAAGGTTGAGTTAAGTAAAGCCTCGTTGCATATCTTGAAACCCGAATAATCGCGTTCCCTGATGAACAGGTATTTTCCTATAACCTGTATGGCCACAAACGATGAAGTTTCCATCAGCCAGTGCATATTCTCAGAGGAATCTTTTATCCTATAGTAAAAAGAGAGTGTTCTTGCGACAAGGGATGCTGATTCTTGCTGAACGATTTCTTTACCGGAATGATTGAGGATATATATCAGAGAACGTTTAATCTCACCATAGTCATATTGCCTGCTTTTTGTGTTTATCCAAGCGGTCAGATCATCAACAGATCTGTTTGATATAGTTTGCGCAAATGAGTCAAGTTCTTTGTCTGGGATAAGGTTAGATGGTACTGCTTGGATAAAGTATTTGGCGAAATATTCCTTGGTACACAAACGCTTCTCTTCAATATCCTTTTGCTCATCAAAATATTGATCAACTTTATAGAACAAATAGCCGACTAATCTTTTGACTATGATCTTACTACCTTCGGGCAATCCTTCTACTAATGCATTTACTGTTTTGGAATAAAATTCATCATATCCCTCATCACCTGATTGAGAATAATAGATAATTGAATCATTTACAAGATACGATTTATTATAGTAGATATTCATATAGACCTCACTGCTGATCATCTTAATGACTTCAAGGACACACAGATCGGTCATATTTACTTCTCCCTGCAAATTGGGTATGACGAACGATAGCTGATTGCAGAGCCTATATAGGTCTCTCATCGTCCTTATTGCCGGATGAATACGCTCTACTATCCTCGATATCTCATCATCTTCAACACAATATTTTCCAACACAACATGATAAGTTTTCACATAAGAGGTCCTTAATTTTGTCTTCAGTGACTGGAGGCAGCACTATAGGGACTTGGACAATCTTGTCGATAAACTTTCTTCCATCGTGTGAGCAGCCTTCACCGTAATAAGAGCCAATAGACTTGGACACGATGTCAACATCCATGGCCAAGATGTAAATGAAATTGTCAAAATCTGCCACTTGACGAACCAGCCTCAGAACTGAATGAAGCTCTTCTCTGTCTAGACGATCGACATCGTCTACCATCACCAGACAATGCTTTCCTGACTTGGCCAGATCTTCAGAAAGTTTCTTTTTGGATTCCACCAATGTATCTTCACTATCCGTCAGGACTCTTTTAGCCAACTTAATGCAACATCCTAAACTGGCTCCAATTCCAGGAACTAAATTATTGACGATTGTCTCTGAGGCCAAGATCGCCAGCGAGCCATACTTGTCAAAAAAGTGACGGACAGCATCATCTACAGAAGTTCTCACAGATGAAAAAAACTCACGGAGAAGTGCATCTTGCTTTCCTACAAGCCATGGATTAAAATGTACGATATAAAGATTGTCATCATTGCCTTGTAGCAACAAGCGCGACTCAATGAACTTCATCAAGGATGTCTTTCCCTCGCCCCATCTCCCGTATATTCCATAAATCACACAAGAATGAGTATCTTTTACTGTGTCATTGATGGAATCCACAATCATATCCACAAGGGGTCCTCTCCCGAAACGGTCTTGGCTTTGATTTTCCAAAGGAGTATCTTTGAACATCTGCATGGGCTAGTGGTGTTAGGTAAATTACCATTCTACCGGTTAGTGGTCAGTAAACTATCATTTTAACGTCCCGTTCATTTTTAGGGCGTTAGATGGTTCATGTATTTATGGGATTCTTGATTATTTTTCTAATCAGGCGGTTAGGGCATCTGCCTCCGATTGTCTTGGCTTGTAGTTGCAGGCGATCATTGATGCGTGGTCGGTGTCACCTTCAGCGAGTCTCCTCATGACATCCTCGATGTAGTCA
>DCCQ01000126.1 GCA_002314195.1 Bacteroidales bacterium UBA1077 | reverse complement strand
CGATGAGAATCTTACAAACGGCTTTCAGTCACATGTCGAATCTGTGCCGGTGGAATCAAGACCGGGCTGAAAAACTCAAGGGCAAAGGTACGGGATTTTCATGGGAATGATCCTTTCAGGCGCTTCGGATAGGTTTTGACGTGAAACCGTTCCGTAAATCCATCCGCACCGACATCAGCACGAGGCGACAGCAATAAGGACTCGCCTCCGCTTGTACCCTGACATGGAGCCACAAGGCACAACATAAATGAGAGCCGAAAATATACCTCGGAATCAGCGTGTGTCCTGACGTGGGACCGCAAGGCATCTGGACACGGGTTCACATTCCGGTGCCGGAGGGACCGGACGACATTCTTTGACTATAATGTCGTTCAAAACCGACAAATGGAGAGTTTCGACGGCGCTTCGCGGCAATATTGTCGTTCTGCCTCTCAACTTTTAGTCTGTTCCCTGACCAGAGAGTTTCTTGAGGCGTGATTTGTAAATCATTGTTAATAAATAGTTTAACTACAAGTCTTTGGTTGTTTAACACTCAAGACAAAGTGCTAACTATATGATAATTAATGCATTTTACACCACTCGTTGACACAGAACGCGTTGCGTTTAGACATAGAGAGGGAGATACTTATTCTTATGAAAATGAAGGAATCAGACAATGCTTTACCTTGCGATGGCACCGTTGCTCGGAGGACTTGGCGGCCCTTCACCCGGACAGGGCGCGCGAAGCGCGTAGGCCGCCAAGTCCTCCGAGCAACGGTGCTCCTGACCGAAGATAGCCCTGTGGCAGCCTCTGGCAACGCTATGCTTAGTAAGATAACTTTCAGGGCACAACTCAGGGGTGTTTCAGATATTAAGTATTTCCTGTACAGGCTTTCTAAGATATATGCCTAAACACATACTATACCCACAGTCGACAGGGTATAGGCAAACAGATGTATAGAGACGTGACTGTGCGCCTCAATTTTGCGAAAAAATAGAAAGGCGGCCATCTGTAATATGGTCGCCAAAATATTACTTGAAATGCGTTGTCAGCATTCTTTAGTCAAGTTTCTGCTTGATCTCGGTGATGACGAACGCTTCGATGCTGTCACCGACCTTCAGGTCGTTGAACTTGTCGATGCCGATACCGCATTCCATTCCGGCTGAAACCTCCTTCGCATCGTCCTTGCCTCTCTTGAGGGAAGACAACTCTCCAGTGTAGACCACAATGCCGTCACGGATGAGCCTGCATTTGGAGGATTTGGCAATTTTACCATCTCTGACAAGACATCCTGCGATCGTGCCGACCTTGGAAATCTTGAAGGTCTGCTTGACTTCCGCCGTACCGGTGATCTCCTCCTTCTTGATCGGCTCAAGCATACCCTCGATACCGTCTTTCACATCATTGATCGCGTCGTAGATGACGGAGTAGAGACGGATTTCTATTCCCTGCTCGTCAGCGAGTTTCCTTGCATCGGTCGAAGGACGTACCTGGAATCCGATGATGACGGCGTCTGACGCCTCAGCCAGGATCACATCAGACTCTGAGATGGCTCCCACGGCCTTGTGGATAACATTCACGCGAACCTGCTCGGTCGAAAGCTTGATGAGGGAGTCCGACAGCGCCTCCACTGAACCATCCACGTCACCTTTCACGATGACATTGAGTTCCTTGAAGTTACCTATGGCGATCCTTCGTCCGATCTCCTCGAGGGTCATGTGCTTCTGGGTCTTGATGCCCTGGATTCGCAGCAGCTGCTCGCGCTTGTTGGCGATAGCTTTGGCTTCCTTCTCATCGCTCATCACGTTGAACTTGTCACCTGCGCTCGGGGCTCCGTTGAGACCAAGGATGGAGACCGGCGTGGAAGGACCTGCGTCCTTCACCTTTTGCCCGCGCTCGTTGAACATCGCCTTGACGCGGCCGTAGTAGCTTCCGCTCAGCACCATGTCTCCAGTGTGAAGTGTCCCATCCTGCACCAAGACTGTCGCAAGATAGCCGCGGCCCTTGTCCAGCGAAGACTCGATGACAGCCCCGACAGCATTTTTGTTCGGATTGGCTTTGAGGTCAAGGAGATCCGTCTCAAGGAGAACCTTCTCAAGAAGTTTGTCAACACCGGTTCCTTTCTTTGCCGAAATCTCCTGGCACTGGTATTTTCCACCCCACGCCTCCGTGAGGATATTCATTTGCGCCAATTGCTGGTAAATCCTCTCCGGCTGCGCCCCCGGCTTGTCAATCTTGTTGATTGCGAAGACCATAGGCACTCCGGCGGCCTGCGCGTGGTTGATGGCTTCGACTGTCTGCGGCATCACCGCGTCGTCCGCCGCGATGATGATGATCGCAAGGTCGGTGAGCTGTGCTCCACGGGCACGCATGGCGGTGAACGCCTCGTGACCAGGAGTATCAAGGAAAGTGATTCTCCTTCCATCCGGAAGCTTCACGTTGTAGGCTCCGATGTGCTGGGTGATACCTCCCGCCTCTCCGGCGATGACGTTTGACTTACGAATATAGTCGAGCAACGATGTCTTACCGTGGTCAACGTGTCCCATAACTGTGATGATCGGTGGCCTTGGAACGAGATCCTCTTCCCGATCAACATGCTCGCTGCTTTCAGCAATCTCTTCAGAGAGGTCAGCGGTGACGAACTCTACCTTGTAGCCGAACTGCTCAGCGACAAGGACAAGTGCCTCGGCGTCAAGTCTCTGGTTGATTGACACCATAAGACCTAGATCCATGCAGGCCTTGATGACCTCGTTGACCGGGGTGTTGTTCATGAGGGTAGCGAGGTCGTTCACGGTCACGAACTCTGTGACCTTCAGGACTTTCTTCTCGGCTATCTCCTGTGCCATCTCCTCTTGGGACTTGGCGGCAGCCTGCTCCCTCTTCTCCTTTCTGTATTTGGCTCCGAAGTTGTTCTTCTTGTTGTCGTTCATCCTGGCGTAGGTCTCCTTGACCTGCTTCTGGATTTCCTTCTGCATCGCCTCCTGCTCCTCTTCGGTCATGGCAGGCTTGAAACGATCCGCTCCACGGCCTCGCTTCTTTCCGCCCTTGCCCTGCTCCTGAGCCTGCTTGGCATTCTTGTTCTTGTCTTTGCGGGAGCTGTTGTCGGCTTGTTTGCCTTCCTTCGCCACATCAACCTTCTGGCTTCCCTTGGCGATCCTCTCCCTCTTCTTGTTTCCCTTCTTGGGTTCGAATTGGGACAAGTCTATCTTGCCGAGAACCTTGAGGCCTGGTGCCGTACTTTCAGGGGCGGATGTGTCTTCCTTGATCTCGGGCTTTGCTACAGGCTGCTGGTGTTTCGCCTTTGCCTGCTCCTCTTTCTGTCTTGCAGCCGCGGCGAGTTTCTTTTCATGCTTGCTCATCGGTCTCTCACCGCCATGGGCGTCCTTTCCTGCAGCAGGGGTTGTCGGCTCAGGTATGGTTTCTTTGACGGATTCTGGTTCTTTGACCTCAGGCAGCGACTCGGGCTTCTTCTCCGCCTCTTTCTCCTGCTCTTCTTCCACGATGATGGACTCCTGCACAGGCTCTGCCTTGACTGGTTCAGGCTCAGTCTCCATCACCGGCTCCACCTCAATAACCTTGACTTCCGGCTCTTGTGCAGGCTCCGGTTTTGTCTCAGGTTGAGGTTCAGGGACAACTTCAGGTTCTGATTTCGGCTCGACAGGCGTGAAGATGGTTGTTTTGATGACAGTCTCCCGCACCGGTTCTTCCTCCTCTTCTTTCTGGCTTTCCTGCTGTTGCTTCTTGGAGGTCTTCTCCAAAATCTCGTTGAGTTTTATGTCAATCTTTTCCGAAGCCTGTTTGGCCGCCTTGTCCATTCCGAACTGTTTGTCAATAGCCGGAAGAAGATCCTCCGAGATCTTTACGTTTGGATTGGCTTCGACCTCGACTCCCTTGCTGGCCAGAAAGTCAACCAGTTTCTGAAGTCCGATGTTGTAAGTTCTTATTATTTTATTAAGTCTGATTTCTGCCATATTCAACCCCATTAAATTATTAACTGTCCGTTGCGTTGCCAGGACTATTCCTCAAATTCGGCTCTCAGGATCTTGAACACCTCAGCCACGGTCTCGTCTTCGAGATCGGCCCTCTTGGCGATGTCTTCCGGCGTGAACGCGAGCACACTCTTGGCCGTGTCGCACCCGATCGCCTCAAGGCGGTCGATGACCCACTGATC
>DCCQ01000148.1 GCA_002314195.1 Bacteroidales bacterium UBA1077 | reverse complement strand
TCGTACTTTATCGAATGCTTACAATATACCAGCGTCAGCATATTGCCGTCCCTGCTCTCCGAGGCCCTTTCATATTTCATGATGCTGTCATTCAACTGTTTCAACTTCTCGATGGTGGCGTTCAGTACAAGATTGGCGACATCTCCCTTCTGGCCGGAGCATTCAAAATCCGCAGACAAGTACGGCTGAATCGCCTCTGAAGAATAACTGTTTATGGCGCTCACAGTCTCTTTGACAACGTTCTCGCAATCTGTCAAGGACTGCGCATTCAAGCAAACTGCACTGAATATAAGCAGCGCGATAAAACCAAGCCTTTTCATTTCTTAATGACCTTTATTACATCAAGGATGGCCTTCATAAGGAACATACACAATCCCTAAGGCTATCCTTGTCAAGGACAACACACTCTTCAAATAATGTGCACTCAAGTACATAATTATGCTGGATGGACAAAATGTCATATCCGTTTGAGAACTTTCAACATGACAGGTGATAACATCGTCGTCACTAATACAAGCACCCACAGATTGCCAGTCGCTGGATTGTAGGCGGCAAGAATCTCCGTGATTGTACTACCTCCTGCAATTCCGGCGGCAGACTCGAAGGCTATGGTCAATAACGCCCAGCAAAAGCCTATTGCCAGACAGTCTTTCATGCCACAGCCTTTTGCCAGACGGGGAAGCACCAGCCATGTTACCAGAAAGATAAATATGCTCAGCAATATCCCGCTTACGGGCAATGCTGTCTCCTCTCCGACAAGCCTGACCAGTACATATTCACGTAATCCACCGTTGAGTATTGCCACGGGGATGAAGAATATCCAAACGATAAATGATTTCAATAGCCGCATATTTTTCCGGTATGATGATGAACTGCCACAAAGTTAGCATTTATTGCGCAACATCTCAACCCAGAGCGCGTCCATAATGAACCGTTTCCTCCGTATGCTTGAAGAAGGGACATGCCGAGAGCACCGCGAGGTGACATGTTACGCCGATAGACTCTGTGTCACCCCGAAGTACCTTTCCGAAGTGTCCAAGAAGGCCAGCGGCTACGTGCAGCAGAATCTTGGAATGAAGCCGTCAGACTACAGGGATTAGACAAATCTGCATTCTGCAATACAGCCAAGTCACGCTTTACAGTGCATTGTGTTTCTGACATTTACACAGGCAAAGTCTCCGTTAATATAGCAAGCCGAACATCCATAAAGGAATGCGGTTGTGGTGTCCGATTTCTGTGTCGTCCACAGCCAGATAGCTGTCGGCCACGTCTTTGATTTGTTCAAATGATTTCTTGCGTCCCCCAACTTCAAACAGATATTTTCCATCCACAAGAAAATCTCCCTTTGCAGGATAAGTGACAGCGTGATCGACTGCTAACTGGCTCAAAAAGAAAGTCTCCCGTACAGTCCCGATGTTTGGATTCGTTGCGTATGCGTACATCAAATTGGAATTGTCCATAAATATCTTTCCAGGGCGCGACAGCTTGTCGATTTGTTTCGGTTTGTCTGAAAGCAGTGCCAGAAGTCCTGCCTTTTCGAGGGCATACAACATCTTGAGACCTTGATTTCTGTCGGTCTCCAACTCATTGTAGAGATTCGACATATTTGGTGTCTGTGGAACCTGTTCCGCAAGAATCATAAACATTTTCTTGGTCTTCCTGATTGTCGATTGCTCCACTCCTTCTATTATCGGATAGTCATTTTCAAGGACGTGGTTGACAACTTGCTGCAATCTGATTTCGAATCCGGAATATACGCTCTTGTAGAATGGGTAATAACCGTGACGAAGATAGTCTCCGAACAGCGGCAGTATCTTCATCCCGTTTGTGAGGATGTCTTCAGCGATCTGGCGGTGATTGCTCAAAAGAAAGTCAAGAGTAATCGGTTCTATTTCGGCGAGCCCCTCGTAGAGCAAATATTCCCGGAAAGACATCCCGTGAAGGGTGTATGGCAACTGCCTCCGTGATAGGTCGGCCACACCACTGTCTATTTTGAGCATTGAGGAACCTGTGTAAACAACGTGAAGTCCAGGATAATCATCATTGATGTTTTTGATCAATGTCTTCCAGTTGGGGAAATAGTGAACTTCATCTAGAAACAGGTGCGTACCGCCGTGCGTGTAATGATACTCTATCAGGTCATTTATGTAGTGCGTCTCGAACCACAAATTGTCAAGAGAAAGGTATAGCGCCTTATCCTTGTCTGTGAAGGATTCATTTATGTGCTGGAGCAGCATTGTGGTCTTACCCATGCCCTTCGCTCCCTTAATGGCTATGAGATTGTCACGCCAGTCTATTTTGTCAATCAGATAGCGCTTGAATCCTTCCGGCGTGCCCTGAAGCCGTCGGTTGTAAATTCTGAGTATTTCGTCAAGTCCTTCCATACACCGTAACATTTTTGAAGATGCAAAGTTATAAAAATAATGTTTGTAAACACTAATTTTGGGCAAAATCTAGTGTCTGCAAACATTAAGCAGAGTGTACATTATATTTCGTTTAAGTTCTTAGACGTTATTTACATATCTCTCAAACAATCAATATTCCCGATTATGAAAAATGAAAAATTAAGAAGGCAATCCAATTCGCCAAGTTGGAGGACGACCCGCTTCTGTCCCGTGTAGAACTGAACCCCGATGCCCGCTACCGCAACGAGAACGTCTCCCTCGCCGACATCCGTGCCGCAAACAGTCAGCACCGATGACATCCCGGTTTGATTTGTGGATTAGGTCGCAGAAGTAGTTGACGGAAAAACACAAGTTGTCGGCACAATACTATACGTTGAACAGCCAAAAAGTATCTGTTGCAATTTTCAAATATCAGCGTATTTTACATTCGATATGATATAATTTAATAAAGATTACTATATTTGCATCCGATAGGATGTAATTATCATGAAGACACTATTGTCCGTGAAACTCAAATCTCTCCGGAAGGAGTATGGATTGACACAGGAGGGCCTCGCACTGAAATGTGGCGTGGGTCTTAATTTCGTTCGTCAGCTTGAGCAGGGAAAGCCGACGCTCAGGATGGATAAGGTTAATCAGGTGCTTGCAATGTTCGGCTATGAACTTGCACCGGTAAGGACGGAGGAACTGAATGAGAAGAGCTGAAATTTACTTTAAGGATCACCTTGCCGGCATTCTTATAGAAACAGAATCCGGTTATGAATTCCGCTACAATAAGGAGTACTCAGACAATAAGGAGTCAGAGCCGGTGAGCCTTACACTCCCAATCTATGAAAAACCTTATCAGTCCAAGATTCTGTTCCCGTTCTTCGATGGTCTCATCCCGGAAGGATGGCTGCTTGATGTGGCGTTAAGGAACACTGACATCAGTTCATTGGACCGTATGTCCCTGCTCCTGCTCTGTTGCAAGGACTGCATCGGAGCGGTAAGTGTTGTACCTGTCAATAATGAAAACTATGAGTAGATGCTTATATTGATTGCTATAAGGAACTTGATGACGGAGAAGTGGATTTCCATAAGGGCTGCGCCAAGATATTCTTCGGGATGCAGAATGCCCCGGATTTGCCCTATTCACTCAATGATTTGGATGCCCTAGCGGCTCAGGTGATAAAGTCGCAGACAACATTGACCGGAGTTCAGGCAAAGCTGTCTCTCCATCTTGACAAGCATGAGAGATCTAGAAGACTTACCATAGAGGGACTTTGGGGCGATTATATCTTCAAGCCACAGACCCAAACATACAAGGATCTCCCGGAGAATGAAGACTTGACAATGCATCTTGCTGAAATCGCAAAGATAAAAGTCGTGCCTCACACTCTGATACGACTTCAGGATGGCACTTTGGACTATCTTACCAAAAGAATAGACAGGACACCAGACGGAGGCAAAATCCCGCTGGAGGATATGTGCCAGCTTACAGAGAGACAAACTGAATACAAGTACAAGAGTTCGTATGAACAGATTGCCAAGGTAATCGCCAAATATTCTTATGTGCCGCTTTTGGATCTGACCGATTTCTATGAGCAAGTATTCTTCAGTTGGCTGGTAGGAAACAATGATATGCATCTGAAGAACTTCTCTCTATTTGCGCCAAAAGGCAAGTGGTTCCTGACTCCGGCATACGACCTTCTGAATGTCTCAATGGTAAACCCGAAAGACACCGAAGAATTGGCGCTCACACTCAATGGACGGAAGAAGCGAATGAAGAAAAGCGATTTCGTCAGCGCCATGACACTTTCAGGCATTGCGCCTAAGGTATTTGACAATATGCTCGAAAAATACAGAAAACTCCTGCCGAAATTCTACGACATGATTGATATGTCGTTTCTGGATGACGAGTGCAAGGATGCGTATAAGCAAGGCCTCACATCACGGCTGGAAAGAATGTGGGTTCAGAAATAAAACAGATGAACATGAAATTATACAAAGTCTTGACAATCCTCTTGTCATTTATTCCTCTCACACTTTCTGCACAGAACGCGGATCAGAGAATAGGTTGTTAAGTTAACAA
>DCCQ01000030.1 GCA_002314195.1 Bacteroidales bacterium UBA1077 | reverse complement strand
TGCATAAGAGAGCCGCTGGCGAATTTCACGAAGCGATGCGAGCAGACCGCCGAATTCCGTAAACGGACCGGCAGTGATGTCAGGCCGGGGCTTGACTGCATAATCACCGGAGAGACAGGCACAGGCAAGACCTATCTGGCCGGAAAACTGGCCGGAGTCCTCTATCACAACAAGATCACTGAGAGCCTCAGGCCGAAGACCGTGGACGCCGCCGACTGGAACGAGTTCAACTCCAAACTGGACGAGAATCTCGCAAAAATCAAGACCGGTGTGCTTGTGGTCACGAACTGTCAGAATCTGGTGAACGCCAAGGGCGGCTCCTCGCAGCTGGACAAACTCTTCGCGAGAATGAAGACTGACGTGAATATGCCTGTGGTGATTCTGTGCGGCCTTGAGGATGGCTTCGGGACTTTTCTCAGCGCGGACAGCAACGCTTTGTCTCTCTTTGAGTTCCGTTTCCACATCTCACCGTTCAAGGACAATGACCTCAAGACAATGTGCTTGGCGATGGTCAGGGACAAGTTCAGGACCACGGTCAGCCCTCAGGCGGAAAGGAAACTGGGACTTGTCTTCAAGAAGATGTTCCGTGACGGCAGGACCAAGGAGAACGGAATCCTGGCCGGGAAAATCGCCGAGGAAAGCGCGTTCAATATGTTCAGCCGAGGTGGAAACGAAATAGAAGAGGCCGACATCCCTGGAGAGCCTTTCAAGGAACTCACCGAGGAACATATTATGGCCAAAATCAACGCCTTCACCGGTCTGACAGAGGTAAAGCACGAGATCCAGTCCATCATCGACAGCATTAAGAGGCAGAATAGGGACAATCCAGGCAAACCTGTGCAGCTGAAGAGCCATTTTGTCTTCACCGGCAACCCAGGCACAGGAAAGACAACGATCGCGAGGCTGTTCGCAGACATCCTTGGCAGCCTTCAGGTGCTCCCGAGCGGCCATCTGGTCGAGGTTATGCGCAAAGATCTTGTCTCACAGTACGTCGGCGACACTGCCCTCAAGACCGAGAGGGTCATCAACAGCGCGATGGGAGGAATCCTGTTCATCGACGAGGCATATTCATTGAAACAAGGTGACGGCGACAAGGTCGGCCAGGAGGCCATCGACACCCTGCTGCCGTACCTTGAGAACAGGGCCGGGGACTTCATCTGCATCATCGCCGGCTACACCAAGGAGATGACGATGTTCCTGCGCTCCAACTCGGGGCTCGACTCCAGGTTCAAGAAGAAAATCGAGTTCAAGGACTACAACGGCGACGAGCTCACCGAGATATTCCTGAACATGGTGAAAAACAAGGGGTTGACTCTCACGGACGAGGCCTCTGAAAAGGTCGGGAAATATTTCGAGCGGATGTACCTGAGCCGCACCGACACTTTCGGCAACGCCCGCGAGGTACGCAACGCATTCGACCGCTGCTTCGAGCGGCTCTGCACCAGAACGGCTGGAATGAGTGATGATGAATATGCCCGCTCAGGCAAAGTCCTGACCTGGGAGGACATAGCCGGTCCTGAGGGCACGAAAGAGATCTCTGTGGAGAGCGTGATGAAGGAGTTGGATTCCTTTGTCGGGATGGAGGCCGTCAAGAAGGCGCTGAGGGATCTTGCGGAAGAGATGCGCTTCCGGCAGCGGAGGATGGAGTTCGGAGGCAAGGCGGCCATCCGCCCTGTGAACATCATCCTCACCGGAAACCCTGGAACGGGCAAGACCTCCGTGGCCCGAGTGCTCGGCAAGTTGTTCAAGGCCATGGGAATATGCTCGACCGACAGAGTAGTTGAGAAAAGCCGCAAGGACATCGTAGGCACCTACGCCAACGAGTCGGACAAGAACATGGACAAGGCCGTGAACGAAGCTATGGGTGGGGTTCTGTTCATCGACGAGGCCTACGCACTCGCTCCGTTTGACGACACGGGACACTGCTCGGATTCCGAAGGGATCAAGGCTCTTGAGAGGCTGATGGTCAGGATGGAGAACGACCGTGGCAAGTTTGTGGTGGTCTGCGCCGGGTACAAGGACAAGATGCGCAACCTGATGAAGGCCAACGAGGGCTTCGCCAGCAGGTTCACGCACAGGATAAACATCGACGACTACACTCCGGAGGAACTGACCGAGATCTTCCGCAGGATGGCCGAAGGACAGGGCTACGCCTTCGCCGACGGCTCTCTGGACAAGGCCTTGAAAGCGTTCCGGAAACTTTCGGTGGAGAAGTCCGGCAAGGATTTCGGCAATGCCAGAGAGGCCAGGAATATGCTCGACAGCGTGCTCGGCAACATCGGCACAAGGGTCAACGCCCTTCCGGACGACCAGATCACCAAGGACAGTTTCTTCACGATTCTTCCCGAGGACATTCCGTTCGAGGAGCCGAAAGTGGCCACCGAGGAGGAATGTCTTGCCGAGTTGGATTCGCTTATCGGCCTGGAAAGTGTCAAGAACGAAATTCGTTCGATGCTCGACGAGATGAGGCAGAGAAAGATGGACAGCGAGATCTCAGGCGGGCAGTTCACGGCCATCGTCCCGGACCACTATCTTTTTCTCGGCAATCCGGGAACCGGAAAGACAACGGTGGCAAGACTTATGGGCAAGATGCTGTACTCCCTCGGTGTAATCGCAAGGCCGGATGTTGTTGAAGTATCAAGGGCTGATATGGTGGCTCCGTATCTTGGCCAGACGGCCCCGAAGACAAGAGAGACCGTGGACAGGGCGATGGGAGGGATCCTGTTCATCGACGAGGCATATTCATTGATCCAGGGGCGCGGTGACAATTACGGCAACGAGAGTGTCACCGAGCTGCTCAAACTGCTGGAGGACCGCAAAGGCAAGTTCGTGTGCATCGCCGCGGGTTACACGAGGGAGATGTCGCAGTTCCTCGACTCCAATTCCGGGCTGAAGTCCCGCTTCACCAAACGCATAGTCTTCGAGGACTACAAGCCAGAGGAACTGATGGAAATATTCAGGCTATATTGCCGTAAGGAAGGTTATTTCATTGAGCCTGAAGCCGAAGCCATACTGAAAGATCTTTTCACGAATATGTATGAGAACCGCGCGTTCGACTTCGGCAACGGCCGGGATGTAAGGAACCTGTTCGGCAAAGTCAAGTCGACGGTGGCCGGCCGGGCATATTCAAAAATGAAGGATCTTCTGGATGGTGGCGCCGACAGGCAGGCCGCCTACGAGGGTTCCAAACCAAAGACAATAACAAAGGAGGATCTGCTATGAAATGTCCGTTCTGCCAAGGTGTGATCGATGACGACAGCCGTTACTGCGATCTCTGCGGAAAGCATCTGATGTTCTGCCCGGAGTGTCGGCAGCCCAAGAAAGGTGTCTCATGCCCTCGGTGCGGGGAGTTGCTCATCAGCGCCGAGGAGTTCTTTGCGGGGCATAATGGGAACGCTTCGGAGCAGGCGGCCGCACCAAAGCCTGTTGATTCGTCCGGGCAGGCTGGACAGCCGAAATCAAACGGGCCTGAAAAGATTGACTTCAGCCAGATATTCGATGCCTTGCTGACCTTAAAGGGGGAAGGGATGACGCTCTACCTCAAAGAAGGAGAGTTCGGAAGGAGCGGAGGAATATTCCCGGAACTCGGAAGCTGTAAATATGTCTCCGGACATCACGGGAAGATCGCTTTTGAGGATGGCGAATGGAAAATCTGTGACCTTGGTTCGACCAACGGCACGGCCATAGACGGGGTGAAGTTGGATAAAGACAAATGGTACACCCTGCGCAAAGGTCAGAAACTGAAGATAGCAACATTGAAATTCACTGTAGAATAAGCCTATGAGACTGAGAATCAGCTGCGTCTCTGATGTCGGGCGCGTCAGGGACAACAACGAGGACATGGCCTCCGTCGGAATGTACCTAATCAGGGACAATTCCTTGAATATAGACAAGGAAGTCTTTGAGAGTGAAAGTTTTTGCCTTCTTGTATCGGACGGGATGGGCGGCCACGAGAGCGGGGAATATGCCAGTCAGTTCACTCTGGAGGCATTGCGTGCATTCCTGTTGGACAAGACCTTGACACATCAC
>DCCQ01000108.1:31166-31410 GCA_002314195.1 Bacteroidales bacterium UBA1077 | reverse complement strand
TAAAACTGGCGCATCAGTTCAAGATCCCCGATAAAGAGTAATGCGTTTGCTCGTTTTTCATTGAATAACGTAAGGCATTACAAAAGGATGTTTCTATAGGCGAGTGCCCCTCTCCTCCCAAGAATTTTGGTAACGTGCAAAATTCTGGAGGAGAGGGGCATCGCCTATCATTGGAAAGATTCTTGTGCAATGGTCGTTTCGATGGTTGGTTAGCCCTGTCAAACCGCAGGCTCAGCGACCGTGA
>DCCQ01000108.1:0-31042 GCA_002314195.1 Bacteroidales bacterium UBA1077 | reverse complement strand
TGAAGGGCATCGATGGAGTCGAAGCGGCGTTCGTCACGGATCTTGTGGTGGAAGGTGACTTTTAGGTCAAGGCCGTAGATGTCCTCGTTGAAGTCAAAAATATTGGTCTCGATGGTGCGCTGGCCACCTGAGCGGACGGTCGGGCGGACACCGATGTTGCACATTCCCTTGAACTTGCGGCCAAGGGTCTCGGCCTCGACGGAATAGACACCGTTGCCGGGGACCAGTTTCAAAGGCTCGTAGAGCTGGATGTTCGCCGTCGGAAAACCGATCGTGCGGCCAAGACGGTTACCGGCCACTACAACGCCCAACAATGAATATTCATACCCAAGCATCGCGGCCGCGGACTCCATCTCCCCGGCGGCGACAGCCTCACGGATCTTCGTGGAGCTGACCGTGACACCGGAAGGGGAGATGACGCTACCCAGACGGACTACATCAAGTCCCTCACCCTCAGCGATTCTCTCGATGGATTCCGGTGTCTGAGGATCACAGCCCATCCGATTGTCGTAGCCGATCAGGACCGCCTTCGCACCGAAACGCGGAATAAGAACATCACGGAAATATTCCTGAGTGGTCAACCGACTGAACTCTTTGGTGAAAGGCAGCACCTCAACATGATCCACTCCGAGACCCTTGAGCAACGCCTTCTTCTCGTCCAGAGAGGTGAGAAGCCGAAGGTTGCGGGCATCGTCCTGAAGCACGTTGCGAGGATGCGGCCAGAAAGTGACGACCATGCTCTGGTCGCCCCTTTCACTGGCCGCATTCACAAGCCGCTCAATCACAAAACGGTGCCCTATGTGGACACCGTCAAAGAATCCGGTCGCTATAACCATTTCACCAATTCAAAATCCTGTCTGTGAGGCAGCAAAGGGTTCTTGGCGTACATTCTGACCGCCACCTGGTACATACCGGTCCTGTCCGGAAGGATGGACGCGCGGTACTTGGCTACGCCGTCATTGAACTCAACCACGCTGTAGTCACACTTTTCCTGAATATGCAACTGATGCTTGACGTCTGTTGTGGCGAACAGCATCTCCACCCCGATGTCCTCCGGAGAAAGATCACCAAGATTCAGCACGACCTCTGATGTCAGGGCATTTGACTCGGAAAGGCTGTACGAAGGATCCGGCTGAGTCTGGGAAATGACCTCGACGTTCTGCCACTCGCGGCGGGACCTCTTCTTCCATGCGGAAATATCACGAGCCATCTTGTAGTCGTCGGCATCCATCTTTTCAGAGCGCTCGGACTGAGGATTGTAGTACTGGACGCAGTAGTCAGTAAGCATCCTGTTGGTTGTGAAGTTGTTGGCCACCTGGGCTATCGTGTTCTTGATGTAGCTTACCCATGTAGGAGACAAGCCGAGTTCCTTGTCCACATCGTAGTAGGCTGGAGCTATCTCATTCTCGATCGTGGTGTAGATCGTGGCGGCGTCAAGCTCGTTCTGATAGTTCTGATCATCGTAGGTGCGCTCCAGAGGAAGAGCCCAGCCGGCGCCCGGCTTGTAGCCCTCGACCCACCAGCCGTCAAGCACGGAGAAGTGCATCACTCCGTTCATCGAAGCCTTCTCACCGGACGTTCCGGATGCCTCAAGAGGCCTGGTAGGGTTATTCATCCACACATCGACTCCCTGGACGAGTCTTTTGGCAAGTGAAATGTCATAACCAGGGATGAAGACGACCTTTCCGACGAAGCGATCCTGCTTGGAGATCTCTATGATCTGCTTGATCAGATCCTGACCGGCCTTGTCGGCAGGGTGAGCCTTGCCTGCGAACAGGAACTGCACAGGATGTTTCGGATCGTTGACGATGGCATCGAGTCTGTCAAGATCTGTAAAAAGAAGCGTTCCTCTCTTGTAGGTGGCGAAACGACGGGCAAAACCGATTGTCAGCACATCGTCACGAAGGTTCTCCTTGATCGCCACGATCTGGCTCGGAGAATAATGGTTGCACTGGGCAGGATCGGAAATACGCTCCTTCACGATGTCTATAAGTCTCTTCTTCAAGGTTTTCCTGGTTTCCCAGATCTCCGTGTCAGCGACTTTATAGATGCCCTCGAAGCAAGACTTGTCGTAGTGATGGGTGGCAAACTCAGGACCGAACACACAGGCGTGGATCTTCTTCCACTCAGCCGCGGCCCAGGTCGGATAGTGCACACCGTTGGTAACATAACTGATGAACAGCTCCTCAGGCAGATAACCGGGGTACATCTTGCTGAATATCTCCCGACTCACCTTGCCGTGAAGCATCGAGACGCCGTTGACGTTCTGTGAGAGGTTGGCGGCAAGGATGCTCATCGAAAATTCCTCGTTCACATCACATCCGTTCACTTTGCCAAGCCCCATCATGGTCTCCCAATCAACCTTCAGGCGCTGAGGATAGTGGCCGATATATTTTCTCAACAGCCCCTCGTCAAAAGCATCGTGACCGGCAGGAACAGGAGTGTGGGTGGTGAAGAGCGATGACGCCCTCACGACCTCAAGAGCCTCACCGAAGTCAAGATTGTCATTTTGAATATATTCACGAAGCCTCTCAAGTCCGGTGAAAGCGGCGTGACCCTCGTTGCAATGGTAGATCTGCGGATTGATTCCGAGATGCCTGAGGGCTCTGATGCCACCGACTCCCAGAAGGAGTTCCTGCTTCAGACGGTTCTCCCAATCGCCTCCATAGAGGTGATAGGTCACCTGACGGTCCTCCGGAGAGTTCGCTTCATAGTCAGTGTCAAGGAGATAGAGGTCGGTACGCCCGACAGCCACCTTCCAGAGGCGCGCGGTGATCGTGCGTCCAGGGAAAGCCACGCTCGTGGTCATCCAGTTGCCCTCGGCATCCATGACAGGCTCAGCCGGGATCTTGGTGAAGTCCTGGGCGTCGTAACGGGCCACCTGCTCGCCCTGACCGGTGATGATCTGGGTGAAATAGCCGTAACGGTACAGGAGTCCGACAGCCACAAGGTTGACATTCATGTCGCTGGTCTCCTTCAGATAGTCTCCCGCCAGAAGTCCAAGGCCACCGGAATAAATCTTCAGCGATGTGTCAAGACCATATTCCATACAGAAATATGCTATGGAAGGATCCTTGCGCTCGGCCTTGAGAGCCATATAGGCGTTGAACTCGTCCATAACGGACTTGAGTTCTCCAAGAAAAGCCTCGTCCTTTGCCAAGGCCTTGAATCTCTTGAGGCTCACAGCGTCAAGCAAGGCCATAGGATTATGGTTGGTGTCGTGCCAAATCTCAGGGTCGATTGATTTGAAAAGGGACTTGGCGGACTCGTTCCAGCACCACCAAAGGTTCTTTGAAAGGGTCTCAAGTCCGGAGATTGTCTCCGGAAGGTGACGGGTCACCATCACACTCTTCCATGTAGGGTTGTTGATTTCTATCTTCTTGTAAGCCATTGATTTTTCTTCATTTAGTTCATCCGGGAAAGCACCCTTGGCCTCGATGACTTTCTCAATGGCCTTTGAATATGCTTCCTTGTAATACTGGATCTGTTTTTCCCACAAGGCTATCGTGGAGACATCCTTGGCAGAGGCCATATAGGCCTTGCGGCCTTCGCTGTCAAGGGCGGCGACCTCCTTGATTCTAGCCACCACTCCATCAACGACCTCGAAATAGTTCGAGTCGTTTCTGTCAAGCACAGTGATGCCCGGGTGCTCCTTGCCGTAATGCGACCTTACCCAGAGGCCGAATCCGGCCAGACTCGTGGTAAGTGACGGAATGCTGAACGCAAGGCTCTCCAGAGGGGTGTAGCCCCAAGGTTCATAGTAAGACGGGAACAGAGTCAGGTCAAGTCCCACAAGCAGGTCGTAGTACTTCATGTTGAACACACCGTCCGCCCCGTTAAGATAGGATGGGATGAAATAGACTTTCACGCGGCTTCCCTTGGCGTTGGTGAGGTTCAACTCCTTGAAACGACGGGTGATGACGTCATATTCATTGTCCATCAGATAGTGGGAGACCTGCGTGGTGTAGTCCGCCGACCCGGTGCCGGCGAGTTTGGCGACCAGATCCTTGTCGGCTCCGTTGTGTCCGGAAGGGATCATTATGAAAGCCTGTATGTCACGGCCTTGCGCCTCGGTGTCCAGAAGCTTTTTGAGAGCGTCAATGAAAACGTCGATGCCTTTGTTGCGATATTCATAACGCCCGCCGATGCCTATGAGAATCGCGTCCTTGGCCACCTCCTCGCCCGACATCGCCGTGGCGACCTCAATCAACTTGGCACGCGCGGCGCGGCGCTTCCCGTCATATTCCTCATCCGTGGCCGGAGTGAAACTGTTCTCGAATCCGTTAGGAGTCACGACATCCACCTTGCGCTGGAGGAACTGCTCGCACTCTTTCGCGGTAATCTCACTGACGGTTGTGAATATGTCAGCGTTCTGAGCTGATTTCTTCTCAAGCGAGTGACGGGCGACCACATTGAACTGATGAGCTTTCTGGTCTCCGTCGTAGAGATTCATCGAATCGTACAGAGGCAGATTGTTGCCGGCGATGCATCGTCCCACAACCGTGGCGTGGGTCGTGAACACGGTCGCGACAGGGAGCTGCTTATATTTAAGGTAAAGGAGTCCGGCTCCCGTCTGCCACTCGTGGAACTGAGCCACAACCTTGTCAGACGCGCTCAGATTGAAGTTTCTGAAACTCTCTATCACTTTTCCGGCAGCGTAGCCGAAAAGGAAATTCTCCTTGTAGTCCCAGTTTCCGGTGATGGAATCGACCTGGAAACGCTCCCAGTATTTTGACAGAATGTCGTTCTGGCTCGTAAGGAACTGTTTGAAATCCACCAAAATGGCGATAGGATTTCCGGGAACGCTCCATTTGCCGATCCGCACTCTGATCCCCTCAGACGCGGCCTGGGCTTTCCATAGACTGTAAAGATGCGGATCCTCAATGAAATCCGGATTGCTTTCAGTGTCCATCCAGACATCAGGGCCAATCAGGATGTGGTGCTTGTGAAGCTGCTGCTTCAGGTAAAGCGATTTGGTGGCGATCACAGTGTAGATGCCGCCGACCTTGTTGCACACCTCCCAACTGACCTCAAAAAGGTAGTCCGGATTTGTCAGTTCGTTTGTCATCTAATTATTTCTTTTTTACTTGTTTGGTTGTCTTTGTTCTTGAGGCCTTTTTCTTCACCGTTTCGGTCACTTCGGCAGGCTCAGTGACCAAAACAGGCTCAGTGACCGGTTTAGATACCTTTCTGACAGCTACTTTATTCGTGGTTGCTGAGCTTGCCGAAGCGACTTTCTTCAAAGGCTTTCTGACAATGGCCTTCTTCACGTCGGTCGCCGAGCCTGTCGAAGCGCTGCCCTTCACCTTCTTCCCCGAAGTGGTCATCGCGTCGTCAATCCTGATGATGAAGTCACTCAGCACGTTCATGTAGTTGATGAACGCCTCATAAGGAGTGTTGTAAGGATTGAAGTAGCCGTGAACCTCTCCGTCGGAGAAAAACTTGGTACTCATATAATAAAGGTGGTCACTCTCCTGAAGATGTCCGAAATCCTCCCAGAGAACCGGGTCGTTCAGTATGGCCAACTTCTCGGCCTGTCCATAAAGCTTGTTGTAAGCATCCTGCTGGAGCTCATTGCCAAGCCATGCGGTCACATCCCTCTCCTCGTCAGCCCAGGAGATCGGATCCTGAACCTCGATCTCGGCGATAGGCTTGAGCTTCTTTGCTGCCAAAGTAGGAGTGGTGAACTCGAACGAACCGTCATTCAACAGAACTTCAGGCAGATACCTCATGAAATCGAATATCCCCGTGCTCTCTTTCTGATGCTCCCCGAACGTCTCGTAGTCCATGAACAGATTCACAATGTCCCCATCAGCGGCCTTGAGCCATGAAAGATATTTCTCTCCTGTGAGCGGCCAATCCTTCCACCCCCTGTCGGAGAAACGGAAAGCGATGTCATCGCTCAAAGAATAATTACGAAGCAGCAGTTTCAGATGCTTCTGCTGACTGTCAGTGTAGATGTAGTCCGGGCTCTTCCATCCAAGAATATGCCGGGCACCCTCCGTCAGCATCACCTTGAAGCCGAGGTTATACACATCACGGCCGATGGAGTCTGAATATATCAGTTCAGTGTTCCTGAAAGATGTAGGCTTCACTCCGAAACACCTCTCGATGGCAGCGGTGTGTTTCTCCACCTGATGCTTGAACTCACCGAAATTGGCGAGCGAGGCGAGGGAGTGGTAATATGTCTCCCCGAGGAACTCCACGCAGCCCGTCTTTGCCAGTTCGCGGAAGCTGTCCAGCACATCAGGAGCGTACCTTTCAAACTGCTCCAAAGCGGACCCGGTTATCGAGAAAGTCACCTTGAAGTCGCTTCCGTGCTGTCTGATAAGGTCCAGCAGGAGGTTGTTCATCGGAATATAGCACCGCTGGGCAATCCTGCGGAGGATTGTCCTGTCAGCGAAATCATCATAATAGTGGGAATCCTTGCCGATGTCGAAGAATCGGTACTGTCTCAGTCTGGTAGGCTGATGGACTTGGAAATACAGGCAAATGCTCTTTTTCATAATATTCCCTTATTTATTGTTAACAACAGATTCATAGATATTCTTAAGTTTCGCCGTGGCGATGTTCCATTTCAGGCGGTTGACCTCCTCATAGCCCTCCCTGGCGGCGAAATCGGCCAAAGCAGGGTACTTTAGAAGAGCATAGATGTCGTCAGCCATAGCATCAACATCCCAGAAATCCACCTTGAACGCATATTTCAGAACCTCGGCGGCTCCGGACTGGTTGGAGATGATGGCCGGCACGTTGGAACGCATGGCCTCAAGCGGAGATATTCCAAAAGGCTCTGACACCGAAGGCATTATGTACACATCCGACATCGCGAACATCTTCTGCACCTCCGCACCGCGAAGGAATCCCGTGAAATGGAAACGGTCGGATATTCCCAACTTGGCGACGTGACGGATGCAGCGGTTCATCATGTCCCCGCTTCCGGCCATCACGAAACGCACACCCGTGGTCCTCTTGAGAACCTTGGCCGCGGCCTCGATGAAATATTCAGGCCCTTTCTGGAAGGTGATCCTGCCGAGGAAGGTGACGACCTTGTCACGCACTCCCCTCTCGACCTTGATGTTTTCCCGGCCGCTGAAGTCCACGGCATTGTGGACAGTCACAACCTTCTCAGGATCAATCCCGTATTTATTAATGACAATATTTCTCGTGAGGTCGCTGACCGCGATCACCTTGTCGGCGGCCATCATGCCCCTCTTCTCGATGTCATAGACACGGCTGTCAATCTGATCTTCAGTGCCCCTGTCGAATGAAGTCGCATGAACATGAACGACCAACGGCTTTCCAGTCAGTTCCTTGGCGGCGATTCCGGCCAGATAGGTCAGCCAGTCGTGGGCGTGGATGATGTCGAACTCATCCTTGTGCTCCATGGCAATAGTGCCTCCGACCATAGCGTAGTGGGCAACCTCTTCCATCAGATTGGAGCCATAGCGGCCTGAGAAACGGAACTTGGTGCCGATGCACTTTGCCAGATTCTCGCTCTGGAGCCTGCGCTCGGACTCCACCATCTCGTGGAACTCCTCCGGATCAACGTACGGGATCATGTTCGAGCCGATGCGCACGAACTTCACCTTGTCCAGGAACTCATCGACAGTCGAGCCGACAGACTCAACCGGAACATCGCTGGCGTTGATGATCTTAGCGGCGCTCCGGTCCTCGTCCCCGGAAGCGGACGGCATCACAAAAAGAGTCCGGACCCCATTGTAAGCCAATCCTTTGACGATACCGTAGCAAGCTGTTCCGAGTCCTCCTGCGATGTGGGGAGGGAACTCCCATCCAAACATCAAAACTCTCATATTCCTACTTCTCTTTGTATTTATCCTTAAGATACTCCACTTCCAACAAGGCCGCGGTGCTCAATGCCGACGAAATCGCCCCGTGAGGCTCGTGAGGCGGATCTCCATCGTAGAGCTCAGAGAACGCTCCGACACCGTGCTTGTTAAGATCCTCATAGAAGCCGTTGACGAGCCACTGGGCCTTGTTCAGAAAAGCCGGTCCCTTCATCTTGAAGCAGACCTCACAGTACGGGCCAAGCAGAAACGGCAGACAGCATCCGTTGTAGTATGCCAGATCCCTGTCTGTCTGTGAACCCTCATAGACACCTTTATACTCTGGATGACGAGGTGAAAGCGTACGGATTCCCCTTCTTGTCACAAGTTCGTTGTCAATCACCTGCAGTACTCTTTGAGCCACCTCTGGCTCAACAGGGATATCCTCACCCACAAGGGCATAGAGCATATTCGGGCGGACCTCAAGGCGCTGCCCGGCGTTATCCACATAGTCAGCGAGATAGCCGGCACGGGCGTTCCAGAATGTGTTCTGGAAATTCGCGCGGACAAGATCCAGAATGTGGGACCATTCATTGATGAAAGCACTGTCCGACGTGGAATATTTCCGTTCCATCGTCACGGCGAACAGGATGGACTGGAACCATAGAGCGTTCGTCTCCACCTGATAGCCGGCTCTTTCCGTCACAGGATTTCCGTTCACGTAAGTGTTCATCCAAGAGAGGGCCCAATGATCAAGCTGCGCCCAGAGAAGTCCGTTCGGCTGCATAGCGACCTCGGCCCGCTTGCCAGGCAGGTAGCTTTCAAGGATGCCTTTGATCACCGTGCCGTATTTCTTCCAGACAGCCTTGGGATCTGCCCCGAACTCAATGTAGCGGTCAAGGGCATACGCCAGCCTGAGCGGAGCCTCGACCTGAGTCGTCTTGTGGAAAAGACGCTCCTGGTTGTCGGAGATCAGGTTGTCGAGAATCTCCTCGAACTCGGCCTTGTCACCGGTGGCGTAGAGGGTAAGTCCCGGAAGAGCCTCCAGAGTCTCCCTCAACAGTCCGGTGTAAAGCCATGAGAATCCCGCCGTTATCATCTTGTGACCTCCTCGGTCCTGCTTCAGCAGGTCAGCGCAGTGCACAAGCTGCTCATGGCAGGTGGTGATCTTCGCGGCCTTGGCCACGTATGAGTCAAATTTTCTCTTGAGTCCGGATGGGGTGGTCAGATCCACGGAAGCGGAGAACACGACCGCGTCACCGGGCTTCATCTCCGTCTCAAAATGTCCGGGAACATAGAGATCCTCCTTGCAGGCGAACCCGCGGCGATATTCGTCGGAATAGGTCACGCCTTTGTACCAGCACGGTGCTGTCACAAAGTAGACATCCTTCGTGTTGAACTGCATGTCCAGGTCCGGGAAGCCCTCGTAGAGGTTGAACGCCATACCGTTCGGAATCTCCCAGCCCTCGGTCCTGGCGTTCGGGTTCTCCTCCGTCAACGCATGGATGTCACGGAAAGCCAGGAACGGGGTCAGAAGCAGCCTTACCTTAGCCGGAGCGTGAACCAGGTCGAAACGTATCATGACCTGATCGGAATCCGGCACGAGCAGTATGCTTTTCGTGAACACAATCTCCCCGACCTTATAGGTGATTTTAGGGACTGGGTCAGCCTCGAAATCGATGATGTACTTGTGGCCGCGCGGCTCATAGACATTACCGTAGCAGTGGATACCCAGATTGAACTGTTTTCCATTAAGGATGAGGCTTTCATCCAAAGAGGACAGGAGCAGGTGCGTCCTGCCTCCGAAAGCGTCAACCGGCACTGCCAGCAGGCCATGATAGCGCCTTGTGTTACAAGTCACTATGGAAGTGTTGCAGTAGGCGCCAGTCTTGTTGGCACAGATGATCTCCCTCTTCAATGAATATGACAGGTTGACCAACTCAGACTTGTTGAACTTCAAAAAAGCCATATATCGGTTAAATTTTATATTCCTTCATTCACTTCAACTCTCGCTCGGAGGCAATCACCAATGAATATTACCTTATCTCACGTTCAAAACTGATTGCCAGCCTTCATCAATCCACGTTACCCCTCCCCTTTTCAATCAGCACAAGAGCGCAACGGCTCGGAAGGTAGAGGCTCAGACAGCCATCGACCGTCACATGCTCCCCATCGTTTTCGAGCCTCGCGAATCCATCAAACTCCTTGGAGTCAGAGTCGAGAACCTTTACATAACGCCCGGACGGAGCCGGAAACGCATAGTCGGCGAACGACCCTACAGGATTGAAATTCAGTGCAAAGATAAGGTTTTTACGCCTGAATATCAAGATTTTCTTTTCTTCATCGGCCCGAAGAAGCTCAGGTCTTGACGCAAGCGCGCCGTATCGTTTTACAAGATGGATCATCGCCTTGTCAAAGCTTTCAAGACAATGGTATCTCAACAGTCCGTTGTCAGCAAGCGACCACATCCGGCGGGCGTGTTCGTAGCTCCATCCGTTCCCTTCCCTCGGGAAATCTATCCATTCCGGATGACCGAACTCGTTACCCATGAAATTGAGGTACCCGCCCCCGGCCGTGCCGAGAGTCACAAGACGGATAAGCTTATGCAGGGCAATGCCCCTGTCCACCACCGGATTCTTCGAGTCCATATTCATGGAAAAATACATCTCCTTATCGAGAAGTCTGAATATCAAGGTTTTGTCCCCGACAAGAGCCTGATCGTGGCATTCCGCGTAGCTGATGGTCTTTTCATCGGCCCGCTTGTTGGTCAGCTCGTACCAAATCTCTCCAGGACTCCATTCCTCGTCCTTCTTTTCTTTGGTCCACTTGATCCAGTGGTCGGCCACACCCATCGCCATTCTGAAACCGAAACCGACTCCTCCGGCATCGAACGGAGCCGCCAGGCCGGCCATTCCGCTCACATCCTCGGCAATCGTGATGGCCTCCGGCTTGATCTGGCGTATAAGCAGGTTGGCCAATCCCAAGTAGGTCACGGCGTTCTCATCGACTCCTGAGTCGAAGTACGGCTCGTAGCCGTTAAAATCTTTTCCAAGCCCATGATCCCAGTAAATCATGCTCGTCACGCCATCGAAACGGAAGCCGTCGAGATGATATTCCTCCATCCAGAACTTGCAGTCGCTCAGGAGAAAACGCACGACCTCATCCTTTCCGTAGTCGAAGCAACGGGAACCCCATGCCGGATGATGGCCCTGCGGGCCTTTGTAAAAATAGAGGTCATCACGGCCATCAAACAGGCTAAGGCCCTCATTCTCATTGCTGCAACTATGCGAATGTACTATATCCATCACGACAGCGATTCCCATTCCGTGTGCGGTGTCCACCAGTTCCTTGAACTCCTCCGGCGTGCCGAAACGCGAGCTCAGCGCGAAGAAGTTCGACACCTGATAGCCGAATGAGCCGTAGTACGGGTGCTCCTGAAGAGCCATTATCTGGATCGTGTCGTAGCCAAGCCTCTTGATCCTCGGCAGCACATTCTCCCGGAACTCGCCGAATGTGGAGACCTTGCGTTCCTCAGAGCTCATCCCGATGTGGCACTCGTAGATCAGCGGATGCGGCCTACGCAACACCCTGTCGTTCTTCCAAGAATATTCCTGAGCGGGATCCCAGACCTGGGCGCAGAAAACCTTCGTCTCGTCATCCTGCACCAACCTGGTACAGTAGGCCGGAATCCTCTCGCCACCTCCACCGGGCCATTCTATGAACAACTTGTACAACTCTCCGTGGCTGAGGAACATGGAGTCAATTTTCAACTCCCAGTTGCCGTTTCCGGCCGGCTTGAACTCGTAGGCCGATGTGCGCTTCCAGTTGTTGAACTCACCAATCAGATAGATCCTACTGGCGTTCGGAGCCCACTCCCGAATCACCCAAGAGCCGTCCGCGCACTTGTGCAATCCGTAGTAGAGATGGTTGTTGACACTGGAGGCAAGTCCTTCGACTCCAGCTCCAGTCATCTTCTCCGCCGCGTCAACAATCCTCTTGTGCCGCGCCTCGATCGCCGCTTGGAATGGCTTAAGGTACGGGTCTGCGTCATATATCCAGAGTTTCTTATTCATGGTTTGACTCGATTTGCAACAATAAAGATACTAATTATATTGAATATCAGCAAAGGTTCCCGGGTGCGAATTCCTGATTTTCGCACCCGTACATCCAAATTTCAGGAACCTCGGGGGCGGAAATGGCATATTCGCCCCCGAGGCACCTTCGAGGCACCTTAGCACTGAATTTGTGGGAATAGCGGAAAAACAGTAAATTTGTGAGATTGTACCCTTTAGGGAATATGAAAGTGAAAGAGATTTTGAAAAGAATATGGTTTCCGATGGTGGTGGTGTGCGTTATCGCGCTTCAGGCCATCGGTATGGGCAACCGTCCTTTAGCCGGCGACCCTGGTTATGGGTTCGTCTCGGCCGACAGGCCTTTGCAGCCCGACACTATACACTACCGTAACCAGTTCATCGGCAATGCCACAGCCGGGAAGGAAGACACATCCATGTTTCTGGCTCCTATCGACACCACACCGCACCTGACCGCAAGAGACACCATATTCCCGCCGGATTCTCTCAAAGACATCGACCCGTTCCGCTACAAGTACTACGTGGCGATACTGGACTCGCTGACCCACAGGATTGTGGTGGACTCATTGAAGACGGCGGGGGACTCATTAGACTGGCCTAAGGTTGACTCTCTTTACTACCTTGATTCCGCCATCCGAAAGAAGGCCGCCTTTGACGCATGGTACGCCGGACTCTCAAAGACTGACAGAAAAAAATATGACTTTGAGGTAAAGGAAAAGATAAAGAAGCATCTCGCTGACAGCATCCTGAATGTGAAGGACAGCCTCAAAGCCCACAGGGACAGCGTCAAGGAGGCCACTCCTAGGATTCTTGAAACTTTCGCCATCCCTGATTCCCTTCAGTACAAGCGCATCATCCAGTGGACCCACGAGCGGGAATTCCACAAGATGGACATCCGGCAGCCAGACACCAGCTACAACTATTGGTTCCACGACTATCCGTTCTACCGCAAGGATGTGAACGCCACGTGGTTAGGCGTTGCCGGCTCTGCTCTGCAGTACTACAACTGGTTCAACCGCACCAGCGAGAACGGAGTCTCGTTCTACAACCCTTACGAGTCCTGGACTTACTCTGCCAAGACGCTCCCGATGTACAACACCAAGACGCCTTACACAGAACTGGCATATTTCGGAACCATCTTCGCGAACGCGCAGAAAGAGTCTGACAACCTGCACATTCTGACGACTCAGAACATATTTCCTGAACTGAATTTCACCCTTGAATATGACCGCTTCGGCGGGAACGGCATCATGCAGGGCGAGAAGACAACCAACAAGACGTTCGTGGCCTCAACCAATTATCTGGGTAAGAAGTACATGATGCACGCCGGCTACATCCACAACAAGATCATCAGGAAGGAGAACGGCGGAACCAGCGACAACTCGATGGTCAGGGACACGACCCTCGACGCCAGAGAGTACCCGATAAACTTGAGCAACGCCTCCAACACAATCATCAGGAATACCTTTTTCCTGGATCAGCAGTACAGGATTCCGTTCACATTCATCAAGAACATACGAGACAAGAAGATAGACAAGGCGCTGAGAGACAGCATATTCGCGTCAGGGGACACTTCAAGGATAAATTCAATCGACAGGATTCTGGCCGAAAGGAGAACCGCGAGGGAAGCGGCGGACACACTTGGAGACAACCGTGTCACGACAGCGTTCATCGGCCACAGCAGTGAGTATTCCGTGTTCAAGAAAACCTACGAGGACAATATCACGGATGCCACAGGACGGAAGTTTTACAATGATGTTTTCAACTACAACCCGACCAGTTCTTTTGACTCCGTCAGTGTCATGAAACTGGAAAACAGGGTGTTCCTCAGACTTCAGCCATGGGCGGACGATGCCATCGTCTCCAAACTTAACGGAGGAATCGGCAACAGGATTCTCCGCTACAGTTCACTGGACCCTACATTCCTTAAAGGAACCGTGAACACTGTCTGGAACTCCGCGTTCGTCTATGCCGGAGTGGAAGGCCAGCTGAAAAACTTCATCCACTGGGACGCTACAGGCGACTATGTCTTCCTTGGAGACCAGATGAACGACCTGTCAGTCAAAGCCAACGCCAGATTCGACATTTATCCGTTCAGAAGGGCGAGAAAGAGTCCGGTCTCTCTGGACGTGCACTTCGATACATCTCTGGAGGAGCCTGAGTACTACCACCAACATTACTATTCCAACCACTTCAAATGGGACAATGATTTCGGCAAGATCTCAACGACCAGAATTCAGGGAAGCCTGAGCGTTCCGAGGTGGAAAATCGGAGCACGGGTCGGCTACGCCCTGCTTTCCGGCAACATTTACTATGATTCGACAGGGGTAGTACGCCAGAACAACACTCCGATGAGCGTGCTTAGCGCCTCTCTCGACAAGAATTTTGTTCTCGGACCAGTGCATCTGGACAACAGGATTCTCTTCCAGCTTTCCTCAAACGAGGACGTGCTTCCACTGCCGACCCTTGCCCTGAACTCAAGGCTCTACCTACAGTTGAACGTCAAGAAAAACATCATGCAGATGCAGATTGGAGCGGAAGGCTGGTACAACACAAAGTTCTACTCACCGGTCTGGAATCCGGCCGTCGGAGCTTTCTGCAATCAGAAAGAAGAAAAGTACAGCAACGGTCCGGTCATCGACGCGTTTGTCAATGTTCAGTGGAAAAGAGCATGTATATTCGTGAAACTTGAGAACATAGGCAACGGATGGCCGATGGACAAGGCTGACTATTTCAGCGCCCACCATTACATCAGGACACAGATGGCATTCAAGATCGGTGTATATTGGCCGTTCTACCTTCAACCGAACTCCAACAGGGCCGTCAGCGCCGGTTCCGGTCTGTCCGGAGGTGGCGGAAATGGCGGTGGTTCCGACAGAAGCGGATTCAGCGGAGGAGGACTTGGAGGCTTAGGCGGCGGAAGCAGAGGGCTTGGAGGCAACAGTGGAGGTTTCTGACCATGGGGCTGAAAAGAATCACAAAGAAGTTTTTCAAGTACTTGATACCAACACTGTTGGTGCTTCTCATCATTCCTTTCAGCGAACTTAACAGAAACTCCGGCGAAACAAAGGACATCTTCAGTGACGACATGATACGCTGTGCCCTGAAACTGGAGGACAAGTTGTCAGACGGCTATCAGACCGGATACTGCTATGAAATGGCGGGAAGACTGGCCGACTACCTGGAAGACTCTGTAAGAATTTTCCTGACCACCGACGACGGCTCTTATCTTGACTCGCTCATGACAGGCGACATCGACATACTGGCCCTGCCATCAGAAGAGATTCCCGAGCAGGAAGGATTCATGACGTTTCCTTTAGGTGACGTGCCGGTCTCATGGGTAATGGCGACAGACAAAAAAAAACAGAAGGAAATCATCCGCTGGCTCAACAATTTCAAAGGTTCCAATGAATATGCCGGCATGATCTCCCGATTTTTCCATGGCTACAACCCCTACCGGAAAGGAGCCAGAAGGGATCCTGCCATCATAAGCCCATACGATGGTCTGATCAAGGAAAACGCCAAGCGGATCGGATGGAACTGGAAGATGTTCGCCGCCCTGATCTGGAGCGAGTCCCGGTTTCGGATTCAGGCTAATTCACAGCGGGGGGCATTCGGACTCATGCAGATGATGCCCAGGACAGCTGACCGCTACGAAATCGAGAATCTTCTTGACCCAAAAGAGAACATAGAGGCTGGAGCTTCCTACATCTCCAGGCTTCAAAGCAAGTTCAGGGACACGGCCGCCAATGACAACGAGCTTGTCAAATTCACACTGGCCGCCTACAACGCCGGAGAGGGGCGTATTTACGACTGCATAAAACTGGCGCGGGCGCAAGGTATCGACACAGGAACCTGGGAGAGCCTCTGCACGGTCCTGCCTCAGATGAGTCAAGATTCAATACTGCTCGTGGAGGATGTCAGGCACGGGAAGTTCAAAGGAAAGGAGACGGTCGCCTATGTCAAGGCAGTCCTGAACCAGTACGACATATTCAATGGCACTCAACCACGCTACAAGGTCCAGCCAACCGACACTGTGCTGGTGATGATCGAGGAGACGGAAGATGTCGAGCGGATTCTACTGAGCCCTGACAGTCTGAGCCGGATCGACTCTGGAGATGAAAAGGCAAGGAATCAGGAGGAAGAGCATGATGACCAACCAGGCTGTCACATCAGCGGCAAGCACCGCAGGTAGATTAAGGTGCACCGGAACAAACGGCACGAAATAGTTCTCAGGGTTGAGTTTCAGGACGTGGGTCCATTTCTGGATTCCGCACAACAGCAAGGCGACGCCGTTGCCAGTCAGCATTCCCTTGAACACGATGTTGGAAGCGACCCTGAGGAAAACTTTGGCGATGGCCTTGTCGGTCATGCCCAAGGACTTGAGCGTACCGATTGTGGATATGTTCCTGAACAGCATTATAAGCAGACCTGATATCATGTTGAATCCCGCCACAATCGTCATCAGGACAAGAATGAACAGGACATTGAAGTCGATAAGGTTCAGCCAGTCGAAAATCTGTGGGTAGCGGCTGATGACCGAGGTGGCGACCAAGGTGTCGTCGTCCTCTCCTATCTTCTGCAAGGCGATGTGGCCGACCTCGTCCGTGACGGCGCGCATTCCCGCATCGGTCTTGGCTCCCGGAGCCAGAGTCAGTTCCAGAACGGAAGCCTCATCGGAAGTCCATCCGTCAAGCCGTTGGAGATCAGCGATGTCAGCAAGGACCACAATGTTGTCCGTCCCGTCCATCACGCCCTCATAGACACCGGTGATGTTGAAGTTGCGGACCTTGACCTTTTCTCCGACAAAATAGGTCAGCAGCTTGTCACCTACCTCGAGGCCGAGCAGATCGGACAGACGGACCGGAATCGAGACTCCCAGTTTCACGGAATCAGATTCCTCTCTTGGAGTCCCTTTGAACAGCACGCCGTGGATGCTCTCCCCTTTCTTGACGATTCCAGCGCGGTAAACCGCCGGAGTGACGCTCTTCACCTCAGGAATCGCCTCTATGTCAGGCATGAAACTTTGGTTGACAGAAATCGGAGACGACTCGCTGATGTAGTTCATGTCCACCGGCATCAGCTGCACGTCTCCGGTAAGGTCGGAAATTCCGTCCCTGATCTCGTTCCTGAACCCTGACGAGACGGAGACGGAGACAATCATGATGAGGAAAGAGACAGCGATGGAAACCATCGCTATCCTCCCCCCGAAACGGAGGCGTCCGGCTATGAACCTTGACGCGTCCAAAAAATTATTCCTTTATGAATATGCTTATGCCGGAACAGGCCACTGAAGCCGCTTCACAACTTCCGAATGTTCGTAATGAATATTCCGGACCTATCCCGATTGAAAATTTTACCAGATGTGGACTCTTTCGCTCTCGGGACGCCACATCGGATCGCCTTCCTTGATTCCGAAAGCATCGAAGAATGTCTGGAAATTCCTTAAGGAAACGTTCACACGGTTCACGGCAAGAGAGTGGACATCAAGCTTGGTCAGACGAACCTTTTCCTCATCGGTGATGTTCTGGGCCCAGATGGCACCGTAGGAGAGGTAGAACCTCTGCTCCGGAGTGAAGCCGTCAATAAGGCCGATGTTCTTGCCGGCATTGGCGTTCTGCATGGCTGTGAACGAGATGCTGAGTCCTCCGTGGTCACCGATGTTCTCACCGAGCGAAAGCTGTCCGTTGGCATGAACACCAGGCACGACCTCAACCTCATCGAACTGAGCGACAAGCACCTGAGCCTTTGCGTTGAACTTCTCGGCATCCTCGGCGGTCCACCAGTCTGCCATATTCCCGTCCTTGTCGAAGAGACGGCCCTGGTCGTCGAATCCGTGGGACATCTCGTGGCCGATCACGACTCCTATCCCGCCGTAGTTGACCGCATCGTCAGCGTCAGCGTTGAAGAACGGAGGCTGAAGGATGGCCGCAGGGAAGCAGATTTCGTTGGTCGTAGGATTATAGTAGGCGTTGACAGTCTGAGGAGACATCCCCCACTCGGTCTTGTCGGTCGGCTGGCCGAGTTTTGATATGTTGTCGGCTGTGTACCATGCGCCTGCCGCGCGAAGGTTCTCGTAGTAGCTCTTCTCGGGATCGATGTCAAGGGTTGAGTAATCCTTCCACTTGTCCGGATAGCCGATCTTCACAGTGAAGTTGTCCAGTTTCTCGTGGGCCTTGGTCTTTGTGGAATCGCTCATCCAATCCAGTTCGTCGATGTGCTGGCTGAATGCTTTCTTGAGGTTCTCCACGAGATCAAGCATCTTTGTCTTAGAGGACTCCGGGAAGTATTTAGCCACGTACATCTTGCCGACAGCCTCTCCGAGGATGCTGTTCGGAACCTGCATCGCCCTCTTCCAGCGAGGTTTCTGCTCCTTGATTCCGGACATCTGGGTGCTGAAGAAGTCGAATGACGCGGTGTAGAAGTCGTCGCTTAGGGATCCGGTCGCGCCCTGGATGAGCTGGCCGGCGACATAGTCCTTCAGGACAGCGAGGTCCGCTCCGCCGAAATATTCACAGAAAGCCTTGAAGAAAGAAGGCTCGGCGACAATAAGCTTCTGCTGGTCAGCGATTCCTCTGGTCCCGAAGTAGAGTTTCCAGTCGAATCCGGGATAGTTCTTGATCAAGTCCTCGGTGCTGCAAGGATTGTACTGAGCCTGGATGTCTCTTTCCTGCACGCTGGTCCAGGAGTTCGTGGCGAGCACATCCTCCACGGCAAGTGCGTTGGCGGCCGCTTTCTCCGGCTCGGCGATTCCAGTCAGTGTGAACACCTTGGCCAGGAAATTACGGTAACCTTCCTTGATCGCGGCGTTCTCGGCCTCGACATAATAATCACGGTCACCGATTCCGAGTCCGCCCTGTCCAAGGTAAAGGATCTGGTTGTCGCTGTCGGCCAGGTCTGACATCACGTAAGCCCCGAAGAACGAACTCTCGGAGACGTTGTGCAGCCCTGCGATGATCTTCACGAGGGCTTCCTTGTCAGCCGCGGCGTAGATCTCATCGACATATTTCTTCAATGGGGCCGCGCCCTCGGCATTCAGCCTTGTGGAGTCGAGTCCCTGCTTGTAAAGGTCGGAGATCTTCTGCTCGACCGTCCCCTTTTCCGTCTTCAGTGTCCCCATCTCCGCAAACAAGTCATTGAGCCTCTTAACGTTGTTCTCCCTCAGCTGATCGAAAGAGCCGAAACGGGCATATTCAGGCTTCAAAGGGTTGTTTTTCTGCCATCCGCCTGTGGAAAACTGGTAGAAATCCACCGCCGGAGAGACGGTCGTGTCAAGGTTCGCAAGGTCAATGGCCGGAACCTTCTCAACCTGCTGTTTAGGGCCACAGGCCGCCATCGCAAGCACTGAAGCCATGATCACAAAACTTTTTTTCATATTCCATGAATATATTCATTCATTCCGCCCCCTTGGTTCTGCGGCACATTTCCCCGCACCAAGGTTCGTGACGACAAAAATAGTAAATTTATGCCGATAATGTAATGTTCGGACAAAGACAATGGCACACCGGCTATGGCACCGACTATGACACCCAGCGGCTCACGACCGGCGGTGATTTCATTTTCAGGAATGTCCGCTGTCAGTTTCCACCATAGGCCCGAATGAAATCCCGGACCTTGTCGCGGCTACTGATGAAGGTCAGTTTGTCGATGACCCTGAAAAACGCCTCCTTGTCAACCACATTGGGGTAGATCAGCTTCAGAAACTCAACCTTGTCGTCATCAAAAGTGTAAAGGTCGAGGAAGCGTTCGCATTGCGCCGAAGTGAAGGCGGTGCTGGCCAAGGCTGTTGCAAGCAACTTGTTCTTCCCATCGCTGAACGGCTCGTTCTTCACTCTCTGGTAGAAATCCTCGAACACATCATCTGCCATCACATTCATTCCCAATGTCGATGGCCGGCGTCCTGGGCGAACAACTCCGGTGTCAGCGCGGTCACCGATACGGATGTCCATTGTCCCTATGCCGTCGTAATAGACCTTCCGGCTGTAAATCAGCCTGCCTTTCCAGACACTATCGCCGGATGTCGGGCGTGACTCATAAACTTCCACTGTGTAATAGCCGGATGAAAGGCCCGCCACAAAGCAGGAGGTCGCCGGCATGGAGACATCCTCATTGTCAATAGTTACAATAAACGGCCTGTTCCATCCGCCGATTCTGATTCCGTCGATAAATCCTGCCCTGGCTGACAAAGACACAAGCGCACACGCAGCGCATATCAAAAGTTTCAGCATAGAAGTTCTTTTTGTTCGCTAATATACATCTTTTTTCGGGAATTAAACCCTTCTTTATGAACCACATCGCTCATCTCGTGTTTCTCTCGTGCGAACCTCGTGCGCCAACCTTGCCTTCTCACTCACGGTAGAATATTCGCAAGTACCGCCGTGAGCAAAACCGGCATTTTAACGCACGGTAGGACAGAAACTCCTCTTCGGTGCGCGAGAACGGGAATTTCACTCACGGAGTCAGAGCGCTCTGATCCAGGCGATCATCTCGGAAAGAACTTCCGGGGAGATGGTTTCCTCTATTTCTTTATATTCAGAGAACGCTCCGGTGGTGCAGTGCTGGAAGATGTGGTTCAATCCAACCTCGGCCTTGATGAGGTTCTTGCCTCCTGACGGGAGGCCGAGCCTCAGAACATCCAGATTCCTGTCGCACTGAACCTGTGAGTCTTTAGTGCCATTCAGAGCCATGACAGGACATGTGACATCGGAGAGCCTTGTGGACAGATCCAAGCCTAAGAAATATTCCATATATGGTGTGCGGAACTGGCCCAAGGCGGTTTGGAAGTTCTGCTTCAAGTCGGCGGAAAGATTGTAGTCGCCGGCGGATGGAAGCGGTGACTTCGTCTTGATGGCATCAAAGGTGTCGGACAGAAGCCGACAGTAGGCATCAACCTCAGATTCGGGCAGACCGACGGCTTGACATGCTTGTCTGTTCTGAGCCAGCAATGTCTCGGCTCCTGAGACTATCATCCCGGCGAGGCTTATGGCAAAGTCAACTTGTTTCTCGCCGGCAAGCATCAACGCGATGGTGCCTCCCTCGCTGTGTCCCAGCACTCCGACATTGTCAAACCGCTCCCTCAAAAGCCGGATTCCGGACAGAGCGTCATTCTTCAAATCCTCGGTGGTGCAAAAGACAACATCTCCGGTTGACTCTCCGAACCCTCTGTCATCGTACCTCAACGTGGCTATCCCGGCCCTTGCGAAAGCGTCCGCGATGACAGCGAACGGTTTGTGGCCGAACACCTCCTCGTCACGGTTCTGGAGGCCGCTACCTGTCACCATAATGAGAACAGGAGTCTTCCTGCCGCAGTTTTCGGGAAGCGTCAACGTCCCTTTCAGGACAGCGTCACCGTTCGTGAACGAAACTTCCTCGGTCGCGTAAGGGAAAGGTCCGACCGGAGTCTGCGGCCGCCTGATGACCGGCGCACCCGGCGTAAGCGTCATCGGGAAAGACATTCCGTGCTGTGTGAAAGTCCCCGCTATCATCTTACCGGCCCAAAGTCCCTTGAACGAAGCGTTGATCGCCGGGACATTCAAAGTGATGCCTCCCACTGCATCCCTAGACACTTCGACAGGAATCTCCTTGGCTCCCTGATCCGGCACATCAAGCGTGGCAGACTCTTCCCCAATGTTGAATATGAGCTCCAACTCAACGCCCGAAACCTTCAACCTGCCCGTCCACGCCCCAGTCTGGGACATAGCCGAGAATGAAAAGGACAACATCACCGCCAACGCAGCAATAATCTTCCTCATAAACAACGGCATATCACGCATAAAACCAGGATTGCCGCAAGTTTTTAGATAGACAAAACACCAAGGACATTAATGAGTTCCTTGTCAATAGGTTTGTCAAGTTTGATGGCTTTACCGATAGGAACATAGACAATCTCATCGTTAGCGATTCCCACCATGATATTCCGCTGGCCTTCCTGAAGGGCTTCGATGCTGGCGTAGCCCAGGCGGCTGGCCAGGATTCTGTCGTAGGCCGAAGGGCACCCGCCACGCTGGAGATGGCCGAGGATGGTGACACGGACATCATATTCAGGATATTCCTGCCTTACCCTTTCGGCGTAGTGCATCGCTCCCCCGTCTTTCGGGCTTTCAGAGACGATCACGATAGAACTGTTCTTGCTCTTGCGGCAGCCGTGGCTGATGAATTTCTCAAGCTGGTCGATGTCAGTCTGATCCTCCGGGATGATGGCGGCCTCCGCTCCCGCGGCGATGGCGGAGTTCTGGGCGAGGAAACCTGCGTCACGTCCCATGACCTCCACAAAGAATATCCTGTCATGGGATGTCGCTGTGTCCCTGATCTTGTCCACACACTCAACTATAGTGTTAAGAGCCGTGTCATAGCCGATTGTGGAATCCGTTCCGTAGAGGTCGTTGTCGATGGTGCCAGGAAGCCCGACAACCGGAATGTCATATTCATGAGCAAACTCTTGCGCTCCTGCCAGTGAGCCATTGCCACCAATGATGACCAAGGCATCGACCCCGAACTTGACAACATTGTCATAGGCCTTTTTCCGGCCCTCGACAGTCATAAAATCCGCGCTGCGGGCCGTTTTAAGGATCGTGCCTCCCCTCTGGATCACATTGCTGACGCTTTCTGTGGAAAGCTCCTTGAAATCACCGTTGATCAAGCCTTCAAAGCCTCGGTAAATCCCCATGACCTTCCATCCGTTATAGATTGCCGAACGGGTAACAGCCCTTATGCATGCATTCATTCCGGGAGCGTCACCTCCAGACGTAAGAACCCCGATTGTTGCTATCTCTTTCATAACACACTACAATTAATCTTTTATTCTATCCTGCAAAAATAGTAATTTTGCAGACAATTGACACTTTTCCGCAAGGAAAATGCCAAGCGGAAAGATAGTCAAAGAATAACGACAATATGACAATAGGCGAAATAGATCTCGGGGAAAGGCCGGTGCTTCTGGCTCCGATGGAGGATGTCACGGACGCTTCCTTCAGAGGAATATGCAGGGAGCAGGGTGCTGACATGACCTACACGGAATTCATCCCGGCGGAAGGCCTGATCCGGGATGCGAAAAAGGCCTATGCCAAACTAAAGACCTCGGACGAGGAGGCTCCGGTCGGGATCCAGATCTACGGCAGCGACCCGGACGCGATGGTCGAGGCGGCAAAGATGGCGGATCATGCTCCGGAGTTTGTCGGAGGACATGGATGCGATGTGATCGACATCAATTTCGGCTGTCCTGTGAGCAAGATCGCGGGACGGGGAGCCGGCTCCGGGATGATGAAGGATCCGGACAAGATGGTCATGATCACCAAACGGATTGTCGAGGCAGTCGGCAAGCCGGTCACAGTCAAGACACGACTCGGCTGGGACGAGAGCAGCAAAATCATTGTGGAACTGGCCGAAAGGCTTCAGGACACCGGCATCAAGGCCCTCACCATCCACGGACGTACACGTTGCCAGATGTACAAGGGCGAGGCCGACTGGACTCTGATCGGAGAGGTCAAACGGAACCCGAGGATGCATATTCCCATAATAGGCAACGGCGACATCAACTCCGCGCGGAAGGCAAAAGAGGCGTTCGACCGCTACGGGGTGGACGGGATCATGGTCGCCAGAGCATCCTTCGGACATCCTTGGATATTCAAGGAAATCAAACACTTCCTTGCCACGGGAGAGGAACTTCCGCCACTTGGGGTGAAGGAGCGGGTCGAGCTTGCGAAAATGCATATGCAGTTGTCGCTGGACCTCAAAGGCGTACCGACCGGGGTCTATGAGATGCGCCGCCACCTCTCCTGCTACTTCAAGGGACTTCCCGACTTCAAGGAGACCAGGATGCGGCTTGTGACGGAGAATGACCCGGCGGAAGTGTTCAAAATTCTCGAATATATTGCCGAAAAATGGGGTGACACTGAAATTTCAGAGGCAAACAGCGTCTATGGCTTATGATTTTTTGTATCTTTGCATTCTATGCTTGACAAGATCCTTCTTGCACCATACTATCTGACGCTGAAGCTGAGGCACGCTTGCTACGACCACGGCATCTTCAAGGTTGGTACCTGCGAGGTGCCGACCATCTGTGTCGGCAACATCACAGCGGGCGGAACAGGCAAGACCCCTCACACAGAGATGATTCTGCGCACCCTTCTGCGGAGCGATGACTGGGGGTATCGCAATCTGGCGGTGCTGTCAAGAGGACACAAGCGCAACAGCAGCGGATTCCAGCTGGTTGACAAGGACGGCAAGGTAAAGGAATATGGCGACGAGCCTCTCCAGATAAAAAGGAAATTTCCCGGCGTGACGGTCGCCGTGGACCGGCAGAGGATCAAGGGCTGCGACATTCTCTGCCATCCCGAGAAGCTCAAGACAGAAAGAAGGGCACGCAAATGCGCCGATGCGTCGATTCCGCCGGCGGATCTGATTGTACTTGACGACGCTTTCCAGTACAGGACACTGAGAGCCTACTTCAACATCGTCCTGGTGGATTACAACCGCCCGACCTACAAGGACAAACTATTGCCATTTGGTAGATTACGCGATCTGCCTCAAAGACTCCACGCGGCAGACATCATAATAGTGTCCAAATGTCCCGCCTATCTGGAAGACAGCCAGAAAATCGAATGGGCAAGATCTTTCGGGCTTAAGGATTACGACATTAAATCGTGTAAAGGGACAGACAGGAAAGGATCTGTCAAGACTTTGCTGTTCACAACAATCTGGTACAACCAAATGCAGCCGATCTTTGAGGAAGGCGACAAGAGGTACGCTTACTCGCAGAAGCTGATCTTGTTCTCCGGAATAGCCAAGGACACGCCTTTGCGGATGTACCTCAGTGACGAGCACAAGATAGTGAAGCGATTCTGTTTCATGGATCACCACAACTACAACCGCTTCGACATCAAGAAGATAATGAATGCCGTAAAGGAGCACCCGACGGCTGTTGTGGCGACGACCGAGAAGGACTGCCAGAGGATCCTGGACTTCAAGAGAATCCCTGAGCAGCTGAAGATCAGGCTGTTCCAGGTGCCGATCGAGGTCGGATTCCTGTCAGAACACGAAAAAGCGGTCTTCGAGGAGACTCTGATGACCGCTTTGCGTTATTTCACTCCGGAATATTAATTCTTCACGATTCCAAGTTTTTCCAGAAGAGCCTCAGGCTCAGGGTCGTGACCACGGAAGCGGCGGTAAAGGACATCCTCGTCCTCGCTGCATCCCTTCGAGAGGATGTTGTCACGGAAGGAGTGCGAAACCTCGGTGTTGAATATTCCTTTCTCCTTGAACAGACTGAAAGCGTCGGCCTCCAGCACCTCGGACCATTTGTAGGAATAGTAGCCTGCGCTGTAACCTCCTGAGAATATGTGGCTGAACGAAGTCGAGATACAGGCCTGCGGGACGGACGGAATCACATTCGAACTCTTCAAAGCCTCCTTCTCGAAAGCTATCGTGCCAAGTTCCTGCATGGTTTTCAGGTCACTGAGCTTGTCGAAGTGCCCTGATTCCGGAACATTCTTAAGCGTGTGCCACGCCATGTCCAAGATACCGAACTGAAGCTGACGCACCTGAGCGTAGGCCGCATGATAATTCTTGGCCGCCACAATCTTATTGATGAGGGTGTCCGGAAGCGCTTCTCCTGTCTCGAAATGGCGCGCGAAAGTGTCCAGAAACTCCGGCTCGAACGCCCAGTTCTCCATGATCTGCGAAGGCAGTTCCACAAAGTCGCGGGAAACATTAGTACCGGTGAGTGATGAATATCTTCCCTCGGCGAGAATGCCGTGCAGACTGTGCCCGAACTCGTGAAGCAGAGTTGTCAACTCGTCGTGGGTCAGAAGTGATGGCTTCCCGGCTGTAGGCTTGGAGAAGTTGGTCACAAGGCTTATGAACGGACGTTTCTCCACCCCGTTCACGATGCTCTGGCCACGGAACTCGGTCATCCACGCCCCTCCCCTCTTGCTGGCACGCGGGAAGAAGTCAGCGTAGAACAAGGCCATGTGCCTTCCTGAAGCGTCCTTAACGTCATAGACCTTCACATCCGGATGATAGACAGGAATGTCCTTCCTCTCCTCGAATGTCAGGCCATAAAGTTTCCCGGCCAGACCAAAAGCGGCATCGATGCAATTCTCCAACCGGAAATACGGCTTGAGCTGCTCATCGTTGATTGAGTAGCGGGCATCCATCAGTTTCTCTGACCAGAAACCAAAGTCCCAAGGCTGGATCTCGGTGTCCTCGAAACCGTTGGAGCGAGCATATTCATAAAGTTCCTTGACCTCGGCCTTGGCGGCAGGAAGCGACGGCGTCAAGAGCTTATCGATGAACTCGTTGACAGTCTGAGGGTTCTTGGCCATCCTCTCCTCAAGGGCGTAGTCCGCATAGGTTTCGTAGCCGAGGATATTCGCAATCTTAAGGCGCAGCTCCGCAATCTGGCGACAGAGATCGATGTTGCTGTTCTCTCCTTCCGTAGCCCTTGTGTTGTAGGCCATCCACATCTTCTGGCGGAGGTCGCGGTGAGTGCTATACTTCATGAACGCTCCGTAACTCGGAGCCGAAAGGTCGAAGGCCCAGCCTTTCATATTCTTGGATTTGGCCGTTTCGACCGCCGCCTCTCGAACAAAATCAGGAAGTCCGGCAAGTTCCGCCTCGTCAGTCATATTCATTGTAAAGGCATTAGTGGCCGCAAGCACATTCTTCCCGTACTGAAGTGTCAGCAAGGAAAGCTGCTCGCTGAGCTTGCTGTAAGTTTTCTTGTCCTCCACACCAAGATTGGCACCATTGCGCACAAACGACTTCCATGTCTTTTCCAGAAGCCTCATCTGATCCGGTTCAAGTCCTTGTGCGCTCTCGTGCACAGCCTTGACACGAGCGAAAAGAGGTTCGTTCAGCGAGACGTACATTGAATAATCCGTCATCATCGGGGAGACTTTCTCAGCAACAGCCTGCATCTCCTCATCCGTGTCGGCCTCCATAAGGTTGTAGAATATGCCGGCGACATCGTTCAGACGGCTTCCCGCCTCGTCCAAAGCTGCGATCGTGTTCTCGAACGTAGGAGAGTCCGGATTGTTCACGATGGCATCGATCTCGGCCTTGGCCTCGGTGATGGCCTGCTCGAAGGCAGGCAGATAGTGCTCAGTCTTGATCTTGTCGAACTGAGGCGCGCCATACGGCAGCGTGGAGTCTGTAAGCAATGGGTTCATTTTGTCGTCACAGGATGAAAGCAGACACAGGAACGCTCCCGCGGCCGCAAGGATTCTTTTGTTCATAAATTATAATTAAATATATCTCAGTGTGGTTTGTCATTGAATCAGCGTTTAACCACAGAAAACGTGTGCGTCTTTTCCCCGACGCAGATGGCCACTGAATATACCCCCGGAGCCTGTCCGGACAAATCTATCCTTGCCGGCTCGAAAGCGCTGGCCTTGACTGTGTTGTCATAGACAGAACGACCGGTCTGTGAGACGATTCTAACGCGGACATCGGACAGTTCGCTTCCTGTGCCGATGTTCAGGAAATCCTTGACAGGGTTGGGATAGACAGAATATTCAACGGAAGCTTCTCTGGCCAAGACTTTGAAACTGCTCTCAGCCGAAGCCCCCGCGGCGTCGGAAGCATTGATGGCGATCGCACTTGAGCCGTACCTCAGAACAGTTCCGATGACCTTGTTCCCGTTTCGGACAAGGCGCACGGTCTGAGGGTCGCTGGACGATAGGACATATTCAAGAGTCTCACCGTCAGGATCGCTGAAATATTCGTTCATATTCAGAATGAATGTCTCCCCGATGCTGGTGATGAGGAGGTTGGAGGCTTCCTTGATTTTCTCCGGAGGGTTGTTAGCCATGACTGTGTAAGTTACAGCGAGTGATGTGGCCGCGCCATAGTTGTCGGTTGCAGTGAGCGTGGCCGTGTACGTTCCAGGGCCGGCGTCCGGAGCATTGATGGTGATTGTGGCTTCGCCCTTGTCAAGTCCCGAGAATGTGTCCGCTGGCCCCCCAGGCTGGTAATCAACCGTGATGGTGTGTCTGTCCGGGTCGGTGATGACAAGGTTGATGACCTTCTTCTCGTGGGATCTGAGAACGATGTCTCCGCTGAGACCGATCTCGATGACAGGAGGGTTGTTGACCACCGTCTTGAACCCTATGACCGGAGACGGCTCGCCATAGACGTTCGTGTAAGAGTAGCCGACCACTTTCACATAGTAGGTTGCCGAGAAGTCCAACCCAGTGAATGTCAATCTCTCCGTGCCTTCGACCTCTGCCTTCGCAAGGACACTTCTTGTGAAGATCCCCGCCATGGTACTCTTAGACGGATCGGCGTTTTCCACCAAGGATTTATCTTTGCCGCAGATGACTTTGTAGCCGTAAGCCGGATACCCGTCAGCATTGCCGACAGCAGTCCAGGTGATGTCCACCGAGTTGTTCCTCACGGTCGCCCTGACATCTTTGGCCTTGCCTGGCTTGAAATTCTCGCCATAGTTCAATGCGGCCACCGCATCGACAAGCCCGCCCATACCGGCGGGCACGATGTCCTTCCGCCTGGTTTTCAGAAGTTTCTCCTTCAGCATTTCATTGGTGAAACCTTGTCCGCCGCAACAAGAGACGATCAAGGCCGCGACTCCTGAGACATGAGGACACGCCATGGATGTGCCGCTAAGATTACCATAGGCTCCACCTGGAAAAGTACTGTAGACACCAGTGCCTGGAGCCGCGAGATCCACGAAATCGCCATAGTTAGAGTAATTCGCCTTGTTTCCGTTACTGTTCAGCGCCGCCACAGCGATGACCCTCTCGTAGTTGGCAGGAGCGCCATTGGCAAGATTGTCATTGCCTGCCGCAAACACCACAAGGCCGCCCTTCATCGGCGAGTCCGGCAATTGGTTTCCGTCCTTGTCACAACCGGCGTTGTCTATGAAGTAGTCGATGGCAAGTTTGTCAAAAATATTGACCTTCCTTTTGAGGGCGGCAGCCTTTTCTTCCTCGCTGACCACCTTGTCTCCGTTCGTGTCGACGACATAGGACCAACTGTTCTGGCAGATGACGGCTCCGTGATCCGCCGCCCAAGTGATTGCCGAGTATGTACTTCCCTGCTTTGTCGTGGTCTTGCCATTCGACGTGACATCCCGGAATATCTCACAAGACATCAGGGTTGCCCCTTTCTTTCCCTTTGCGGCGTCTCCTCCTGCCACTCCACAGATTCCTACGCCATTGTTGTTGACCGCCGCGACGATTCCAGCGACATGGGTTCCATGCTTTCCGGAGTTCTCAGGCTTCACCACCTCCTTCCGGTCAACAGCACTATAGTTTGTCGCCGAACAGTTATCCTTGAGATCCGGATGGCTGATATCGATTCCATAATCAACGACAGCCACCACAACTTTCGGGTCTCCGGTAGTGTAGTTGTTCCACACCGGAACAACATTTATGTCATAATCGCGATAGGTAGAGTTGAATAACCCCCACTGCCGTGAAAACGAGGGGTCATTGAACCCTGCAGGAGCAATGACGGGCTGACTTTCAACACGCTCCACTCCCGGAATCGAATATAACTCGGCGGAAGCCCTGGTCGTGGCGACCGATTCTGAATATTCAATGATGTAGCATTTGTGGAGACCCGCTTTCCTGTGGCGCGGCTCAAACTCTCCTGCGTCCGGGAAAGCCCTTTCGATTGATTTTATCCCGAGTTCGTCCAACGCCTGGTTCAGTCCCATTGAACGTGTCGCAACCTTACCTTGGCTGAGATCATCCTCAATCAATGGCAATATCTCGTCGCTGAACTCCACCAACGCAACCCCAGGCACGACGGAATGGTCAATGGAAGAACCTGCTTCCTCCGCAGGCTCATCCACAGTCATTTCAAACACTTCCTCCTTGGCGCAGGACACCGATGCCAGCAGCACAAGCATAGAAAGCAAACTTTGATTATTCTTTTTCATGATCCTACATCGCCTCTTCACAGCGATTCTTGAATATAAATATCGGAATAATTCCCGGATTGGCAAAATGAACGGACACCAAGCGCTCAACGTATGGCAGACTATAGAACCGCCCATGAATGATAGTCTATCTCAAGAAACTGTTTACTGGCATTCAAATGGTCGAAAGAATCAGAACCTGTAGCCAAGCCCGAAGGTGAAGGTATTGCCAAGGGTGTCGCTGGCGGTAAGGTAGGCTATGTCAAGGCTAATGCCGAAGAGCCTTATACCAAGCCCGACTGTGGCGAACGACGGAAGCACGGCGCTCTTTGTGCCGAGGTGGTAGCCGGCTCTGGCAGACAACATATTCTTAAATGAATATTGCGCCCCGGCTGCCGCCGTGATGTTGCCGCTGAAGAAGTAGTCCACATCGGCCGCCAGCCGCACTCCGTGGCTCTCGAAGAGGGCTTTCGACCAGTCCACCCCGACGGTGGCAGAGGTCGGGAGGCTGAATGAATCCCCCGACTCAGACTTTACACGAGACCCCAAAGATGACACCCCGGCGGTGACGTTCAAGCCTGACAGCCTGTAAGTCATGAATATGTCAGCGGCCATCGCCGAGTAGGAACAGTCGTCCGAGAGTTTCTGAGAGGCGTGACGCACATTCACTCCGGCGGCAAGGCCATCAATGATCCAGACACCGGCGCCTCCGTTGATTATTATGTCATTCGGCTTGAAAGTCCCGGCTGCGTTGCCTGTCTCGTCTGCCAGCGAATACTCTTCGCCCATCTGATAGGCCCCACCGACCGAGAACCCGAGCCGTTTCCCGGCCTTGAACGCCGCTCCGAAGCCAAGATTCGTGGATTTGACTCCGTCCGGAGCCCACATCTGTCCGGATATTCCGACGGACATCCTTTCAGCCATGAACGGAATGACAGAAGAATTACGGAATGATGAATATGCAACTTCGGTTTCCGAGGCAGTTCCGGCGAATCCCATTCCGGCGGAAACGGGGTCGCGTACAATCCTCACGAACGACAACGCCTCAGGATTTTGAGCCGAAGATGGCGATGCCGCCAGCAAGGCAGTGAAAAAAAACAATATAACAAACTCTCTTCTGAAGTCGAACATCTGATTCATGATTTTTCAAATTCGAATTTGACAAAAGTCAGCCATTAGAGACTTGCCGGTCAGACGACCTTCCAGCCGTCGATGCGGCGGTTCGCGGTGGAGAAGTTGACGCCGATCCTGAATACTTTCCTCGGATCGTCGGCGAACGGGCGGGCGTA
>DCCQ01000107.1 GCA_002314195.1 Bacteroidales bacterium UBA1077 | reverse complement strand
ACCACAACGTGGGCGGCCTGCCCGACTACGTGGACTTCCGGGAGATCATCGAGCCCCTGCGGATGCTCTTCAAGGACGAGGTCCGCAGAGTCGGACGCGCCCTCGGCATCAAGGAGGAGCTTGTGGGCAGACATCCTTTCCCTGGCCCGTCGCTTGCCATCAGGATCATCGGCGACATAACGGAGGAAAAACTGAATGTTCTCCGCGAGGCCGACGACATATTCATAAAAGGACTTCGTGAATATGATTGCACGTCGCTCCATTTCCCGTCCGCTTCGGATCCGCGCATCGAGGCGAAGAACCTTTACGACGCCATCTGGCAGGCCGGGGTCATCCTGCTGCCGATCAAGAGCGTGGGAGTGATGGGAGACGAGAGAACCTACGAGAATCCTGTGGCCCTTCGCGCCGTGGTCTCCACCGACGCCATGACCGCCGACTGGTTCCATTTCCCTTACGACTTCCTCGCCCAGGTCAGCAACGACATCATAAACAAGGTCAAGGGGGTCAACCGCGTAGTCTATGACATCTCCTCGAAACCGCCCGCAACAATCGAGTGGGAATAAAGGAATATGAATATTCAAGTCGCAAAGTTGTTCAAGAATGAATCTTGAACAACTTTTTTTGAAATATATGCAGATTGGTGGCGAATTATTGAAAGAATATACATATCTTTGCACCGCATTTGAATAAATATGCTTTTGACATGAAGGGCAAACTCGAAAGGCAAAGAATAATAAGAGAGGTCATCAAAGACAACAGGGTCTCCAACCAAGAGGAACTTTCCACACTTTTGGAGCAGCGTGGACTGTGTGTCGCGCAGGCTACATTGTCCAGAGACATCAGGGAACTTCGCATAACAAAGATCCACGACGGCAATGGCTATAGTTACCGCCTTCCCCAGCCGGGAATGTTGCGTAGTGTGCTTCATGAGTCATCAATGACATCGGACAGCATTGACAGCCTCGAATTCTCGGGATCGATGGCAGTGATCAAGACCAGGCCTGGCCATGCCGGCATGATTGCCTCCATAATTGACGAAGGGCATCTTCCAGGGGTTATGGGAACATTGGCTGGAGATGACACGATACTTCTGGTTCTCAGGGAAGGATTCGCGCATGACGATGTTGCCGGTTCTCTTGCGAACATATTCAAAGGTGTCGGTGGCAAAAGGGTGAATTAGAGTATTTTAAACGAACTGTACAAAAGATGACACAGGGCGAATTGACTATTGAGGTCGCTTCGGAGAAGCACCTCATTTATGTCGATGAGATTCTTAAGACAATAGAGGACGCGGCCAAGGTAAGAGGTACCGGCATCGCCAAGAGAAAGCCGGAATATGTGGCCCAGAAGATTAAGGAGGCCAAGGCCGTGATAGCTCTTCAAGGAGAGAGGTTCGCTGGATTCAGCTACATCGAGACGTGGGAGCACAAGCAGTACGTGACTACTTCCGGACTGATTGTGCATCCTGACTTCAGGGGCTTGGGGCTTGCCAAGAGAATCAAGGACCTGACCTTCTCGCTGGCTCGTACACGGTGGCCTCACGCGAAGATATTCAGTCTCACCAGCGGGGCGGCCGTGATGACGATGAACACCCAACTTGGTTACAAGCCTGTGACTTTCGCCGAGCTCACCAGTGATGAGGCTTTCTGGAAAGGTTGCGAGGGATGCATCAATGTGGATGTGCTGAAGCGTACCGACAGAAAGTACTGCATCTGCACGGGGATGCTCTTCGATCCGGAGGAACACCTTCCCGCCAAGATACCTCAGGAAGTCCTCGAACGCATCCGGAAGATCGATGAGGCCGAAAATGACAACAAAAAGGATTAATGAATATGGAAAAGAAAAAGGTTGTGGTCGCCTTCAGCGGCGGCCTTGACACATCATTCACGGTGATGTACCTCGCCAAGGAAAAAGGCTATGAGGTTTACGCAGCCTGCGCCAACACCGGTGGATTCAGCGAAGAGCAGCTGAAAGACAATGAGAGGCACGCCTACGAACTGGGCGCCAAGGAATATGTCACCCTTGACGTGACGAAGGAATATTACGACAAGAGTCTCCGTTACATGATCTTCGGCAACGTGCTGAGGAACGGCACGTACCCTATCTCGGTTTCCTCCGAGAGGATATTCCAGGCCATGGCGATCGCCCGCTACGCCAAGTCGATCGGCGCCGACGCCATAGCGCACGGATCGACAGGAGCCGGCAACGACCAGGTCCGCTTTGACATGACGTTCCTCGTGATGGCTTCGGGAATTGAGATCATCACCTTGACAAGAGATATGGCGCTTACCCGCCAGTTTGAGGTTGATTACCTCAATGAGCACGGCTTCAAGGCTGATTTCAAGAAACTTAAATATTCCTACAACGTGGGTCTTTGGGGAACTTCCATTTGCGGAGGCGAAATTTTGGATTCCACTCAGGGACTCCCGGAGGAGGCCTATCTGAAGCAGATCACCAAGGAAGGCTCCGAGATCATCGCGATCGAGTTCGACAAGGGCGAGATTGCTGCTGTGAACGGTGAGAAATTCGCTGACAAAGTCGCTGCCATCCAGAAGATTGAGTCCATCGCGGCTCCGTACGGCATCGGCCGTGACATGCACGTAGGGGACACCATCATCGGCATCAAGGGACGTGTCGGTTTCGAGGCAGCCGCTCCGATGCTGATCATCGCCGCCCACAAGTTCCTTGAGAAATTCACCCTCAGTAAGTGGCAGCAGTACTGGAAGGATCAGGTCGCCAACTGGTACGGGATGTTCCTGCATGAGAGCCAGTACCTTGAGCCTGTGATGAGGGACATCGAGGCGATGCTCGAGAGCAGCCAGAGGAACGTGACCGGCAAGGTGACGATGGAACTTCGCCCGTGGTCGTTCTCCACCGTCGGTGTGGATTCCCCTTGCGACCTTGTCAAGACCAAGTTCGGTGAATATGGCGAGATGCAGAAAGGCTGGACCAGCGAGGACGCCAAAGGCTTCATCAAAGTCACATCCACCCCTCTCCGCGTCTACTACACCGCCCACAAAGACGAAGGCGAACAACTGGAAAAGGAACTGTAAGAAATATTTATACAAGCAGCAGCAGAAGCCCTTTTGAGCCACGAAGTGGCGAAGGTAAGTCCCTCCCCCGAGGGGAGGGATTTAGGGAGGGGGTAACGTGAAAGTGGCCGGCGGCTGTTGAATAGAGTGATAAGTTTATAGTATTGATGAATTTAAATGAGTATATAAAAGTCGGAATCGTAGGGGCCGCTGGCTACACTGCCGGTGAGCTTCTGCGGATTCTGACCAATCATCCGAACGTTAAGGTGGTTTTTGCGCAGAGCGGAAGCCACGCAGGCGAACCGGTGTGGTCAGCCCATCAGGATCTGTTGGGGGAGACCGACTTGAAGTTCAGCGCTGATGCACCAGTGGAACAGGTCGATGTGATATTCCTTTGCTCCGGACATGGAAAGTCCAAGGGTTTCGTGCATTCGCTGCCTGAAACCTACAAAGGTGCCATCATCGACCTCAGCAACGATTTCCGTCTTGCGGCTGACGCTGAGGATTTCGTGTACGGTCTCCCGGAGGCTTTCAGAGACAAGATCGTGAATGCCAGGCACATTGCCAATCCTGGATGTTTTGCTACCTCGATCCAGCTGGCTCTTCTGCCGATGGCAAAGGCCGACAGGTTGCCAGAGATTCACATTACAGGAATTACCGGCTCAACCGGTGCCGGCCAGGCTCCGTCCGAGACAACGCATTTCAGCTGGAGAGCGAACAACCTTTCAGTCTACAAGGCGTTCACACATCAGCATTTGGGTGAGATAGGGGAGACACTTCACACCCTCGCGCCGAGCTTTGGCGGAGAACTGAACTTTGTCCCGGTAAGGGGCGATTTCACCAGGGGTATTCTGGCCTCGGTCTATTTTGACTGTGACCTTTCCGAAGAGGATGCCGTCGCTCTGTACAAGGATTACTACAAGGACGAGCCTTTCGTCCATGTCATCGACACGAATCCGGACCTCAAGATGGTCGTGAACACGAACAAGTGTGTGCTGAATGTACGCAAGCACGGGCGCAAGCTCCACGTTGTCAGCATCATCGACAATCTTGTCAAAGGCGCTTCCGGTCAGGCCGTCGAGAACATGAACCTCATCTTCGGCCTTCCCGAGGACACAGGCCTTCACCTTAAAGGCACACGGTTTTAGTGGTCACTTCGACAGGCTCAGTGACCACCCTATTCCGGTCGCTGGGCCTGCCGAAGCGCCAATACCATTCGGTCGCTGAGCTTGTCGAAGCGCCCGGAACATACAAAAAACAATGACAATGAACTTATTCGACGTATACAGCCTCTTTGACGTAACCCCCGTCAAAGCCAAAGGCACCAGAATCTGGGATGACAAGGGGCAGGAATATCTCGACCTCTACGGTGGCCATGCCGTCATCTCAGTCGGCCACTGCCACCCTAAATACGTGGCCGCCATCACCGACCAGCTGAACAAAATCGGTTTCTACTCCAACAGCGTGAAGAACCCGCTTCAGGTCGAACTCGCCCGAAAGATCGGAGAACTCTCCGGCCTTGAGGACTACTCCCTCTTCCTGATCAATTCAGGAGCGGAAGCCAACGAGAACGCCCTCAAACTGGCCTCTTTCCACACCGGAAAGGACAGGATGATAGCCTTCAAGGGAGCCTTTCACGGAAGGACCTCCGGAGCCGTGGCCGTCACCGACAACCCGAAATATTCAGCTCCGTTCAACTCTCACCACAATGTCACCTTCCTGCCTCTGAATGACATAGAGGCCGTAAAGGCTGAACTTGCCAAGGGAGATGTGGCCGGTGTGATCATCGAGGGAATCCAGGGAGTCGGAGGAATCGTCATCCCTGATGACCAGTTCTTGAGAGATCTGCGTCAGGCAACCAAGGATTCGGGCGTGGTGCTGATTCTGGACGAAATCCAGAGTGGCTACGGCAGAAGTGGCAGATTCTTCGCCCACCAGTGGGCCGGAATCAAGCCGGACATCGTCACGATGGCGAAAGGCATGGCGAACGGCTTCCCGATTGGCGGAGTCCTGATCTCTCCAGAGTTCGAGGCCACGAAGGGCATGCTCGGCACGACTTTCGGCGGCAACTACCTCGCGATGGCCGCCGCCAATGCCGTCGCTGACATATTTAAAGAAGAGAATCTCGTCGCGAACGCCTTTGAGGTTGGTGAATATCTTAAGAACTCCATCCCCGCATCGAAGAGGATCAAGGAAGTTCGCGGCCGCGGCCTTATGGTCGGCATCGAATTCAATGAGCCGATCGCGGAGATCAGAGGCCGCCTCCTCTACGAAAAGCACATATTCACAGGCGTTTCCGGCAAGAACATGATCCGCCTTCTTGCCCCGTTGACCCTCACCAAGGCGGACGTTGAGATATTCATTAACGCATTGAAGGAAGTATTATGAGAAGTTTTTTTCATGTGAGTGACATAGGCGACCTCGGCAAGGCGCTTGAGGAGGCGAAGCAGGTCAAGGCGACTCCGTTCGCCTGGCAGAACCTGGGCAAGAACAAGACGATCATCCTGATCTTCTTCAACAGCAGCCTTCGCACCAGACTGAGCAGCCAGAAGGCGGCCATGAATCTGGGAATGAACTCTATAGTGCTCAATGTCAACGGTGACAGCTGGAAACTTGAGACCGAGATGGGCGTGGTGATGGACGGTGACAAGCCGGAGCATCTGCGCGAGGCGATCCCGGTCATCGGCAGCTACTGCGACATCATCGGTGTGCGCTCGTTCGCCGGTCTGAAGGACAAGACCTTCGACTACAACGAGACCATACTCAAGCAGTTCATTGAATATTCCGGCAAACCTGTCATCAGCCTTGAGTCGGCCACAGTCCACCCGTGCCAGGCCTTCGCGGACCTCATCACCATCAATGAATATAAAGGTGTGGCCCGTCCGAAGGTGGTTCTGACCTGGGCTCCTCATCCGAGGGCTCTGCCTCAGGCCGTTCCGAACTCGTTCGCTGAGTGGATGAACGCTGCCGATGTGGACTTCGTGATCACGCAGCCGGAAGGCTATGAACTTGACCCTCAGTTCGTCGGCAAGGCTCGTGTGGAGTACGACCAGATGAAAGCCTTTGAGGGTGCGGACTTCATCTATGCCAAGAACTGGTCCTCCGTCTCGCACTATGGCCAGATTCTCAGTCAGGACCGCTCATGGACCGTCGGCGCAAGGCAGATGGCCGTCACCAACAACGCCTGCTTCATGCACTGCCTGCCGGTGAGAAGGAATATGATCGTGACCGACGAGGTGATTGATTCCCCTCGCAGCATCGTCATCCCGGAGGCCGCCAACCGTGTCGTCTCCGCCCAGGTTGTGATGAAGAGAATGCTGGAGGATCTACAGTAGAACCCTTTTTGCGGAATCGGTACCGTAAACGGCTCTTTCGTGTACCAAATGGTCTTGTGTAGGTGTTTGGTACATAATAGGCCGCTTGGGTGTACGGAAATAAAGAATAGAAATATGATAAAGGATTCATTGAATATAATTAAGGTCGGGGGAGCGATTGTGGAGAATGAAGAGTCTCTTCAGGGGCTACTGATGTCGTTCTCAAGCCTTAGAGGCAGAAAGATTCTCGTGCACGGTGGCGGCAAGATCGCCACAGAGGTGGCTGCCAAGTTGGGCGTGGAGACTCAGATGATTGATGGCCGCAGGATCACCAGCGCGGAGATGCTGAAGGTCGTCACGATGGTCTATGGTGGACTTGTCAACAAGAATCTGGTAGCCCGTCTGCAAGCCCTTGGGGTCAACGCCATTGGTCTTACCGGAGCTGATCTGAACCTGATAATGAGTGTCAAAAGACCGGTCCAGCCGATCAATTTCGGCTACGTCGGTGACATCAAGTACGTCAACGCCAAGGCCTTGGAGAACCTTCTTGAGTCCGGCTCCGTGCCGGTTCTCGCCCCGCTGACCCACGACAAGGAAGGCTCGATGCTGAACACCAACGCCGACACCATCGCCTCGTCCGTCGCCCAGACCCTCGCCTCCGTCTATGACGTGACCCTGACATATTGCTCGTCCACCCCAGGCGTGATGAAAGACTTGAACGACCCTTCGAGCGTGATCCCGACCATAACCAGCTCCGATTTCGCCCCGATGGTCGCCGACGGCACCATCTCCGAAGGAATGATCCCGAAACTCCAGAACGCCTTCGAAGCCATTAACTCCGGCGTCTTCCGTGTCGTCATCACCTCCGCCTCAGCCCTCTCTTCCGGCACCACCATCATGGCCGACCCCGAGACCGACGACTAGATTTTAAAGGAGGTGTCGACGGCGGTGTCCCAAAGACCGACCACGGTGCCTGAATGCCTGTCGATTCCGGTATATTCAAGGGAAGAGTCCTCGTAACGCTTGAACTTATAGACGGCATCGTTCATCAGCTCGCTGTTGAAGACACCGAGGCTCACGAGCAGACTGAAATCCCTGAGGGTCAAGCCCGTGACCTTGCGGAAGAGTTCCGGCTCAAGCTGCTCGATGACGTCCTTGAGGCAATATTCCCGGAAATCGGTCAGGTACATGAACACCGGGATGCGGGTCGCGAATTTGATGAGTTTCTCCTGAATCTCCTTCCGCTTGCTCTTGAACTCCTTCTCCTCCTCGCTCAAACGCTTCTTTTCCGAGGCGGATAGGCCATCGCCTTTTTCCTTCTTGGTGTTTTTGACGTGCTTGGACTTGTTGATGATGGTCTCGA
>DCCQ01000002.1 GCA_002314195.1 Bacteroidales bacterium UBA1077 | reverse complement strand
AACAGCCCTGAGGCCATGAGGGCATTGATGAACATCGAGGGCTTCCGCAACCTCAACTCCGACATCGAGACCATCATCAACAAGTCCGATCACGTCAAAAACACCAAGAAGGAAAAAGGCGATGGCCTATCCGCCTCGGAAAAGAAGCGTTTGAGCGAGGAGGAGAAGGAGTTCAAGAGCAAGCGGAAGGAGATTCAGGAGAAACTCATCAAATTCGCGACCCGCATCCCGGTTTTCATGTACCTGACCGATTTCCGGGAATATTGCCTCAAGGACGTCATTGAGCAACTTGAGCCGGAACTCTTCCGCAAGGTCACGGGCTTGACCCTCAAGGATTTCAGCCTGCTCGTGAGCCTCGGTGTCTTCAACAGCGAGCTGATGAACGATGCTGTCTATAAGTTCAAGCGTTACGAGGACTCGTCCCTTGAATATACCGGCATCGACAGGCATTCTGGCACCATGATCGGTCTTTGGGACACCGCTGTCGACACCTCCAAGGTTGGGACTGCGGTAGGCAGAGCCGTGGATTCCCTTAAGTTCATATCCACGAAGAACAGATTAATCGATGCCGATGAATCTTGTGCCGCCGATACCCTGCCCGCTGATGCGGCTGAGCATGTGGAAAATCGCGTGGGACGATGCGGTGCTGCAGAGAACCTGACCACTGATGCCTCCGGGGCCGGCAGGCAGGAGAAGACTTTGCCTTTGACCGAAAAGGATGGCGAATCCACATTGGGACACGGTTCTTCTGCCGGAGAAGCATTTTCACACAAGACGTGGAATGACATCAAGGCCGGTGACTCCGTCACCCACAAAAGCCTCGGCCCCGGCACAGTCATATTCATAGATGACAATTACCTCACCGTCAGATTCTCCGACCGCGAATCCAAATTCCGCTTCCCCTCCGCCTTCGAGAAAGGCTATCTGTCCGTGTAGAATCGCACATACGAAATCTCGCACCTACACAAGGTTTGTGAAGAGCGGTTGGTTGGCGGGAAGAACGTTTTCGCACCAAAATGCTCCCGTCATAGTGAAATTTCACTGCGACGAGAGCGATATTGCCTAAAAATGAGCTTGTCGTGGCTTACTTATCTTTTCGGCGACGATTATGGGTAAAAATGTTATCCGAGAGTGCCTACAAACACCCTCGGATAACAATAATGGGGAAAATGCTACTTTAACTTGATGGAGTTGAGAAGGTCGAGCTTTCCCGTGTCAACCAAGTGGAGAATCAGCTCGCCGAAGAGGGTGTTCTGCCAGGCGAACCAGGCGCGGGTGAACTTGCTGGCATCGTCCTTATAGAAGGACTCGTGCATAAAACCGGTGCCGGCGTCGGTCTTCATCAGGGTCTCGACGCACCACTTGATCTCCTTGTCGTCCTGTGACGTGAAGGCCTTCATCATAATGCTCATCGGCCAGATGTAGTCGTAGCCGATGTGCGGGCCTCCGATTCCTTCTCCAGCCTTGCCCTTGAAGAAGTAAGGGTTGTCTTCGCTCCAGACGAATCTGCGGGTGTTCTGGTAGATCGGGTCGTTGACATCGATGTCACCGAGATATGCCATGGCAAGAAGACTCGGAACGTTGGCATCGTCCATCATCAGCTGGTTGCCGAAGCCGTCCACCTCGAAGGCGAAGATCTTGCCGTATTTCGGGTGATCCACAATGGCATATTCGTAAAGAGCCTTCTCGACCTCGGCGGCGAGGTCAAGGCATTCTTTCGCAAGTTTCTTGTTGTGGTTGACATCCGTGAGGATCTCGGCCGCTTTGCGTAACGAGGTGACAGCGAAGAAGTTGGATGGAATCAGGAACTCGAACATCGTGGCATCGTCGGATGGGCGGAAAGCGGAGGCGATCAGACCCACCGGCTTTACAGGGTTGCCACGTCCGTCATTGGACTTGGTGTCGAACTGGCGCTCGGTCTTTCTGGCGAATCTGTAAGGTCCAGGACCGTCCTTGCGCTGCTGCTCCTTGAACGTCTTCAAGGTGACCTGGATGGAGTTCAGCCAAGTCTCGCCGAAGACAGAGTCGTCACCGGTCACCTTCCAGTACTGATAGGCCAGACGGATAGGGTAGCAGTGGGAGTCGATCTCCCATTTGCGCTCGTGGTCGTAAGGATTCATGTCCGTCAGATCGGATTCCCATTCGCTGCCGGTAGGACCTTCGTTGAACGCGTTCGCATAAGGATCCAGGCAGATCAGCGAGAACTGGCAGTTGATCACCCCCGCGAGCATATTCTTGAGGTGTTCGTCCTCGTTGGCAAGCTGGATGTAAGGCCAGACCTGCGCTCCAGAGTCTCTGAGCCACATGGCGTGGATGTCTCCTGTGTAGACGAACGTCTTGAAGTTGCCGTTCTCGTCTTTGCCGAAGTGCACGGTGGTGTCAAGGGTGTTAGGGTAGCAGTTGGCGAACATCCATGCGAGGCGCGGGTTCTTCAGGATGCCTTGCATCTGGGCGATCTTGTTCTCGACAGCCTCGGAGCGGAAAAGCCTCTTTTCCGGAGCCGGACGCTGCGACTCGTAATCCTTGGCCTGCGCCAAAACGCCGCTGAGCATAAAAATGGCCGAAGCCAGAAGTAATGTGCGTTTCATTGTGTTATTCTTCATTAGTGTACGAATATGGTCTGTCCTCCTTCGCGGTACCTCTGACCGTGTCAGGTTCAGACCCCACAATATACGTAATTTTCGCTCCACTGGCAAGGCCTTCATGACGGAAATAATTCCTGCTCCAATCTTCCCCGTTGAGTCTCAGACCTTTGATGTAGAAGTTATCTTTGGAATTGTCAGGCGCTTCCAATGAAATCACCTTTCCGTCCGGCCGACTGATCACAACCTTCTTGAACAGCGGAGTTCCTATGGCATATTCATTGGATCCTGGGCAGACAGGGTAGAATCCGAGGGCGGAAAAGACGTACCAGGCGGAAGTCTGCCCGTTGTCCTCATCACCGCAGTAACCGTCGGAGTTGGAGTTGTAGAACTTGTCCATCACCTCGCGGATCCGCCTCTGCGCCTTCCAAGGCTGGCCGCACCAGTCGTAGAGGTAGAGCATGTGCTGGATCGGCTGGTTGCCGTGGGCGTAATTTCCCATATTCATCACCTGCATCTCCCTGATCTCGTGGATAGGGAAGCCGTAGTAGCTGTCATCGAAGACAGGAGGGATTGTGAATATGCTGTCGAGCTGTCCGGCAAAGACCTCGTCTCCTCCCATCAGGTCAATCAGGCCCTGAGGGTCGTGGAACACTGACCACGTGTAGTGCAGACTGTTGCCTTCCGTGAAGTTCCCGCCCCATTTGAGAGGGCTGAAAGGTCTTTCGAAAGAGCCGTCAGCCTTCTTCCCGACCATCAGCTTGTACTCGGGATCGTAGAGATTCCTGTAATTGAAGGCGGCTTTGGCGTATGGCGCGAGCTCTTCTTCACTGCGCCCCAGAGCCTTGCCGAACCGGTAGATGCACCAGTCGTC
>DCCQ01000127.1 GCA_002314195.1 Bacteroidales bacterium UBA1077 | reverse complement strand
TGTGGAATATGGTGCGTGACAGAATGGTTTCCACTCACGAAAAGGCGTAAGCGATAGGTTTCGTGCGTTGGAAAGGATAATCCGCGCACGGGTTAATACAAAAAGGCCAGACACGTCAAAGAGACGGAGTGTCTGGCCTTTATTGTGAGAGAAGTTTTTCGTTATCTGCCTAAAGTCTTGAGGACATCCTCGGTGATCTGCTCCGGGGTGAGGCGATTGATTTTGAGCAGGTCGGCCACGTTGTAGCGGTCTTCGAAATGCTTGCGCTCGCCACGGACGAGAACTTTCATCTGGCTGTCACCGTAGAATCTGGCGATCTTCTCGCCCCATCCACCGTCGATCTGACCGTCTTCAAGCGTGATGACGAGTTCGTGATCGGCCTTGAGAGCCTCAAGGACCTTCGTGTCAAGCGACGTGATGATTCTCGGATTGATCAGGGTGGCGTCGATGCCTTTATCTTTTAACGCATCGCATACTTTTTCGCCAAGCTGATAGTAAGCACCGAGGCCAAGAATGGCAACGCGGCTTCCTCTGTGGGTGATTTCGTTCTCGGCTGCGGACCAGTCAACACCTTCTGTCTTGACCTCCGGACGGGAGATCACACCGTTTACCGGCACACGGACAGCGACCGGATGCTCCCTGTAGGAGATCGCCCAGTCCAGCATCGAGAAATATTCCTCACGGCAGGTCGGAGCAAGGTAGATGAGGTTAGGAATATTACAGAGCAGCGGGATGTCGTAGAGACAAGTGTGAGTAACATCGTTCATTCCCTCGATTCCACCACCGAAAACAAGGATGAGAGCAGGGTTGTCATTGATGCATAGATCCTGTGAAAGCTGGTCGTAAGTTCTCTGAATGAATGTGCTGTAAACTCCCCAGACCGGTTTACCGCCACGTTTGGCAATTCCGGAAGCCATTGCGACCGCTGTCTCTTCAGCGATTCCGACATCCACGAACTGTTTGCCAGCCTGTTCCCTGCGAGGTTTTGTGAAGCCGAAGACGGTAGGTGTGCCGGATGTGATGGCTACAAGTCCAGGGTTGGATGGCATCTTTGCCAGCAGGTATTTGGCAGTGAGGTCAGCGTAGTCCTCGGCATTGCTGTGGAACCTGTATTCACCGGTCTCAGCGTAGAAAGGAGCAGAGAAATGCCATTTTTCCTTGTTTTTCTCCGCATATTTCAAGCCCTTGCCTTTGAGCGTGTTGATGTGCACGACAACAGGCCTGTCGGTGTCCTTCACCTTTTGGAATGCATTGATGAGAGAGGCGACATTGTTGCCGTCCGCCACGTAGAGATATTCAAGCCCCATCGCTTTGAAGAGGTTGACCTCGGCCTTTCCGTTGGTCTCGCGAAGAAGTTGGAGGTTCTTGTACAAGCCCCCGTGGTTCTCCGCGATGGACATCTGGTTGTCGTTGACGATGATGATGAGGTTGCTGTTTAGTTCCGATCCTGCAACGTCAAGTCCTTCAAGGGCTTCGCCTCCGCTGAGGGATCCGTCACCGATCACTGCGATGACATTTTCCTTTCCTCCCGTCAGATCACGTCCTTTGGCAAGCCCGCACGCTAGGCTGATTGATGTGGAGGTGTGTCCGATGACGAAATGGTCGTGCGCACTTTCGCTTGGCTCGCTGTAGCCGGACACGTCATCGTAGTGCCGGCCATCCATGAATGCCTCTTTCCTGCCGGTCAGGATCTTGTGCGCGTAACTCTGGTGTGAGACATCGAAAACAATCTTGTCTACAGGGGAGTTGAACACATAATGCAGAGCCACAGTCGCTTCCACCATTCCGAGGTTCGGACCTACGTGGCCTCCGTGATTGCTGACCTTCTCGATCATATAGTGTCTGGTCTCATCAGCAAGAACATTGAGCTGCCCGATGTTCAGCTTCTTGATGTCGGCCGGGCCGTTGATTTTTTCGAGATACATATCAAATTCTTTATTAAAGTTCTATGGTAATCTTTTATGACTACCAATCATTTCATGACGCAAAGTAAAGCAATCTTTTTTGAATATATTCAAGATGGTATCAATGTAAGGTATTTAAGGTAATATATTCTGTAATTCGGGTACAGCACTCCGTCGTTAACTAAAAATATTCTTAAAACACCTAAAAATATTAGGAGATATGGTTTTTATTTGTAACTTTGCATCCGTAAGATAATATTCGCGCGTTTGTTAACTTAAAGATTGAGCAATGAAACAGAGACTTACTGCAAAAGAAGAAGAGGTGATGAACATCATCTGGGCCAAGGGAGAGGTTTTCATCCGTGACATTGTCGCGGCTCTTCCCGATCCGAAACCGAACTACAACACTGTGGCGACACAGGTTAAATTCCTTGAGGAAAAGGGATTTGTCAAACGCAAGCCGATGGCTAACTCTTTCCAGTACAGCCCTGCGCTCACAGAACGTGACTATCACGGGACTACCGTCGGGGACGTTGTCTCCCGTTACTACAACAACTCCTACATCAGCCTTGTCTCTCAGTTTGTGGAGGAGGACAAGATGGATGTGGAGGACCTTAAAAAACTCATTTCGCAAATCGAAAGCAAAAGGAAATGATCGCTTACCTGATAACGAGCGGGATGCTTATTTCCGTGTTCTACGCATTCTTCATGCTGTTCATGCGGAAGACCACCTTCTTCACTTTCAACCGTTTCGCCCTGTTGGCGGGCAGCCTGCTATGCCTTGCTCTGCCGCTCGTCCATTGGGACTTCAGCGGGATCGTGGCCGCGAACGTCATACCGACCTTGACCCTGCCGGAGGCTGTGGTCAGTGCGGAAGGCGGAACTCCAGGTGCGGCGGACAAAGGAATATCTTGGCTCGAAGCTGTTTCGGGAATATACCTTCTCGGAGCACTCACGGTCTTGATTATGAATATCTTGTCCATAATCAAGACATACCGTGTGATAGCGTCGGGCGAGCATATTCGGAAAGACGGCTTCAAGGTGACAATCGTGGACGCTCCGGTCGCATCATTCAGTTTCCTTGGACACATTGTGATCAGCCGGGAGGATTTCACCGCAAATCCGGTGATTATGACGCACGAGATTAGCCACGTGAAGAAGTGCCATTCTTTAGACGTGCTGTTGTTCTCCATCGTCACGGTTATACATTGGTACAATCCTCTCGTCTGGCTTGCCAGAGCGGAACTCAAGATGCTTCATGAATATGAAGCCGATGACTCGGTGATCAATCAAGGTGTCAACACCGCAGACTACCAGTTGCTCTTGGTCAAGAAAGCAGTCGGTGAGCATCGTTTCCGTCTTGCCAACGGTTTCAATCACACAAAACTTTCAAATCGAATAACAATGATGATGTCAGAAAAGACTAACGGATGGATCAGGCTTGCGTATGTAGCCTGCATTCCATTACTCGCTTGTACACTGTGCTTCAGCAGTTTCAGAAGCCCAGACTCTACGGAATCCCTCATTATTGCAGAAAATGACTCTACCCCTTTGTCAACTTCCAATGTTAGTGCTATTAAATCCACCTCTAAAACTATTTCTGATGACGACAAATCCATCCCATTTCAGACGGTTGAAGTAAAGCCTATGTTTCAAGGAGGGAACGCCAACAATTTCGCCAAATGGGTGAACGAGAATATCGTCTATCCGGAAGACGCTTTGAAAGCCAAAAAACAAGGACGTGTCATAGTTATGTTTACCATAACAAGTGAGGGCAAGATGTCAAATGCTAAAGTGTTAAGAGGCACGTTCAAATCTATGGATGATGAGGCTTTACGTGTTATCAAATCCTCTCCGGAATGGACACCGGGAATGATGCATGGCAAGGCCGTGCCCGTTACTTACACATTCCCTGTAGTGTTCAAACTCAAATAATGAAACCCATTTTAAGCTTATTGATAGTGGTCAGTCTGCCTGCGTCGGTGTAGTCCGCATCGGTGCTGGCGGCTGACCCACAGCCAGAAAGAGAACAAGCGCATAAAGAGGCTCGGTATCTCAAGAGCATATTCAAGACCGATGAGGTGACTCTTGTATTTGACGGTACTATTCACTATTTTTGTGATTATGTACTAACATTGAAAACGATATGGCGACATTGCATATCAAAGGATTCGGTCCTATTGAGGATTCCACGAACATTAAAATCACTCCGTTTATCCTGTTGACGGGACGGCAGAGTTCAGGTAAAAGCACCTTTATGAAAGTGCTCAGTTTCTGTCGTTGGGTGGAAAAAAAGATTATGGTATCGACCGATGATTTGATCAGCCAATATACCCACTATAACAGGTTCGTCAAAGAGTTAAGGCAGTTCAACAGATTGAACGATGAATATTTCCGTGATGACACTTTGATTAAGTATGATGGTGACACCATTTTGATTGAATATGTTGGCAAAAGCGGTAATCCGAAAATATCACGGAAGAATAACTTTATCGAAGGACGTTTCAATACCAAACTGTGCTATATTCCTGCAGAACGTAATTTGGTCTCCGCCATACAAAATGTTGATCGCGCCTATAAGGCCGCAGACCTGGATGTCCTGTTCAATTTCATCTATGAATGGGATGAGGCCAAATCTCCTTACACCGCTGAACATCCCTATCATTTGTCAGTAACAGGTGGCATTAGTTATGTCAATAGATCCGGAGTTGACATGATAGTAAGAGAAGATGGTGCTGAGTCACCGGCTTTCTATGCTTCAAGCGGTGTCCAGTCGGCTATGCCTTTGGATGTGATGGCAAACTATACTATGTATCAGGTCGGAAGGAACGCTCCTTTGTCTATGATTGAGCGCAATTCTATCAACGAAACAGACAATGGGTCGGCATCAAGAAGGCTGGAGTATCAGTCAGCCCAGGTATTCATTGAAGAGCCGGAGCAGAATCTCTACCCAGAATCACAACGCTTGATAGTGTTGAGCATTATCCGTTCTCTTAAAATGGCTTTGGATAAAGGCTCTGAAAGCAGTTCTGTGATGCTGACATCCCATAGTCCATACATCCTGTCCGTTGTGAATGTTTTGCTATTGGCAGCAGTAGTGTCGGAGAAATCAGAGCAGTCAGAGATTGACAAAGATTATATCATTCCATCTTCATCTATATCAGGATATTTTATAGGTGAGGATGGGGTGTTCCGCAATATCCTGGACAAGGATGTCCCAATGCTTACAGGAAACGATTTGGACGGTGTCTCTGATTGGGTAGAGGACAAAATCAGTAAATTGAACAATATTCTATATGGTTAGGTATGAAGCGAGGCGAGAGAGAATATTCATCCACTTTTGACCGTTTGACTGTTGAAGGTTTTGTATCTGAGCAGAATCTTCAGTCTCGTTCGAAGGTGACGGTGAGCGAAAAAGGAAAACGTTATGCGTTGATTACCACGCAAGGACAAGACTCTGTTGTGTTTGCCGTTGACGGTTATATTGTCAAAGATGGCCTGAGGTGTGATAAACTTGTGCTTGTAAGGCGTACTCCAGAGGGTCTGATTCCGGAGAAGTGGTCGGAATTATTCGTTGAGCTAAAAGGGTCTGATATTGATCATGCTGTCGCCCAATTGCGTGCCACCTTGAGGAATCCTTTGTTCAAACATCCTTCTAATGATGATATTCGTGCCAGAATTGTTGCCCAATCTTTTCCTGCACACAAATCTGACCCTACAATGGAGAATGCCAAGAAAGAGTTCCGTAAGAATTTTCAGTGCGACCTACGTGGAATGAAGACAGGACAAGAGGAAAAACTATAATCCAGTTGAAAAACCTCGCTTTGTTTTTCATTTTCAGGAACTTATAATAGATTGAATAAAGGCACAGATTGAGTGATGCTTGCTCGTCACGCAGAGCGCAGATACAATCCGGAACCGATTCCGGATTGTGAGTTGCGGTTCCGGATAAAATGCGTATCTTGCCGGCACTAAGACAGACGGTTATGAAAAGGTTTCTGGTTTTGTTGGCGATGATGGTGGCTTTGGACTCGGTCGTGGACGGGCGGGAGGCTAAGGTGGCTGAATATTCGGATTATCAAGGGCATTATCTCAAGCGGGAGTGGAGGAAGTATGAGCGGATTGCAAGGCGGGATCGGCCGGAGAAGGAGATCGCTCAACTGACATTCATCAAAGTGCAGGCGCTTAAGAATCGTCTGGATAAGGACTATTACGATGCTGCAGTCGGAATAGGCACGACGCAGGCACGGCAGAACTGGAAACTTCGGGACTCTTTGAGGAACAGCCTGACGGAAGAATTCATCAAGGCCGGGAAACCCATAATGGCATATTCATTAATCAATTCCGGAGATTTGGGACGGCAGGAATTCGATGCTATGCGGTTCGTGGAGGATTATGCGGAGGTGCTGAAAAGGGGTAAGAACTCTGATTTCTGGAGGCGAAATTACTGGAACGAAGGCTATGTCTGCGACCACAAATTTATCCCAAATGACTATGAATATATTCTTTGGCGTTGCCTGTCAGACGCTTCCACGCACGACAAAGCGTTGGCGGCCCTGAGTGATGCTGTCGCCGGAGACTTCCCTCAGGCGGTGTTGCTGGCTTATAGTGAGGCACTTCGCAAGGAGGGTGATAAGCGCCTCGAGGAATTGGAACGACTCGCCGCCGATTGGCGCGGAAACTCTGTGGCATTGCTGCCGAGGAAGGAACTGCTGAAATGGGAATATGAAAGGCTGGCCAAAAACGGTGGCGGTTCGGAACAATTCAGAGATTTGAATTCCAGATGTCAGGCTTTCGAGAAAGATCGTGAGTCGTATATCCCGAAATATGCTCGTCAGGAATTTACCTTTATGTCCTCGAATGATGTCAACGAAATCATCGCTCAGGAATGCGGTTCAGATGTTTTGTCTTTGATCTACAGGCTGGAAGAGAAGAATGTCTCGGTTTCGGTCCGTGATGACACTGTGCTGGTTCGTTTCAGAAACATCAAGTCGGCTAATCTTTCGGTTGAGAATAATGGAAAGGGTGTGTTCCGTAAAAGACTTGACAATCAGGCTCGGAGTTTTTACGTTTGGGACACTGTGAAAGTGGCTCTGCCTGAATTGAAGGACGGAGACTATAGGATAAAGGTCGCCGGTTCCGGGAAAGATTCTGAGATTTCATACGTTCACAAGACAGTGTCGGTGGCAGTGCGCAGGCATGGTGATGGTTTTGCGATTTACCCTGCGGATTACATCACTGGCGAGCCATTCAAGGAGGTAGATGTGACGATGACAAGGGGCGAGAGGATGCTTAAGGCGCATCTGCGTGTTGACGGGTTCACCCTGCTGCCGACCGAGATGCAGGAACTGGCGGCGAAGAAATCTGGTCTTAAGTGCGGGATTGTATGCTCGGTGACTGACGGAGAATCGGTCCGGCTCAGCAAAGAAATGGTCATTGTCAAAGCCTCGTATATGAATCATCCGGTCACTTCTACACGCTCAATGCCCGGTAGGAAACGGAAAAAATCCAATGTAGCTTCGACAGGCTCAGCGACCAGTCGAGCATCGGACGCTGATCTTGTCAAAGCGACTGTGAAGACAGAAACCAACGGCAGGATATTCAATGACCGTGGGGCGTACAAGCCGGGGGACACGCTGAGGTTCAAGGCCGTGATGTTCCGTGGAGATATTCATAAAAAATTGGAGGCCATTGGGAAGGAGACCGCGTTCAAGGCCACGCTATATGATTCGCAGATGAATATAGTCGAGGGAAAGTCGTTCCGTACCAACGATTTCGGATCTTTCGCCGGAGAGTTCGCCATTCCTAAAGGACGGCGCAACGGGTTGTTCAAGATCTCTGTTTCTGATGGCGACAAAGAGATCACTTCCAGAATGTTAAGGGTGGAGGACTTTGTCCTGCCGACATTCGGGTTGACATTTGACGAGCAGAAATTGCTTTACTTTGCCGGAGACTCCGTGACCGTTTCCGGAAAGGTTGAAAGCCTTTCGGGTCACAGCCTCGCCTCCGCACGGATGACATTAAAGGTGTCGCTTGGTGGAAAGACCATTGAAGAAAAAGATCTGTCATCCTCATCGGACGGACGTTTCAGCCACCGGTTCAAGACCAAGGATCAGGGAAGATATTCAATCAAAGTGACCGTGAAGGACGAGACGGGGGAGACCAGAGAGTTTGACACGATGGTTAATGTCAACAACGTGATCAAACTGGATGTTCAACTGACTAACGACACGGACGGAGACTTGCTTCTCGCCGACCTGAACGAATCCAATGCCTCGCATGGAATTGTGACTGAAGACAAAGCCGTTTTTGTGCTGGAAGTACGTGACAGGTACGGCAAAAAAGTCAAGTCCGAGGTAGGCTTTGATTTCAAAGATATTTCCGGAAAGATCTTGAAAACAGGCAAATGCGTTTCCGGCGATGAGATCGAATTGCCGACAGTGGAAGACGGGTTATATGTTCTACGAGCATATTCAGAGAAAACGGACAGCCTCGGCAAGGTGGTCAGAGCCGAGAAGGAATATAAGCTTGTGAAGGTGAGCCGTGAGGCGAAGTCGCTCAAAGCTCCGGCCGTCTGCCTTCTGCTGCCAGGCAATACCGAGGTCACAGCCGGAGAGGACATCGTGATGACGCTTGGAGCCACAGTCGCTCCGTTATGGGCTGTCGCGACAATGATTGACGGCAGCGGGAATATCCTTGAGTCCAGAATGGTCACGATGGACGGATCGTCCACTGGCTCTCTGCGGGCGCTGCGTTTCCGTTATCCGGAAGGATCTGAAGGCCCGGTCAAGGTCCAACTGTTCTTCTTTATGTATGGCTGCTGTTTCAAGTACGAGCATATTTACAGCAAGACTTCCGATGAACTTGATTTGCCATTGGAGTTCAGTTCCTTCACTGACATCGCCAATCCTGGCACTGAATATACCGTCAAGGTTCGTGTCCCGGATGGTGCCGAAGGCCTCGTGGCTATTTACGACAAGAGTCTGGATGCGGTCAGAAAGGAGGTATGGAATCCGGTAAGACTTGATCGTCAGGCCATTCCGGACGTTTGGATGGATTTCGCCTGCGGATATATCACTAACAAGTCCTTAGGGAATATCGGCAGATGGAACTCATCCGGGATAAACGGTGTGGTGACAGACATTAACGGAGAGCCGCTTATCGGGGCTTCGGTCATTGTGGAAGGAACCTCGTTCGGCACATCGGCGAACCTCGATGGGTATTTCTCACTTGACACCAGTCCTGGAACGTTGCTTACAATCAGTTACATCGGTTACAAGAGCGTGACACTGCCCGGAACTTCCGGAATGACCATCGCCCTTGAGGACGATAATTCAATGCTTGAGGAAACGGTCGTGATCGGTTATGGGCGACTATCCAAATCGACACTCCGGCTGGGGAACCGTTCAAGCGATGCCGGACGGAAGTCCAAGCATTCGGAACCGTTGGCAGCCGGGGCTTCCGTGTCGGATGACTACGACTTCTCGTCCGTGAGTGTCAGGAAGATATTCTCGGAATCATTGGCCTTCGAGCCGTTCCTATATCCGGAAAACAATGAGGTAGAATTTACTTTCAAGACTTCCGACAAGCTCTCGACCTATCACGTCCTCTTCTTCGCCCACGACAAAGCGATGCGTAACGCCACGCTGACAAAGGATTTCACCGTGACTGTTCCGGTCAAGGTCTCTGTCGCCGCGCCAAGGTTTTTATATTCAGGAGACAAGTGGTCGATGGCTGCCACGGTGACGGGCAATTCCAATGCGGTGATAGAAGGCGAGATGAAGATCCTTGAATATTCAGAAAAAGGCGAGGCGATTGATTCTCTGAGAGTCCCTGTGACGGTGAAAGGCGGAGAACAGTCTGTTGTTTCATTCCCGGTGGATGTGCCGAGCGCCACGGACTCGCTGACATTCAAGGTCATATTCGCTTCAAAGTCATTTAGTGACGCGGTTCAGTTCGGCGTTCCGGTCCGCGATGCCAGTCAGGTGATTATGGAATCTCATTCGGCCATAGCATTGCCGGGTGCGGACAAGGAAAAACTCTTGGAATCGCTCAGAAGCCGTTTCGTGAATGTCTCCTCCGCCGGCGCTGTCAGTGATGAGATTTCGATCGGAAAGATGATTGAGGAAGCGGCGGCGCTGAAGTCAGAGCCTGCCGCGAATGATGCCCTCTCGCTGACGGAGGCATATTGCTTCAAATCATTCAAATCGGAGCGGGACACTTCGCTTCTTGGAAGAATCCTCGCGTGCAGGAACTCCGATGGCGGTTTCGGATGGTTCGAAGGAATGCGCTCATCGCAATCGGTCACGGCCACAGTACTTGACAGAATGGCTCTTGTGAGGAATCTGGGCGGGGATATTCCCGACCTTAAATCTTCCGTCGAGTATTTGGATTCAACGCAGTTTCTCGGCTTTCCGCGCTGGTTCGGCGGCCTGTCGGACGACACTTATATGCTCGTCCGCTCGAACTTCCCGTCCGTCGGATTCAAGGTTCGGATGGACAAATCCCAGCGCAAGGAGTACCGCTATCGCCTTTCCTCTTTCCGGAAATATGCCCGCAGATACCTTTCGCCGTCGAACCGCTTCGATTTCATTGATGGTCAGCCCGGTGCGAAAGCGAGGCGTGTCCGCACGCTGAGCAACCTGATCTCTTCGGAAGCGGGAATAACCTTGGCCAAGGCTTGGGGCGAGAGGCTAGACGTGGACGCCGCGCTCCGCAAATCAATGGACGAGGACATCCTCTCCATCGTTGAATATGCCGTCAGGCACGATGGTGGAGGTTTCTACTACCCGAATGCCGTGATGCCGTTCAGAGGTCTCCTTGAGAACGAAGCCTACGCCCACTCGCTGATCGCCGACGTGCTTTCTGAATATGCCTCCTCGCATTCAGATGTGGCAGCCAGCCGGAAGGCCGCCGAGATTGCTGATGTAGTCCGTCTATGGCTGGTGCTGCAGAAAGAAACTCAGAACTGGGACACGGATCCGGCTTTTGTAAACGCTTTGTTCTCAGTGGGAAAGGGAAGCGCCGACCTACTGTCCACCTGTGTCATGACCCTGACTCAGCGTGTTCTGAAGCCTCTTGGTGAGGTAAAGGCTTCCGGCAACGGTTTCTCCATTGAAAAGAGTTATTACATTGGTGATAAGGAGATCCGTCAAGGAGACACAATCCGCCGTGGAGACCGCATCCGTGCTGTCTATACCGTACAAAACGCCGAGAACCGCAGTTTTGTCCGCCTGACCGCTCCACGTGAGGCCTCTCTGATTCCAGCCGATCATCTGTCCGGAATCTATAACCTGTCCTTAGCTCCGCTGACCGTTGACGGCTGGTACTGTGTCCCCCCGTGCGGCTACCGTGACGTGAAGCCCGACCGCACGGTTTTCTATTTCGACACCTACCCCGAAGGCCGCACCACCGTCACCGAAGACTTCTTCGTGGCTCAGACCGGCACCTTCCAGGCCCCCGTCGCCGAAATTGAATCCCTCTACGCCCCTCACTACCGCGCCAACGCCGCTGCCGCAACGTATAACTTGGTGGTAAAGTGACTTGTTTTTGCCAGGACTATTCACTATTTTTGTGTAGTAATGATTAAGTTATTGAGAGAAAGATAGATGGCGAAGAGTATTTTAGTGCGGAACAGCACGGTTGAATTTCTAACCTTCATAGCGGAAGGCAAGGAGGATGGTATCCAGGTACTATACAAAGATGAAAGTATATGGGCGAGCCAGAAAGCGATGGCTCTCTTGTTTGACTGCTCTCCTGATAACATTGGCTTGCATCTGAAGAATATATATGACAGTGGGGAGATAGACAAGAATGCAACTACCGAGAAAATCTCGGTAGTTCAAACCGAAGGGACAAGAGATGTGTCGCGGAACACTCTTTTCTACAACCTTGATGCAATTATTTCGGTAGGCTATCGTGTCAATTCAATCCGTGCCACGCAGTTCCGTCAGTGGTGCACAAATGTCTTGCGGCAGTTCACGATCCGTGGCTATGTAGTGGATAAAAAGCGGATGGAGAATGGAACTTTCATCGGAGAAGACTACTTTGAGCACCTGCTTGCGGAGATTCGTGAAATACGATTAAGCGAGAGGCGATTCTACCAAAAGCTGACTGATATTTACGCCACCGCTGTTGACTATAACCGTGACGCACCCACAACGAGATTGTTCTACAAAAAGATGCAGAATAAAATTCATTTTGCAGTTCACGGCCACACCGCTGCCGAATTGATAGTGGAAAGGGCAGATGCCAGTAAGGAACATATGGGGTTGACAACGTGGGAGAACGCTCCGGACGGAAAGATTGTGAAATCAGATGTCGTCATTGCTAAGAATTTCCTGAATGGCGTGGAATTGGAGGATATGGGGAAATTAGTCAACGCCGTTCTGGATATGGCTGAGAGAATGGCCGACAGGCATATTCCGATGACTATGGAAGACTGGGCCAAACGCATAGACATAATCCTCGAAGCTGGCGGCGATGCCATTCTGGACGATGCCGGAAAGATTACAGCGGAATTTGCCAAAAAATTTGCCGAATCCGAATTTGAAAAGTACCGTGTCATTCAAGATCGCCTGTTCAAATCAGATTTCGATCGTCTGAATGACAGTGGTCTGCTGGATGCGATGGAATAATAATCTTGATGATATTCAGGTGGTCTTGTCTGAGAAACGATAAGTTGCCATTTCCTGAGTTGGCAGAGGTTACCGGATTCGATGTGAAAGCATCCTTACAAAACACTTTCAGTTCCAAGTGCCACAGAACGTCCTCTGTCGCGCTTGTGGCTGAAAAAGTAACCCTTAAAGTTGATTGCAATTCATCTAGATATACCTTCAGCAGCATTGGAAAGGGCAATCGCCTGAAAGTGTTTTGTAAAATTGCTCCTTAATCGGCAGGTGGTACGTGGCATTACGACAAGTTTTGAGTCCCGATGTATTCGCTAGTCGTGAATATCACAAGGTGAAATGCAAGACAAAAGGTAAGCATCCGAAGAAGTGCGTNNGTATTTTGATGCGGTTGCCCTGTGTGTTTGTATGCCCTGTCAGAGATAATGGAAAAAAGTTTTTATCTTTGTAGATGATGGTAAGCATCCGAAGAAGTGCGTATTGACAAAGATGTAATGCAACTGGCACGAGTGGGATGTCAGTTGCATTCATTGGGTGTTGGGTTTTTGCTGGTTTGGTTTACTTTGTGACAGTGGCTGCAGTCCAGTTGGCGGGGAGTAG
>DCCQ01000143.1 GCA_002314195.1 Bacteroidales bacterium UBA1077 | reverse complement strand
GATTCAAAGTTACTGATTACACCTTCTGCCGCTTCCTGTCGCCGGACTCGTCGGCAAGAAGCAGCACGTTCGCCCTCCGGATCTCCATCGCCCCGGATGTCCCTTTCCGAACTGTTCTCTCCAAAGATGAACGCTGCTCTTTCGTGAGAACTATACGTAGTTTCCTGTACTTTGCCATTGCCGTTATGCAAATTTCGTTGATTATGACAAATATACAAGATTTCCCGCATAAATTAAAGATTTAGATGTTACATTATACTAGAACATCATGAAATCAAAATGCAAACCCATAGATTTGTCGAAAAAGGACAAAATAAAATTATAGTATTAGGTTTAATCATTTGCTACGTATTTGTGTTTTTTTTCATATGTGCCCTGATTCGAGATTATTGCGAAAATCATTTACCTGACGACATCGTCTGGATTATTCTGCTATTTATAGTAGTAACCATTATCACAATAGTTTTCATCCGAGACTTCAAAAGCATATTGTCATTCCCGGACTGGGAATTGGTAATTGATCAAGCAGGAATTTATAGCAAAGACAAGGATGGGGAGTTCCGTGTTGAATGGACGTACATAAAAAAAATCATCTTCGTTTACTGGGAAGACAGGATATTTGATATGAAAGTTATAACCAGCATCGGGAAACATAAGGAAATAGATTTAAGCCTTATCGATCTGTTTACATCTCCTGTGAAAAAGACAATAAACACTTTTTCACGTGGTGAATGTGAAATGGTTTTTATCAAAATGTACGGTGAATACGGGAAAAATAAAGCTATGTTCAAGGGTGATATAGTTCACAACAAAAAGACAAAAAAAGGCAAGTCTCATTCTTGACGGGCTAAAAACTCGTCAAACCCGTAGAGTATTATGTCGCGCCTCACCATGGCTATAAGAGCCAGGTGGGACACGACTTATTTTTTCGTTCATGGCTGACAAATGGTGTGCCTATGTCTTTATTTTGCAATTGGCGAGAACGGCCACGGTTATCTGGCGGCCCAGCAGTCAGGGTTGATGTTCCAAAAAACGGTTTCACCACATCGGGCAGGGAACAAAAAACCAAGCTGCATGGGGCTGCATGGCCGATGGCCGTTCCCGTCAATTTCAGCATCGCGCGCGAGTCTCCGCTATAACGGATAATTAACGGCACGACAGGTTAGCATATCCACTTTATGGATGCATCCATAGATTCTTGCTAAATATGTGGCATAGGCCACATCGTATAAAATTCTTTAAAGCTGACCAACTGGCTTTAAGACCTCTTTTATATGGAATGAAACCTTACTCGCTGTAGTCACCGTAGGTAAGCTCACCTTTGTAAGAACCCTGAAAATAGGTCTCGTTGTTGTCGTCACGGAACTTGAATTCAATGGTGTAGACCTTGTCATTCTCGTTTGTGACCTTTACCCAACCAATATTGGCGGCGTAGACCGGCTCCCAGTCCAACGCATACCATGTTCCCAAGACAGCCGATCCTTCGGTGAAGCCCGGGACGACCGTGAATGGCTGGAAATGAGCGTTGTCCGCAGCATACATAACCTTGTAGGTTCCGGATGGTATGGCCGTAGTGTAGCTGACGGCGGTGTTGAGGTCAAGCATCAGCATCTCGCCTGTTCCGTCATAGTTCTCGAAATCCATCGTCTTGTCTCCAAGGTATATGGTCCAACCGGAATAGTCAGTGCCGGTCTTTCCGTAGATCTTTGTTCCATAGTAGTCAAGAGTGCCATGTGAAAGGTTCTTCATCTCGACAACCTTGTACTTCGCATAATCCTTGGAATAGTCCTCGAGAGGGACGGATCCGGAATAAGTGAAAGAGTATGCCTTGCCGCCGGCCTTGACGTAAGCGGTGACAAGATATTCACCGTTAGCAGCCTTGACGGAGACCATGCCTTCGCTGACGACAAGATAGTTTCCATCTACTTCGCTGTCATAGACAAATGTCCCCTGAAGGCCTTCAGCGCCGAAATCCTCTCCCTTGACGAAGGTATATTCAGACATATCTCCAGATTCATCAACAGTGTACGAGCCTGCCGTGACTGACTTGTTCCCTGATTTGGGAGCGTTCAGTTCAAGGAACAGTGCTGCACCCTTGCCGGAGAAGGCTCCGTCAGCAAATACAACGCTGCCCGAGGTGAGGTAAGTCCAGGAGTTGTCGGTTCCTGACATGTAATAGTCTCCGTAGAAGAATCCTTTGGCGGAGTTGAATGCCGTGAACTCTGTAGGATAGCCCTCTGGAACGACAGCCACACTGCACACCGATGTAAGCGAACCTCCCTGAGCAGTCGCGGTTATGACGGCATCTCCAGCGGCCACAGCCTTGATTTCCAGACCGGAGACAGCAACAACGGCTTCATCGCTCGAAGTCAAAGTGTAAGTCTGGTCCGTAGCGTCCTCCGGGGTGATGGTCAACTCTGGCGTGAGAGTCTGTCCCACGGAGAGTGTCAACGAAGTTTCATTGAAGACAATCTTCTCTACCGAAACAGTCTTGTCTTCCTTTTCGCAAGACACAAAAGTCAATGCGAACGCGCCTGCTAACAGACACGAAACAGATTTGATAAGTCGCATAACACTTAAATTATTTGTTAAATTCAAAATAAAGTTAGCCACTTTTGACGACATTGCCAATTAATTTTGCAGATTACGTTTTTAAGCAATATCTTGCATTGACAATTTTGTCGAGCATTATTGTCAAACTATGATCTTCGTCAGTCACAAGAAATCAAGTTAATATTCGAATATGAACAAAACATCTGAATATGCTCTCACCATTGTGGTGCCTGTCTTCAACGAGGAGGACAACATCCACAATCTGGAAAAGGCTCTGTCCGAGTTCATTCCCCATAGCAAAGTACCTACTTGCGCGCTGTTTGTGGACGATGGTTCGAAGGATGGCAGCCTGAAACTGATCCAAGAGGTATGCTCCCGGAACAAGGACATCTTCTACATCAGTTTCAAGAAAAACGCCGGTCTCAGCGCAGCCATAAAGGCAGGATTTGACTATGCTTTCTCCGAATATGTCGGCTACATGGACGCTGACCTTCAGACCAATCCCGACGACTTCAATCTCCTGCTGGACGGAATGAAAGACCACACCCTGATGACCGGCTACAGGGCGAACCGCAAGGACACAGCGTTCAAGCGGATCCAGTCCAAAATAGCCAACGGATTCAGGAATATGATGACTCACGACGGGGCGAAGGACACCGGCTGTCCTCTCAAGATCATCCGCACGGACGCGGCGAAGATGATTCCGATGTTCAAGGGAATGCACAGATTTCTGCCCGCACTGGTCCTTCTTCAGGACGGGGGAAGTTTCGGCCAGGTCCCTGTAAGGCATTTCCCGCGCACCGCGGGGACATCCAAATTCCATCTCTGGAACAGGCTCTGGGGGCCGTTCGCGGACTGCTTCGCCTACCGTTGGATGAAGCCACGATACATCAATTATTCAGTCGGCAAAAGCAATGTCGGTGAACGGAACTAATCTTCAGGAATATGTTTGAAAACATTCCCACCTGGCTTACCCTCACACTTGGATTCTCGGCTCAGACATTCTTCGGACTGAGGACCGCACTCCAGTGGCTGAAATCCGAGATGGCGCATAAATCTGTCTCTCCGGTATCCTACTGGATATTCAGTGTGATCGGGGCGTGCCTGATGTTCATCTACGGAGTGCTGAGGAATGACTTTTCCATCATTCTCGGTCAGTTCATCGCCTACTTCATCTATCTATGGAACCTGCACGCCAACGGAATCTGGAGCAGGATGAAGACACTCACGAAGATTCTGCTGCCGGCACTTCCGTTTGTGGCTGCGCTGCTCCTTCTGAAAGATGCTCAGGAATATTCACAAAACTTTTTCCGCAACAGCGACATTCCACTTTGGCTCGTGGTGTTCGGATCCACCGGGCAATTGATGTTCACGCTGCGGTTTGTCTATCAGTTCATCTACTCCCACAGGAGGCATTTGTCCGTAATACCGGCAGGATTCTGGGTCATCAGCATCATCGGGTCCGGAATGGTGATCATCTATGGAATAATCCGTCTTGACCCTGTGCTGATTCTCGGACAGGTGTTCGGATTCGTGGTATATTTCAGAAATCTGATCCTTGGGTCAGGCAAAAAAGAAGCTTCAGATGCGAAATAACAATCTTAAGACAGTTCAAGGCAACATATTCACCCGCCACCCCTTGATGGCGGTTTTCGCCTTCACGTTCGTCTGCCTTTTCCCTATGATGATGACAAGGGATTTCACTCCTTCCAACGAGCTGCGATATCTCAGCATCGCGGACGAGGCCATCGCGGACGGGCACATATTCGCGTTTTACAACCACGGAATGGCCTATGCGGACAAACCGCCGCTCTATTTCTGGATAGTGATGCTGTGCAGGCTGCTGTTCGGCCACCACAGTTGCCTCGCGCTTTCGATGTTCTCGCTGATTCCGGCGTTCGGCATCGTCGGAATCATGGACAAATGGGTGATGAAAGGCAAGCAGGTGATGGACAGGATGGCGCTGGCCGGAATGACGCTGACGTGCGTGATGTTCCTCGGAACGATGATTGTCCTGAGGATGGACATGCTGATGTGCCTGTTCATCGTGCTGGCTCTCTGGACGTTCTACAGGATGTACACAGGAGAAGGCACCCGGAAATCGGACTCTGTGATGCTTCCGGTATGGATATTCCTTGCCCTTTTCACAAAGGGGCCTGTGGGGCTTCTGATGCCACCGCTGGCAATCGCCGTGTTCCTTGCCGTCAAACGGGACTGGAAAGGATTCGGCAAGTATCTGGGACTCAAGACTTGGGGCATCATCGCAGGTCTCGCCGCAGTCTGGATCGGGTGCGTGTGGCTTGAAGGAGGATCGGAGTACATCGACAACCTGCTGGTCAAACAGACCGTCGGTCGTGCGGTCAACGCATTCACCCATGCAAAGCCGTTCTGGTTCTACCTCGTGACCATTGTCTGGTGTCTGGCGCCGTACTGTCTGCTGCTGGTCGGAACATTTGTCGCCTCACTGCTGCCTGCAAGGAGAACCAACCTTTTCGTGACAGAAGGCGCAAGAGCAGACATCGCCCCGCATGCAAAGGAATATGCGCCCGCACGTTCCGATTTGGAGATTTTCTTTCTCTGCACGATCATCGCCACGATAGCGATGCTGTCCTCTTTCAGTTCCAAACTTCCGATTTACCTTGTGCCGGTCTTCCCGTTCTGCGTCTATTTGTTCCCGATCGTGCTTGACCGCATCGGGGAGCGAGGCTGGATGCGATGGTCTGTCGGAATATTCTCGATCATATTCACAATCATCGGTCTGGCGGCGCTTCTTGTTCTCTCAGGGGCAGTACACATTCCGGCGGTGGATGATCTTTTGAATGAATATCCTTTCGCACATGAAGTCCCGGTAATAAACGGTGTCATACTGCTGACCTTGGCGAATGCTTTGGGAATATGGTTCCTCGTCAAACGTAAAGTCTGGAATATCCCGGCTATACTTCTCGGAGCCAGCCTGTTCCTGACCGTGTTCTCCGCCTCCGCGGTCGTCAGGGACATCAATCCGTACATCGGCTACAGAGCGATCTGCGCCAAGGTTCCTGAAGGCACCGACGTGGCCACAGTATTTCTCCACAGACCTGAGAACATTGACGCCTACATCGGCCGTCAGATCACTGACTACGGAAAGGATCCGGACCGTCTTGCCAAAGACGCACTCGCTTCCGACAAGCCACTGACAATCATCACTACAACATCCAAGTTAGAGAAAACCCCTGAGCTACAGCAACTCTTCAACGGTAAAGACGTACTCTACTCTGGTCCTTACTGCCTGACAACGCTTTAAAAGGAGGGTTGGCCACGTTTGTATATTTGTTATACTCCTCTGAGCTGTCCAAACAGGGGGATGATATGCCGCAACATCAGGCATCATATTTGCAAATTACTGACTGTCCAATAATTACAATAACATTAAAACCTAAAATCATGCAAAGTATCCTAAAATTGTTGGCAGTGATGTCCGCATCAGCATTGCTCCCTATGTCCCTGCACGCAGGCAACATCGACAACACCCCCGTCGCCAAGCTTGATCTCTCACGCTATCTCGGAACATGGTACGAAATCGCCAGATACGACCACTCCTTTGAAAGAGGGATGACCGATGTCCGCGCTGAATATGTCCTCCGGGATGACGGCAAGATTGAAGTTCTGAATTCAGGGTGGCTGGATGGGAAATCAAAGACAGCACATGGTAAGGCCAAACAGCCGGATCCGGAGGCCGCCCCCGCCCTGTTAAGAGTGTCCTTCTTCCTGTTCTTCTATTCCGACTACAGGATTCTGATGATTGACGATGACTACACCACGGCCCTCGTGGGAAGTTCAAGCGACAGCTACCTGTGGATTCTGTCCCGCACCCCAAACCCCTCCCAAGAAACCATCAACAAGTACGTTGCCGAGGCCAAGCATCGTGGCTACGACACAACACGCCTCATCAAGGTGCCGCAAAGCCGCAACAGATGAATCGAAAAACGTCTTGCAGTAAGTAAGGAACTCTAGCAAAAACTAAGCGTTGGATTTCGCCAGATTCCTTTCACTCTTTATCAGAAGGGCGCAGAGGAAGACTCCGATGAGGGCACCGATGGCGACTGAGAGCATGGCGGTGTCCCAAGAGGAGCCGACAGCTATTCCACCGACCAGGATCTTGGAGCAGACGGCATCTCCGAGGAGGTAACCGAACAGGCCCACGAAGCCGGCGGCGGTGCCGGCGGCATTCTTAGGCACGAGGTTCAAGGCCTGGACTCCGGTCAGGGCCACAGGGCCGTAGATGAAGAAGCCAATAAGGCACAAGGCGATGTAGATCAAGGTCTTCTGCAAGGCTGGAGAAGCGGCGATGACCCCAGAACCGACCATCCAATAGAGAAGGACTCCGAGCAGGCAGAAGAACATGCAGATCACGTTCATCGGAGCGCAGCGGCCTTTGAATATCTTGGATGTGGCCCAGCCGCAGGCAAGCGTGCCGACAGCGCCTACTATGTTGTGCACTGAGAATGCCACCTTACTCTCGGCGGCGGTCATGATGGACTTTTCCTGAAGATAGGTCGGAGCCCAGTCACCGATGCCGTAGCGGACCATATAGACGGCCACATTGGAGATGGCGACGATCCACAGAAGCTTGTTCTTGAACACATAGTCCACAAACAGGGTCTTGAACGGAAGTTTCTCGTCAGCGAAGCCCTTGGACTTGATTCCGGACCAGTCCTTTCTCCAGTCCTGGACGGAAGGAAGGCCACAAGACTCGGGCGTGTCACGGATGGCCCACCAGCAGAAGACGGCGATAAGAAGAGCCACGACGGCGGGGAATATGAAGTCTCCCCTCCAGCTCTGGGCCACTCCGAAAGCGTCGAAAAGCATCACGCCGGCGATGGCGAGGAAGCCAAGCGAGAAGCTGCCGATGGTGTGGGAGACATTCCACACGCTCATCTTGAAGCTCCGCTCGTTCTGGCTGAACCAGTGCGCCATGATCCTGCCGCAAGGAGGCCAGCCGAAACCGCTCAGACAGCCGACGACAAGCATAAGAGTGAATATGATTGCGGTGTTCACAGCTGTGTTCGTCCCGAACGGTATAAGTCCTGTCAAAATCATCGTCAGTGCAGACAGGACCAAGCCCACGCAAAGGAACTTCCTTGCGTCAGACCTGTCGGAAACGCTTCCCATGATGAATTTGGAGAACGCGTAGGCAATCGAGACAGCGGACATCGCAAGTCCGGCCTTTCCGGCGTCGATGATCCCGTCATGGATCATGTCCGGGGCCGCGAGAGATAGGTTCTTGCGCACAAGATAATAGGCAGCATAACCGAAAAACGCACCCAGAAAGACCTTGGCACGCATTGCCTTATAGGTTTTGTCCACCTTATCCTCCGCGAGAGGTTTGCCCGCCTTTGGTGGGTCAAGAAAACGTGACATCACTATTCATTATTTAATATTCGTACGTAAATTTATCAATTTTAGCCTTAAAAACAAAAAAGGGCTGGCCGGAATCCCGGTCAACCCTTTCTGAAGTTTTCATCGTAAAAAACTACCTCTTGGCAAGTTCAGCGTCAACAAAGAAGACACCAGCCTCTCCCGCTCTTCTGAGCATGTCGACAATCTCCTGGGCAGAAGCCTCTTCCTCAACCTGCTCACGCACAAATCCCCAAAGGAAGTCCTGAGTGGCCTTGTCCTTCTCAGCCGAAGCTGTGTCAACAAGGTCATCTATCATCTTGGAAATGTTGCACTCATGCTCATAGACACTGTTGAACACATCCTTGATTGAACCCCAACCGTCCGGAACGACATCTATCATTCCGACCTTTGCCTCGCCACCACGCTTGATAAGGTAGTCGGCCAACTTGACAGCATGCTCTTTCTCTTCATCTGACTGCTTGAATAGCCAGTTTGCTGCGCCGTTCCATCCTTCCTTCTTAAGGTAGAACGCCATCTGAAGATACAGATTTGAAGACCAAAGCTCAGCAACGATCTGATCGTTGAACGCTTTTTGCAGATTCTCTGAAATCATAATATTGATGTTTTAAATACTTGTTTAATTTTCAAAAACATTATTCATCAAATCAAAAGGCAGACCACACGTCACATCCTGCCATTTTGTCATAAATTCTGACGGTTAAAATCAATGTACGCCACAGTCTCTTTCTTCTCCGGCACGAGTAGGGAAGACATCAATTTCTTCCCGGTAAAGTCAGCTTTACTTAAATCAATACATCTGATCCTTCCATCATACATTGATCGCCAGTAAAAGCACAAACCTGACATGTCACTGACACATGTGCACTGGGTGGCACTAGGAATGTCTGCCGGCTCCTGTCCCTCCGAGAACTGCGCCCCTATCGGAATCTCCATGGATCCAAGAATATGGAAGGCCTGAATGGCTGACTCAGCAGCGTTCGGCTTCACAGGAGCGGTGTTCTGGAAGAAGGCCGCGCGGACAAACCTTGAAGGCGGGGTGAAGTCTCCTGGCAGACCGAGCATCGCGCTTCCTCCACCGAAAGAGGACAGGGACATATTCCCAAGTGTGTGAGGTTCGGTGCGTCCCGGAAGCAGGTTGACGTAGTTGTTGAGATTGGTCAGATGCCAGTCGAAGGACGGAGAGTTGGTCAGCACACCGACCGTGTTCTCATAGAAGATGCATTTCCCGTCAATGATCTCCAACACAATCTGGCGACCGGAAGGCTCGGCGAACCGCCAATGCACCGTCGAGGAACGAGGGTCGAATCCATGAATATGCACCTTCGCGATCTCGGCCTTGACCTCGTCAACAGTGGCGCAACGACCAAGAATATAAGAAACGAGTTGGAAATCAGAGATGTTCGAGTCATAATTGGATTCCGAATATTCCTCATACTTTCCGTAGTCAGGGAAATAGAACAGGCCGGCGGAGAGGCCTTTCTCGTTCATTCCCTCCATCATCAGCTCGTCCTGGACCACAGCGACACCGACGTAGCCATATTCATTGGTAAAACTTCTGCCGGTCCCGCCACCGGGGATGAAGGATTTCCAAGTGTGCCCGCGCGGTACGACTACCCAACGGCATTCATTGTCGGAGGCGGCCCACTCGATCGTGCGGGCTACGACTTTGGTTCCGTCCTTGGCTTTGAGGGTGATGCCTGTGCAGGCGCGGCAGTTCTGAAACGATGCCATCAAGGCCGCTGCGACCAAAGCGATGGCGATAAAAATAGTTGAACGCTTCATAAATTATGTGGTTGGATTTGACGGGAATATGCCTGATAGCAAACCGGGCACTTCCCGCCGGTTAACAAAAAGGAACGACCCGCAAATAGCGAGCCGCTCCAACATATTCATTGAAAAAAGTTTTTCTAACGTGCTGATTTCTCTAAATTTATATTCAAGAGGCCAGAGTTCCGACAGGTCATGGCTATTCTTTCTTCAGCGTGACGCTTGGATTCTCGGTGGCAGCTCCGTAGCAGCGTGCTGTGACGACCAGAGCCGTGATCAGCAGCACAGCGACAAGCGCCAGAGCGAACACCCAGAAGTAAATCGGCACTCTGTAGGCAAACCCGGAGAGATAGCGGTTGACTATCCACCATGAGATAGGAGTCGCTATCACGAAGCAGATCAGCACGATCCTCGCGAACTCAATGTTGAACATCTTGAGGATCTCACCTATCGTGGCTCCGTTCACACGCCTTACACCGATCTCCTTGCGGCGGTACTCTGTCTCGAACATCACGAGCCCGAATACTCCCATCAGCGAGATGATGATCGCAAGCAGGGTGAAGAGAGTGATGAGGCGGGAGAAGTTGGCCTCTGTCTCGTACTGTCCCTGAAGTTTCTTGTCAAAGAGCTGGACCTCAACGTCATCAGGATTGACAGTCGGATCAATCTCGGAAACCGCGGCAGCGATTTTCTTCATGATTGCCGGGATGTCGGCGTTCTTCTCGGTGCGCACCAGAAGCGTTGTGAGAGAGCGCCAAGGATGTTTTCCGAATATGTACAGAGCCAAAGGAGACACCTCGTTCTTCAATGAAGTGAAATTGAAATCGCGGCAGAAACCGACCACCTCGGCATCTCCCTCATCCATATGCCCCGGCACTTTCTCCTCCAAGGTGAAGCCGAACTTGTTCTTCGCGGTCTCATTGAATATGAACACTCCGTTCTCGCTCTGCTCGTCTGCTTGGGTGAAGTCACGGCCTTCAACAACCGGAATACCCATGAACCGCAGGAAGTTCCAAGCGACAGGATAGCACTGGAAGCTGATCTGTTCTCCTTTGTACATTCTACCCCAACCCATTCGGCTCGGCCGCACAAGGTCACCATCCGCCCATGAGATGTCCTTGATCTGGGGATCTTCCCTCAATTTGGAACCCAGGGCCTCTGCGGATTTGGCGACTGTACGGTTCAGATTGGCGGTGATGAGTTCCTCACGGTCAAATCCCATATCGTGGCTGAGCATATACTTTCTCTGAAGTCCCACGAAAGTGGCGCAGATGATCAGCGAAATGGAGATCAGGAACTGAAGTCCTACAAGCAAGTACCTGAACACACGACCCTTGGAGCTTGACGCGAACGATCCCTTTAGTGCAAGCGCCGGTGAGAAGGAGGTGATGTAGAAAGCCGGATAAAGGCTCGCCACAACTGCGAAGAATAGTCCAAGAATGATTGTGAATATGCCTACGGACATATTCGCTCCGAACGCTGTGGAGCAGGTGATGAGGTTCGCTGCTGTGGAGGTCTGGAACAGCGTCACGACAGCAGCCGCCAAGGCTAACGAAATGGCTATCAGAGACACCGCCTCCATCACGCAGTCCAGGATAAGGCTCGCCCTTGAGGCTCCGAGAACCTTTCTGGTGTTGACCGAATGCACACACACAGGGACGAGGGCAAAGAAAAAGTTCACGAAGTTTATGAACGCGATGATGATGACCAGAAGAGCCACGGCAAGCAAGGTGTAAGTCGTTGACTTGTTGCCGCTGGCACCGTTACGGTTCGCTATTGTCTGATCAAAGTAGGTCTCAGTCAGAGGGATCAGATGGATTCTCGTGCGTTTGATTGATTCCGCCTTCTCTTCATCGCCGGCGTCGGAATCACTTCCTATCAAGTCTTCCATAACCTTGCGCGTGGCGGCCTCAAGATCATCCTTGGACACACCATCCTTGGCCTTGAAGTAATAAGGGTAGCTCCATTCGCCCCAACTGTCTATGGCCTGGTCTCCGATCGGGCACATGGCCTCGAAACTGGACAGATCGGAATTCATCGGCATGTCCTTGTAGATCGCCACCACATTAGCATCATGATAAATTCCGGAGTTCCAGTCTCTTATCATCACATGCCCACCTACTCCGACACCATATTTCTTAGCCGCGGATTCGCTGAAGGCATAGTCCCAGACACCAACGTAGTTGTCCCAAGAACCCTC
>DCCQ01000042.1 GCA_002314195.1 Bacteroidales bacterium UBA1077 | reverse complement strand
GCGACACGCTATGCCACCGCTCTTCTTGAACTGGTTGATGAGACTGGCTCCGGGAGTGAGGTCGCGTCGCAGGTCGAGACTGTTGGCAGGGCTCTTTCGGAAATCCCTGAATTCCAGCGTGACATTGATAATCCGTCAATCCCATCCGCCAGAAAACTAGGATTGTTTGATGCGTCTTTGGATGGGAAAATGGCACCTGACTTGCGAAAGTTTGTGGAATTGCTGATCCGCAATGGCCGTGTTGGCTATGCGCGCCGTGTGTTCACGGCTTTCATTAATGAATATTACCGCTCGCGTCACATTAAGCGCGCCACGCTTGTGGTCGCTGATCCTGCATTGTTGGCCACTGATCCTGCATCTTCGGATCCTAAGGCAGTCGGATCACAGCGTCCGGATCTTGAGTCCCGTCTGCGTGCCTTGATCGAAAAAGAAACCGGTGACGGGCTGATTCTCAGGACCAAAGTTGATCCGTCTCTTATAGGGGGCTTTGTGTTCGAGGTGGAGGACACCGTCTTGGATGCCAGTGTCGTACGTCAGATTGATGTCATAAGGCATCAACTCAAAGAAATGAATAGAAGAATAGTTTAGTATGGACAACATAAAACCAAGTGAAGTCTCTCAAGTGCTTCTTGAGCAACTGAAAGACATTGACACTTCCCTCCAGTTCGAGGAAATCGGCAAAGTCTTGCAGGTCAGCGATGGTGTGGCCAGAATGTACGGTTTGACCAACGCCGAGGCCGGTGAGTTGCTCGAATTTGGAAGCGGTGTCAAGGGTGTCGTGATGAACCTTGAGCAGGACAATGTAGGAGCCGTGCTTCTCGGCCCTACAGACGAGGTCAAGGAAGGAATGACAGTCCGAAGGACAGGAAGAATCGCTTCCATAAAGGTCGGAGAGAAGATGCTCGGAAGGGTTGTAGACCCGCTTGGCGTGCCTCTTGACGGACTAGGAAAGATTGAGGGCGACCTGACAGAGATGCCTCTTGAGCGCAAGGCTCCGGGAGTGATTTTCCGCCAGCCTGTGACCGAGCCTCTCCAGACAGGTCTTAAGGCTATCGATGCGATGGTTCCTATCGGCCGTGGCCAGAGGGAACTCATCATCGGTGACCGTCAGACCGGGAAGACCGCCATCGCCATCGACACAATCATCAACCAGCGTTCCAACTATGAAGCCGGAAAGCCTGTCTATTGCATCTATGTTGCCATCGGCCAGAAAGGTTCTACGGTGGCGAACATAGTTGAGACTCTCCGTGCCAAAGGGGCGATGGACTACACAGTTGTCATCGCCGCCACCGCCGCCGATCCCGCTGCCCTGCAATATTTCGCACCGTTCGCCGGAGCCGCTGTCGGGGAATATTTCCGTGACACAGGCCGTTCCGCCCTCGTCGTCTATGACGACCTTTCAAAGCAGGCCGTGGCTTACCGTGAGGTTTCCCTGATTCTGCGTCGTCCTTCCGGACGTGAGGCCTATCCAGGAGATGTGTTCTACCTCCACTCAAGGCTTCTTGAGAGGGCCGCCAAGATCATTGACCAGCAAGAGGTCGCGGAACAGATGAATGACCTTCCTGATTCGTTGAAGAGCAAGGTCAAGGCCGGTGGCTCTTTGACGGCCCTGCCTATCATCGAAACACAGGCCGGTGACGTGTCCGCTTATATTCCTACAAACGTGATCTCTATCACTGACGGTCAGATCTACCTTGAGTCCGGTCTTTTCAATCAGGGACAGCGCCCTGCCATCAATGTCGGAATCTCAGTGTCCCGTGTCGGTGGCGCGGCTCAGGTCAAGTCTATGAAGAAAGTGGCTGGTACTCTGAAAATTGACCAGGCACAGTTCAACGAACTTGAGTCCTTCTCGAAGTTTTCTTCGGACATGGACAAGGTGACCGCGATGGCTTTGGACAAGGGCCGTAAGAACAACCAGCTTTTGATTCAGCGGCAGTATTCACCGATGCCGGTAGGGGAGCAGGTGGCCATCCTTTATTGCGGCACTCATGCTCTGATGAGCGATATCGCAATCGATCAGGTGGCTGAGTTCCAGTCAGAGTTCCTGACCAGGATGAAGGCCGCGCATCAGAAGGATGTGCTTGATCCATTGTCGGTCGGCAAAATTGATGAGACTATCACCGGTATAATCGAGAATGAGGCTGCCGCAGTGGTGAAATCGATTCTGGCACAGTCTCACAAGGCGTAATATTCATAAAGTCAGATGGCATCTCTAAAGGAAATAAAGGATAGGATCGCTTCGGTGAGCGGCACGCTGAAGATCACTTCGGCGATGAAGATGGTCGCGTCCGCCAAGTTGCACAAGGCGCAGCAGGCGATCGGGAATATGCTTCCGTACGAGAAGCGTCTGCATGGAATGCTCATCGACCTGATGGGTTCTGTGAATGTTTCCGCTCAGGCACCTGAGGAAGACTCGGGGCTGAAGGCGAACATGTCGAACCATTGCGGCCAAGCGGGAACGGACGGGGCGTATTCATTAATGGCCGGGCGCGAAGTTCATAAGGTCGCGATTGTCGCTTTCGCCTCTAATTCCTCGCTCTGCGGCGCGTTCAATTCCAACGCCATCCGTGAGGCCACGGCGGTGATCAATGAATATCGTGTCTCTGGTCTCCTGGATGCCGACATCGTGGTCTATTCAGTTGGCCGCAAGATGTCGGAGGCGATGAAGAAACTGGGCTTTCCAAGCCCTTCGGATTTTACGAAGATGTCAGATTCTCCGTCTTATGAGGCAGCATCGGCCTTGGCGCAGGAACTGCTGGACGGATTTGTCTCAGGCCGTTTCGACAAGGTGGAACTCGTTTATAATCACTATAAATCCACCTCTTCACAGCCGACCTCACGACAGACATATCTGCCCCTTTCACTTGCCGACGCCACCACTGACCTTCATGCCGGTAGGGTCGCTGAGCCATCAGAGGAGCCTGGGTCAGAGGTTAAGCAACCTCACCACCTGCTTGCCGGAGCGTCCGACATTATCCTTGAACCCTCTCCCGAAACTCTCGTTCAGGTTCTTATTCCGAAAGTGGTCCGTCTCTGCATATTCTCGACCCTGCTGGATAGCGCCGCCGCCGAACACGCCGCCCGCACCGTAGCGATGCAGCTCGCCACCGACAACGGCAACGACCTCCTTCAGGAACTCACCCTCGAGTACAACAAAGGCCGCCAGCAAAAGATCACCTCCGAGATCCTCGACCTCGTCGGCGGCTCCTTGCAGTAATACTCAAGAATTGTATTGCATTGTTTGAAAGATTTTCATTTCAAACAATGTAATTCAGTTTTTAAGAATCCGGTAAGGTTTCCGATTTTTTATCTATATTTCCTCTAAAAAACCGTATCTTTCTTATGAGACGGGCGTAAAATCGCGGATTTTTATGTAAGTTTGCCGAAATTAAAAAACCGAGGGGGATAAAGCAGATAGCCTTGCGGCTCAGAGTCTTACAATTTACCGATAAGTACCCTAATACTTTCGGTAATGGCTTCGTACTCTTTCAATCTTGCCGAAGCGGAAGCGTTTGTACGCCTTCACCCGGACAGGTCTGATTACCTCGACTTTAATGGAGATGTGAAAGAAGATTTGAATTGTTCTCTTTTTCATTATGATTTGTTGATATTTGGCTGTAGAACAATCGGCTCCCTCTCAATTATCTCCCCCCTCGGTGATTTTCAAAAAACGGACATCTGCAATAGGGACAGATGCCCGTTTTTATTTGCCAAATATCATATCATAATGATCTTTTGCAAAGATAATGAATATTTCGGATAGTCAAACCTTTTTGTGAGATATTTGCGGAATTTTGTATCTTGAACCAGAAAATAGCCAATAATTATGATGAATAATCTTAAGTTTTTGATTATTAGTTTCGTAGTAATATTTGCGACTAACGGAGTCTTCGCTCGGACATATTCAAGAAATGTGGTGTTGGGAGATGAGAGGTTCGAGGAGTACCTGCCGCTGCTGAAAGGGAAGAGGGTGGCGGTGTTCAGTAATCAGACGGGAATAGTCGGGGACACGGTGACCGGCTCTAAGTTGGCTGACGCGCTTGCTGAGTATGGTGGGTGCTTGGTCGCTGAGCCTGTCGAAGCGCACCGTCACTTCGACAAACTCAGTGACCAGAAAAAAAAGTTTGATGAGATTTCCCTGATCCCGTTTCTTGAGCCATCTGTGCCGGGCGGAAAGATCGAATATGGCCAGCACATAGTTGATGCCTTGATTGAAAAAGGCGTGGATGTCAAGGCGATATTCTCTCCGGAGCACGGCTTCCGAGGCAATGCTGATGCCGGTGAGCACATCAGCAGCAGCGTGGACGAGAAGACCGGAATTGAGATACTTTCCCTTTATGGTGGCGGCTCTAAGATTCCTGGCAAGGAAAAGACTGACAAGTTCGATGTCCTGATTGTTGACATTCAGGATGTCGGGTTGAGGTATTACACCTATTATGTGACGATGCATCATCTTATGGAGGCCTGCGCCCGTGACGGAAAGCAGGTGATGATTCTTGACAGACCGAATCCGAACGGCTTCTATGTGGATGGCCCTGTGCTTGATATGAGATTCAAGTCCGGGGTCGGTTGGCTTCCGGTTCCGACAGTCCACGGGATGACGCTTGGGGAGTTGGCCTTGATGATCAACGGAGAGAAGTGGCTGGAGAACGGCAAGTGTGAATTGACGGTGATTCCATGCCAGAACTACACTCATCAGACCCGCTACAGTCTCATCCTGCCGCCTTCGCCGAACATCAAGGACATGAGGGCCGTGTATCTATATTCATCAACCTGCTACTTCGAAGGTACGGTGGTCAGCCTCGGGCGAGGCACACAGTTCCCGTTCGAGACCTACGGGCACCCGGCGATGACGGGATATTCATTCTCCTTCA
>DCCQ01000123.1 GCA_002314195.1 Bacteroidales bacterium UBA1077 | reverse complement strand
AATGAATATGTCAGCACAAGCGACCAGAACCGCATCTACCACAGTGGCGAGACCTGGAACACAACCAAGGAATATCACATTAAGGGGCAGAGCGGCACTTTCTACCGCAAGATCAAATGAACCTGATCTTATATTTTTGCCGACAAGTCTGTCAGCATATTCGGTGAAGGCTACTCTGCCTTGTTGTCTTGTGCCAAAAGGGCCATGGCTTCATCGTAGTCGGCGGCGTTGACCTTGACCTCGACTGGATCAACATAGTTCAGTGAAACGTAGGAGGAATTCTCCCCGAACACAGCGGCAGGGATGCCGTTCTCATTGAGCATGCCAGCGGTAATGTGGGCGCTCATCGCGTTGTCAAATTTCGCGACAGTCTTGAGTTCTTCTGCCATAATCTTTGAATATTAAAGGGTTATGCTAATGCTTTGGTGGCTTTGGAGAGCCACGTTGGCATAGTCATCACTCTAATCCTCGTCCGGCGCGCGGAACTTGTACTCCAGTCCGCCGACAATCCGCACCACCTCCTTGGTAAGGCCTTCCACCTCAAAACCGCCGAGCTCCCGGGTCATCGTGATCCTGTCCTCAAACATCTTGAACAAGGCACTGAACTTGGAGCGGAGGCGGAAAGTCATGCTCTCGCCGTTCTCGCTTTCGAGACGGTAGCCGCGCATCTCCATAAATTCAATAATCCCGCCACGAAGGTCGGAATATTCACCTTTCAGCATGACCGATCTTTTGATGAAGCCGAATCTTGGGTAGAAAGCCGACACGAACGCAAACAGCAATGCAATCTGCCACAGGGACTTATAACCATCGCGGAACATCAGGCTGACATCGGCCTTGACAACCCCGAGGAACACAAGCGCGGCCATGATGACCACAAACAGGATTGTGAAATAGAAAAAGTACTTGACCGCTCTGACAAAATATTTCATAAAATAGTCCGATTTTTGTAATAGTCTGATTTTTGCTGACCAAGCAAAGATATGAAATAGTTTTGTTATTTTTGTGTCATTAATCATTAAATCGAAAGACTATGGCAGAAATAGATCCTATCCAGGAGCGCCGTGAGCGCGAAGAGCAGGAGAGAAAGAATGAAAGCCTCAAGAAGACGATGTGGATTCTTGTGGCGGTGGCGGTGATTCTTGCCGCGGGACTTGCCTACATTTGGTTCTCCAAGTCCAGCCTTGTAAAGGATCTTAACGCTGAGAAGGATGACCTTACCCAGCAGATGATCGCCTTGAAGGGCGACTATGACAGCCTGTCATCCGACTACGCTTCGATCAACAGCCAGTTGGACTCATCAAAGGAGGAGGTCAACCAACTGATAGAGAGAATCCAGAAGACCGAGGCCACGAACCGCCGCAAGATGCGTCAGTACGAGAAGGAACTCGGAACCCTGCGCAGCATCATGAGAAACTACATCGTGCAGATTGATTCCCTCAACACATTGAACCACAAGCTTACAGCCGATGCCGCCGCCGCCCGTCGCGAGGCCGCCGAGAGCCGTGCCGAGAACGCTGACCTCAAGGGGCAGGTCGAGAACCTTTCCGGTCAGGTGGCAGCCGGATCAGTCATCAAGTCCAGAGGCTTGAGTGTCGCTGCCTACAACGGTTCCGACAAGGTTACCGACAGAAGCAGCAGGGTGGTAAGGCTTCTCGCGTCCCTCAGCCTTGTCGAGAACGATCTGGCTCCTAAGGGACCTGTAAGAGTCTATCTGCGTGTCAAGGATCCGGACGGAATCCTCCTCACCAACAGCACCCAGACTTCGTTCACCTTCAATGGTCAGACGATGGTCGCATCGGCTTCACGTCAGGTTGATTACGAGGGCAAGGAAGTGGATCTGAGCATCTACCTCAACGACATCCCTTCCTACCAGGCCGGAATCTACACGGTCGAGGCCTACACCTCTCAGGCTTTCCTCGGCAAGACCGAATTGTTGCTCCGATAGTCAGTGATCTACATTCACGTTCCTTTCTGCGGCAGTTTCTGCACCTACTGCGACTTTTATTCGGAAATATGCCGGAGCGGGCAGACTTTCAATGAATATGCTGACGCCGTCATTGCGGAGATCCACAGCCGTCAGGAGGAACTTTCATTGAATATGTCCGCTCACGATGCGGTCAACACGCTCTACATAGGAGGAGGCACCCCATCGGTGCTTCCTCTTGATGTTTTGGCCCGCATTGTTGAGGTGGTGAAATCGGTCGCTGAGCCTGTCGAAACGATCTCGCTGTTCGAGGAATTCAACATGGAGGTGAACCCCGAAGACATTGTGGAAAAGGGCCCCGAGTATGTCCGCGGACTCGTCGGCCTTGGCGTGAACCGAATCAGCATGGGTGTCCAGTCTTTCAATGACGGAATCCTCCGCTGGATGAATCGCAGACACGACGCGCTGCGAGCCGTTGAGGCCTTCCGGATTCTTCGCGAATGTGGAGTCCGGAACATCAGCATTGACCTTATTTTTGGTCTGTCCCAGTTGACGGACGAAACATGGATAGGCACGATCGAAAAGGCCTTGAACCTTGCTCCTGAGCACATTTCAGCCTATCAACTGTCAATAGAGGAGGGAAGCTCCCTCGCCAAGATGGTCACTGACGGCCGTTATGTTGAGGCTACCGAAGAACAATGCCTCAGGCAGTACGACATCTTGTGCCGTTGCCTGAGACGGTCCGGCTATCATCATTACGAAATCTCCAATTTCGCAAAACCCGGCTTCGAGGCCGTCCACAACAGTGCCTACTGGCGCAGGGTACCGTATGTGGGTCTCGGCCCCGGCGCCCATTCCTTGACCGGCAATGTCCGCTCCTGGAACAGCCAGGAACTTCCGCACCGAACTTCGACCGTGAGACTGGACAATGAACCGAATAAAAATACAGATGGTAGTCTGGGCTGGAATCATACAACATATTCAAGAAATTTCGAGACCCTCTCGCCGGAAGACATCCGAGTCGAGAGGATCATGCTTTCCCTCCGCACAGACAAAGGCCTTGAAACCACGGAATTATATTCATTGGCAGACCGCTCCGTCATTGACGCTCTTTTGAGCGAAGGCGCTTTGATAATCCGAGGCACACGAATCCGCATCCCCGAGGACCGCCTTTTCACCTCCGATGAGATCATCCGTGAGCTGATCTGAACCTCCGCTAGCCACTTACTTTAGATACCTCTCTCTGATCCAGACATCCAGAAAGAGGTCGTAGACTTGATAGATACCACGGTTCTGAGTAAGCAGCCCCTTGTCAAGCAGACCTTTGACAGCTGAATTGACGGAACTGGCCGATGTAAGTGAATATTTCCGGACAAAGGATGACGAGGTGATGTTCTGTGCCTTACGCTCTCTTGAAACGGCGAGCAAAACCTGTTTCTGCTTCTCCGGCAGTAGATAGATCAGATCCTCGTAAGTCTCTGAACTGAAATCAATAACGTAGTTGACTGCCTCGGAGAGGCTATCTTTATTGCAGATCTCACCTTCGTGTGTTCTCATAAAGAGAACATTCATAATTTTCTGAAGGTAGAAAGTGATGCCGTCAAATTCTTCGTACAGGGTGGGAACAACATCAGCATCCAGATGCCTTCCATATTCTTCAAACAGCCTGTCACAGAATTTAGAATATTCCGACATCTCGATTCGTGAAAGGTTGATGATGGTAGCACTTTGGTAGAATGGTCTTGCGGATGATGTGAACATAGCTCCCATCATCTCTCTCTGTGAGCCGGAAAAAATGAAGTTGGCGTTGGTACAGTACTGAACGTATGTCCTTATGCTCGCTTCAACATTCTTCTCCTCATATTTCAGAATCTGCTGGAACTCATCAACAGCGACAAGGCAGGGCTTGCCTGAATTCTGAATATACATGAATATTTCATCAAGAGTGACAGCCGGATTCTTGATGTCACCAATCTCGACAGTCCAGGATGGAACACCGGCAGCATCATAGGATATCCCGGCCCTGAGTGAAGTCAGGGAACCGATAAACTTTCCCCACGCTTTCTCTCCTTTGGGCTTTAACTGTTCAAGAATTGTTTTCCCCATCTTGTCAGCCATTTCAGCCAACGAACTTGTTGAATACACATCTATGATGAAAGTGAGATAGCTATCCCTCACTTCCTTTTGTGAGAAGCAGTGCCGTATAAGGTCAGTTTTCCCATAACGCCTCGGGGAGATAAGAGCGATGTTGTTGCCATTGGTCAGCAGTTCCACCACATCCTTTGTCTCTTTGACCCTGTCGCAAAAATATTTGGCTCCGGCATAACCAGTCGTGATGAATGGATTTATCATATTCACAATATCTTACACTGCAAATATAACATTTTGTCATTTTATGATAATCATTTTATGATAAAATTTTACCTTGCTGTGATAATTGATCTTGTTTTGCCATTGATTATCCCCCCATTTATCCATCACCTTAACCGCTACGGTGAAGCCTGATGATGCCACGGAACAGACCGTTGTCAGGTCTTCCTCCGATGGACCCATGGCAAAGGTTGAGAACGGAAAAGCGAAGGCTCTTAAAATCGGTTCTGCCACCGTGGCTGCAACATCGGCAAGTTTCTCTTTTTGGTGCGAATATCATTTCTAATGAATATAACGATGGCATAGGGAGGCTCGCCTTTGATGGCATTGTTCAAAATATAGGTGCTTCTGCTTTGAGGAAGTGTAAAAATTAATGTCTATAAATATTCCATTGACAGTTACGTCAATTGGTTATGGAACTTTTGTTATATGAATGGAGATGGCTATTAATGGTATCTGCTGTGATGAATATGACGCCGCCATTTCCCAAAATGAGGAACGGCGGTGCCTATTTGATTCGGGGAATCTAATATTCCTCGGTGACTTCCCGGAAGTGGGAGCTCGGGCGACATTTTCGGGCCAAAACGTTGCTCAAGAATGTTGCAAAGCGCTCTTGAGCGGCGATAATGGCTAAAAATGCCGCCCATGGGTGCAGCGAGCACTCCAGGGGAGCGAAAATGGCTTGAAGTGCTGCCTAAGAGTGATCGAAGTCTCCTATGGTTCAGGGCGGAATCTTCATTGAGTGGCTGAATTTGTGCTTCTTCAATATCAATGTGGCCTCCGAACCGTGGCTGATTGAACTTGCCTGGGTTGCCGAGGATAGAGTTGGGATGAGGGCTTTGCCGAGAGTGAAGGCAGGGTGTTGCGGCTTAATCGGTGGTTTCTTTGGGGGTAAGAAGTGAAAAATTTCTTTTTTTTAAGAATCTTATAAGTTTCTTTATCGTTTTTTACGTTGATAATTGCGATTTGCGGATGGATTCCGGCACGGGTTCGGAGCTTTGTGACCAATCAAGAATTAACGTAACTTTGCTATGGAGATTTCAGAGACAAACGGGTCCGTCAGGAGGAAGACTGATGACAAGACAACCATTAACCAAAGGACCATTGACCGGAAGACCGTTGGCCGTGAATTAAGCGGCCAGCGGATCGTTGGCCAAGATGATGTTGACCAAGAGACCGCGGATCTGCTGTGCGCTTAGGTTGTTTGTTCACTTCGGTGGTCGGCGCGCGGTCAGATTCATAGGTCCTGGATGATCGAGCCGGCCACGATGTTGGCCACGAGGGCGCGCAGACGGCCCACTCCGCCTTTGTCCTCTGGGTGAACCCTGTTTGTCAGCAGGATGACGGTGGTCTTGCTCCCCATGTCGATGACTATTGAGGTGCCGGTGTATCCGGTGTGCATGATGGTGGTCTCAGGGTTGAACAGATCTCCACGCAGACCACTGTGCGGGCTCTTCTTGTCCCAACCAAGGGCTCGCCCGACCGAAGGGGCGTTCTGCGACGGAATCCTGGTCATCAGCCTTACCGTGGCAGGGCTGAGGATTCTGGTGGATTCCAATGCGCTGCCTTTCTTGTCGACAAGACATCCTCCATTCATTAAGGCAGCACAAATCGCCGATAGATCCTCAGCGTTCGAGAACACACCGGCGTTGCCGGAATTGCCGCCCATGATCCTGCGTGCCATCGGGTCGTGTACCTGTGCTGTCAACGGCTTCCCGTCTGCCTGCACCTCTGTCGGAGCGCAGAGCCTTGCCAATTCTGCTGAGTTGCTGACAGCAGGGTCGTAGATCAACGGAAAATAGCAGGTGTGCTTCAGTCCGAGGACATCGAAGACATGTTTTTGGGCATATTCATAGAGCTTTTCTCCGGTGACCCTTTCCAGAATCCGCTGCAGGGTGACGAAGTTCAAGCAACTGTACATGAAGTCGGTGCCGGGACGGAAGTTCCTTTTGACCTTGGTGGCGATGTACCACTCAATCTTCTCAGGATTGTTGCCGCCATATTCCTTGACAAACGTGTCTGCATTGATGTAAGGAGCCAGTCCGGAGGTGTGTGACAAAAGGTCTCTGACAGTGATGTCAACGGTCTCGCCGCTTCCCGGATCTGTCCATGGCTTGAAGCCGGGAATATACCGGTCCACATTGTCGGTGAGACGGACGTGCCCGTTCTCGATCAATTGCATGAAGGAGAGGGTTGTGCCCACGCACTTGCTGACGGAAGCGAGGTCGAAGAGAGTTTCAGTCGTCATCGGCTCAACGGCCGGCACAACGGATTTGTCGCCGTAGGCTTTCAGATAGACGATGTCGTTGCCTCTGACCACAGAGAGCACGGCTCCAGGTATCTCCTTGGCTGTTATCGCATCATTGATGACTCTGTCAACCTGTGCGAGTTTCTCGGGATTCATTCCGTGACGCTCCGGAGAATCCTGCCTTAGCGTTCCTTGGGCAAAGGCCGATGTGGCCATGGCAAGCGTCACGGCAATGATGAGCGATTCCCTTTTTTTGAATATATTCATCCTCGTCAGGAACTGTGATTCCTAGAATATCAGCGTGGCCTTGATCGGGTAGTGGTCGGAGACGTAGGCCCTTTCCATGTACGGTTTTGTGATGGTCTGATATTCAGTGCAGCTGCTGAATCCTTTGAACCAAATGTAGTCGATGATCTCATCTTCCGGAGCCTTGCCCCAATCATTGAATGTGGCGTGGTGGTCGGTCTTGACGGCAACCTCGCGGGCATTTTGCATGATATTCTTCAGGTCATCGAACTCCGGCCGGTCTATCCTCATGTTGAAGTCTCCGGTAAGGATCATCGGGTAATTCTCCGGATTGATTTCCGCGATCCTGTCCACAATCAGTTTGAGACCATTCTTGCGGGCTTCCCAACCGACGTGATCAAGATGGGTGTTGACGTAGTAGAACTTCCTGCCGCTGGCCTTGTCCTTCATCAGTGCCCAAGTGGCGGAGCGGAAGCAGGCTGCATCCCAGCCCATTGACGGCTTCTCCGGGGTTTCAGACAGCCAGAACGTCCCCCATTTGATCAGTTTGATGGCCTTCTTGTTGTAGAAGATGGCCATGTGCTCGCCCTTGTGCTTCCCATCTTCACGTCCCACGCCGATTCCCTTATAGCCGGTGCAATATTCCTGAAGATACTTGAACTGAAAGTCCAGGGCTTCCTGAATCCCGAATATGTCCGGCTTCTGATCCAGAATCATCATCGCTGACGCCGGGTAACGGTATTGCCAGGAATTGGTCCCGTCATCCGCCGTTCCCATACGGATGTTGTAAGAAATCACATTGATGTCGGCGGTCTTGTGTTTTTTGGCTGACGCGTTGAACGGAAGTGACATCATGACCGCCATGAGAATCAAAAATGTTTTTTTCATGATAATATCTCTTTAGTTATTAATTCAAAACAATTTGTGGACTGCAAATTTAACAAATTGTGCCAATTTAGCCTTACCATCGTTTGAAAAATAATTGCCGATACGCTTACATTGAATATCACCGTCTGGCATGCCACGCAGTCCCGTTATCTTTGCCTCGGAGCCATCCTCACAGGTGTTGTCATCTGCGAAAATATTGCTATATAAGCATCGTTTTAGGCCATTGAGCCCAGAACTTGCATATTAGGTGAAAGTGTTTCCGCACTCTCCATAAAGTCAACGGAATAGGGACTTCGACAACACCATTCATCTGTATTCGCTTGCGTGTACCCTACACTCAACGATACAGGTGTTGGGATTGTTTCCGTTTATTTATTCCAAGTTTTTTCACCTCAAAGAACATTTCAAATAAATCAAAACAGCTTCTTGATTCTATCGAGTTCACGTTAACGTTCATAGGTGATCTTCTGGATTATTTATAGGGGGGGGGTAAGGATCTCGCTGAACACTCTTGAGCGACGATAATGGCTAAAAATGCCGCCCATGGGTGCAGCGAGCACTCTAGGGCAGCGATTATGGTTTAATGTGCTGCCCAATGGTGCTTGAAGTTCCCTATGGCTTAGGGTCGAACCTTCGATGAGAGGCCGAATTTGTGCTTCTTCAATATCAATGTTACCTCCGAGTTGGACCTGATTGAACTGGTCAGGACAGGCGAGGAGAGAGTTGGAGTGATGGCTTTGCCGAGAGAGAAGGCAGGGTGTTGTGGCTTAAGCGGTGGTTTCTTTGGGGGTAAGACGTGAAAAAATTCTGTTTTTTTATGAATCCTATATGTTTCTTTATCGTTTTTACGTTTATAATCCCGATATTGCGGATGGATTCCGACACGTGTTCGGAGTTTTGTAACCAATCAAGTACTAAAAACAACTTCAACTATGGAGACTTCGGAGACAAATAAGGCAGCCAGGTGTAAGGCCGATGGCCAAACAACCATTAACCCAAAGACCATTGAACAGGAAACCGTCGGCCGTGACTTAAGTGACCGACGGAACATTGGACAGGATGACGTTGACCAAGAGACCGCGGATCTGGAAGCCACGGATGGCCAGAAAACCGCAGATCGCTTGGCTGAGTTGTCGGAGGAGGAACAGTACCTTAAGCGCTACCGCCACTGCCGCAGGTTGATCGAGGGTGACGGGCGGTTCGTCGGAATGTCGGAGGAGGAGAAAGACGCCTACGCCCAGCATCTCGCCACACCTGAGTACCTTGACCTTACCTGCGACTGGGCGTTCAAGTATCTGTTCCAAAACCACCCAGACTTGCTGGTTCGACTACTTAACGACATCCTTCAGGAGGACATCACCTCGGTAGAGTTCCGGAACACAGAACTGACGGATGTCTCACCGCATGACAAGAGGATACTATTTGACCTTCTTTGTCAGACGCCAAAAGGGACTATTCTGGTCGAGATGCAGAAGGCATCACGTTTCGATCAGCGAGACCGACTGTTCTACTATGGATCAAGGCTGGTGATGAGGCAGGTAAAACGTGGAGATGAAGACTATGTCCTGTCGTCTGTCAAGGTAATCTGCATCATGAATTACGAGGACGAGCATACAAATTCCCCTGATGACAAGATT
>DCCQ01000083.1 GCA_002314195.1 Bacteroidales bacterium UBA1077 | reverse complement strand
CTCGACGGGGTTTCGGTCAGGACAATGGACAAGAACGAGCGGGCCACACTGCGCAACCGCAAGATCGGATTCGTATTCCAGAACTACAATCTTCTGCCGAAGACCACAGCCATCGAGAACGTGGAGCTGCCGTTGATGTACAATCCGAAATATTCAAAGAAAGAAAGGTACGACCGGTCGGTCGAGGCGTTGAAGGCCGTCGGTCTGGGTGACAGGCTGGAGCATAAAAGCAACCAGATGTCCGGAGGACAGATGCAGAGGGTAGCCATCGCAAGGGCGCTTGTGAACGATCCGGCAGTGATACTCGCCGACGAGGCCACCGGCAATCTGGACACCCGCACGAGTTTCGAGGTGCTGGTATTGTTCCAGAAGCTCCATTCCGAGGGCCGGACGATCATATTCGTGACCCACAATCCGGAGATTGTCAACTACAGCACACGGACCATCACTCTGCGTGACGGTCGGGTGACAAGCGATGTGCTGAACGAGCATATTCTTGATGCCGCCGAGGCGCTCTCAAAGTTGCCAGAAGAGAAGGATTGCTGACATATTCAATGATAACTCTGCTATGAGTATGAATATTCACTAATGATTTTAGTCATGAATTTCGCGAATCTATTCAGAATAGCCCTGAAAGCATTGGGCAACAACAAGTTCAGGGGATTTTTAACCATGCTCGGCATCATCATCGGTGTCGGTTCGGTAATCACGATGCTCGCCATCGGCCAAGGTTCCAAGAAGAGCATACAGGCCGAGATCAGCGAGATGGGCTCCAACATGATCATGATCCATCCGGGAGAGGACATGAGGGGTGGTGTCCGCCTGAGTGCCGATGACATGCAGACCCTTAAAGTCAAGGACTTCGAGGACATCCGCAAGGAGTGCGCGCACATTTCCCTCGCCTCCCCTTCCGTCAGTTCCTCTGGCCAGGCGGTCTATGGAGCGAACAACACACCTACCTCGGTTTATGGTGTCAACGAGGAGTTTCTTGAGATCCGAGGGTACAAGGTGCAGGACGGTGACATATTCTCTGAACAGGACATCAAGACAGCCGCAAAGGTCTGTCTGGTCGGGAAAACGGTCATCGACCAGCTCTTCACCGACGGTGAGAACCCTGTCGGCAAGGTCATCAGGTTCGGCAGCATTCCGTTCCGCATCGTCGGTGTGCTGGAGAGCAAAGGCTACAACAGCATGGGAATGGATCAGGACAACCTCATCATCACTCCATACACCACCGTTATGAAGCGCATCCTCGCTGTCACCTATCTTCAGGAAATCGTCTGCTCAGCGCTGAGTGAGGAATATACCGACAAGGCAATCAGCGAGATAACTGATGTCTTACGGCGCAACCACAAGCTCAAGGAGTCCGATGATGATGACTTCAACATCCGCTCGCAGCAAGAACTTTCATCAATGATGACCAGCACAAGCGACATGATGTCAACCCTTCTGGCTGCTGTAGCGGGAATTTCCCTCCTCGTGGGCGGCATTGGAATCATGAACATCATGTATGTCTCCGTCACCGAGAGGACCAAGGAGATCGGCCTCAGGATGAGCATCGGCGCCAAAGGCCGGGACATCCTCGCCCAGTTCCTGATCGAGGCCACACTGATCAGCATAACAGGTGGACTTTTAGGGGTTATTCTTGGCGTGGCCGCCTCGTACATTGTCAAGGTCGTCCTCTCCTACCCGATTCTGATCCAGCCATGGAGCATCATCCTCTCATTCCTTGTCTGCACCGTCATCGGCATCTTCTTCGGCTGGTACCCCGCCCGCAAAGCCTCTAACCTCGACCCGATCGAAGCCATCCGCTACGAGTAGCAGAGACAGCGAAAAAGCAAGGAACAGGATTTGTAAAAACAACTCGGATTTGCGATATTTGGAAAAAGAAAGAATATGAGTCAGTTTGACACTTGCTTTTTTGAGAGATATGCGAAGATTTCGCTGGAGACGCTGCTGGACAGGAGGTTCGCGGAACTGTTGAACAAGGACAGGCCGGATCTTCAGAGTCCGGACGGGGTCTCGCTGGGGATTGAGGTGACGAGGGCGATGCCGGAGACAAAGGAGGCCGCTCAGTCAATGCTCAAAGAGATGGCGGGGATATCCCCGGTTCCGGAAGAGCGCGATGATTTCGACACGATCATGTCTTCCGGTTATGGCTACGGTCTTCAGGGAGGACGTTATGTCGGCACAAAGGAATATGACTACTGGTCAATGGCACTTCCGATGCGCCGGATCATCGAAAGCAAGGTCCGCAAGGCCGGAGACGGGTTCTACGGATCCTTCAAGACTCTGGATCTTTACGTGTTCAGCAAGGACAGCCTCAGCGAGATCGAGGTTCTGGACATTCTCCGCTACACGATGGGCATCCAAGACGGACAGACAGAAAAGTACAACTGCCTGTACATCTCAGAAATCAGCGGGCTGAATGTCTGCAACCTGTCCGGAGACATCAATGACATTTACCGCGTCTCGCACCACCCGATCTCTCCTGTCTTACGCAAGGAATTCTTTCACAAATCTTTGCGACAACGATAATGAATATGCGAAAAAACAGTGGTTGGTTCATTCATCTGGCGATCTGGGCGGTGATACTGGCGATGCCGTTCTTCTCGCCGCAGCCGGGGAGGCCGCTTCACGGCGGGGTGGATTACTCGCGCTTCCTGCCGGTGGTGATCTCGTTTGTTGTCGTGTTCTACACAAACTACTTATTCCTGATAAAGCATTTTCTGTCCAACAAGCGATTCCGGGCGTTCCTGTTCTGGAACGTGCTTCTGATCGCCAAGGTCAGTGTAGCCGTCCATCTCTTTTTCAGGTTCTTTGCCTCCCCCGGCACGATGCCTCCGCCGCACTCCACGCTTGACACAATCAGTTTCGCCGTACGCAACACAGTCATCTACATAGCGATAGTAGGGATAGCGGTGGCCGTGAAAATGACCACTGAGTGGTACAACAACGAGGCACAGCGAAAGGAAATCGAGAAGAGTCAAGCTGAGGCTGAGCTTGCCAATCTCAAAAGCCAGGTCAACCCGCACTTTTTGTTCAACACCCTGAACAATATCTACTCGCTGATCCAGATTGACCCCACACAGGCGCAGGAAGCCGTCCACGACCTAAGCGGAATGCTGCGCTACGTCCTCTACGAAAGCCAGAAAGACACCGTACCTCTGTCAAAAGAGTGCGAGTTCCTAAGGGAATATGTCAAACTGATGAGCGCAAGGTTGACATCGGGGGTAAAGTTGGAGGTTTCTCTGCCGGAAACATCTTCGGACAGACAAATCGCCCCGCTGCTCTTCATTCCACTCATCGAGAATGCTTTCAAGCATGGCATCAGCGACTCCTCTGGATCCTTCATCAGAATCAGACTGAGCGAGGACGATGAATACGTCCGCTGCCTCGTCGAGAACAGTTGCCACCCCAAGGACGACACCGACCGCAGCGGTTCAGGAATAGGAATCACGAACCTCAAGAGAAGGCTCGACCTGCTCTATCCGGGCGCATATTCCTTTGAATATGGCAGAGTTCAGAGCGTTTACCGTTCGCTGCTTAGAATAAAGGCTTGAGTATGAACACGATTAGCTGCATAGTTGTTGACGATGAACCATTGGCTGTCAGGCTGATGAAATCGTACGTGACGAAGACTCCATTTCTCTCGCTCAAGGGAAGTTTCACGAGCGGGACGGCTGCATACTCTTTCCTTCAGGACAACCAGGTGGATCTGCTGTTCTGCGACATCCAGATGCCGAACCTCAGCGGAATGGAACTATCAAAGATGCTGCCGGAAAGGACAAAGATCATATTCACAACCGCGTTCAGTGAATATGCCGTCGAGGGGTTCCGTGTCAGGGCTCTGGACTATCTTCTGAAGCCGATTTCCTATGAAGATTTTCTTTCAGCGGCTCTCAAGGCCAAGGAACATTTTGCTCCCTCCGATGTGACCCCACAAAGAAAAATCAAAAGCATATTCGTCAAGACCGAGTACCGCCTCCAGCAGATAGACCTCGACAAGATCACCTACATCGAAGGTCTGAAGGACTATGTGAAAATCCACCTGAGCGGATCATCAGCCCCTATCCTGTCCCTGATGAGGATGAAGACCCTTGAGTCCGTACTTCCCAAAGAGAATTTCATCCGTGTCCACAAATCATTCATCGTCAGCCAGGCCGCGATCGAAGCCATCGAGCGCAACCACATCCTGATCGGGCAGGACCGCATCCCTATCGGCGACTTCTACCAACCCGCCCTCTATCAAGCGCTATCCGACACGGCCCTGCTTCCTGACAAATGACCAGGTGTTTCTTTATTTTAGAGTACTTTGGTGATTCGCCACGCCGCACGCATTAGAAATATCGTTGAGACGGACCTTTTGCCACATGTTCCTGATTTGGATAAAGGAATATTTCTGATTAAATTTGTGAATGGTGACAATCACCAAGGGACGCAGGGAATAATCTGCGGAAAGGTCTTTATGAATATTCTTGTGACAGGAGCCAACGGCCAGTTGGGTACCGAACTCCGCAACGTGACGGCTGGAAGCCGACACAACTACATATTCTCAGACGTGACCTCGCTGCCTGATGTCGAGACTTTGAGCCTTGACATCACGAACATAGATGCGACGAGGAATGTCTGCGATTCGGAAAATATTGACGTTATCGTGAACTGTGCGGCCTACACGAATGTGGACAAGGCCGAGGACGAGCCTCCTATGGCTATGTTGCTGAATTGCACCGCGGCCGGGAATCTGGCCAGAGTCGCGAAGGAAAGAGACGCGGCGTTGATCCACATTTCCACGGACTACGTCTTCCACGGGGATATTCCCATGCCATGCAAGGAGGATTGGCCCACAGATCCGCTTGGGGTCTATGGTTCCACCAAACTGGCAGGAGAGAAAGAGGTCGAGAAATCCGGATGCAAGAGCATAATCATCAGAACCGCTTGGTTATATTCACCTTACGGCAGAAATTTCGTAAAGACAATGTTTCGCCTGACAGAGGAGCGCGACTCGCTCAAAGTCGTTTTCGACCAGATCGGAACGCCCACTTACGCCCATGACCTTGCCACACTGATCGCGGCAATAATCGATAACGACAGGCTCGGCGACACCGGAATATACCATTTCTCCAACGAGGGCGCCATCTCATGGTACGATTTCGCCAAGGCGATCAGCGAGACAGGCGGGACAATCTGCGACATACAGCCTTGTCACACCGAAGAATATCCTTCCAAAGCACAAAGGCCACGGTTTTCGGTGCTCGACAAAACAAAAGTAAAGGATACTTTCGGAATCACTGTCCCTTATTGGAGGGATTCCCTCGTGGACTGCATCAAGAGGATAAAACAACACCGAATATAACCATGAAAGGAATCGTACTCGCCGGCGGAAGCGGCACCCGTCTATACCCTATCACAAAGGGAGTCAGCAAGCAGTTGCTGCCAGTCTATGACAAACCGATGGTCTATTACCCGATATCGGTTCTTATGACTGCCGGAATCAGAGACATACTCCTCATTTCCACTCCTTCAGACCTGCCGGGATTCCAAAGGCTTCTGGGCGACGGAAGTGATTTCGGAGTGAACTTTGAATATGCCGAACAACCTTCTCCTGACGGGCTCGCGCAGGCATTCATCATAGGAAAGGGCTTCATCGGAGACGACTGTGTCTGCCTGGTGCTGGGAGACAACATATTCCAAGGCACCGGTTTCGGGGTTCAGTTGAGAGAGGCGGTCCGCACGGCCGAGGAGGAAGTCAAGGCCACCGTGTTCGGTTACCAAGTCAGTGATCCTCAACGCTATGGAGTGGCAGAATTCGACAAGGAAGGGAACTGCCTCAGCATTGAGGAAAAACCGGCAGCTCCCAAGAGCGACTATGCGGTGACAGGACTGTACTTCTACCCGAACGATGTGGTGGAGATCGCCCACAGGATCAAGCCATCTGCAAGAGGCGAGCTGGAGATAACGACTGTGAACCAGGAATTTTTGATGGCAGGAAAGCTGAAGGTCCAAAAACTGGGACGTGGTTTCGCATGGTTGGACACGGGCACTCACGAATCCCTCGCCGAAGCCTCAACATACATCGAAGTCATCGAAAAGCGTCAGGGACTCAAGGTCGCCTGTCTGGAAGAGATCGCCTTCAGAAAGGGCTGGATTACAGCCGAAATGCTCCGCGAGCTGGCCAAACCTATGCTCAAGAACCAGTACGGTCAGTATTTGATCAAGATTGCGGAGGAATAAAGACAACGGGACTCCGACGAATATAACAACGGAACAGACACCATGGACATCATCACAACCGAAATAGAAGGCGTCCTGATCATCAAGCCAAGAATATTTCAGGACAGCAGAGGGTATTTCTTCGAATCATTCAACCAAAGGGAGTTCGAGGATAAGGTCGGTCCTGTGACATTCGTTCAGGACAATGAGAGCAAATCCTGCTACGGGGTCGTCAGAGGGCTGCATTTCCAGAAAGGCGAGCACGCCCAAAGCAAACTGGTCAGGGTCGTGAAAGGAAAAGTGCTGGATGTGGCCGTGGATCTGAGGCCTGGTTCAAAGACTTTCGGCAAGCATGTGGCGGCCGAACTGTCCGAGGACAATCACAGACAGTTTTTCATCCCTAGGGGATTCGCCCACGGATTCAGCGTCCTGAGCGACGAGGTGATATTCCAGTATAAATGCGACAATTTCTATTGTCCTGAATCCGAGGGAGCCATAGCGTGGGATGATCCTGATCTGGGCATCGACTGGAAGGTTCCGAAAGATAAGATCATCCTCTCGGAAAAAGACAGAAAACATCCAAAGCTGAGAGATTACCGGCCGGAAGACTTCCCGCTAGCCTGAAATTATTTTAAGTCGACTACGAAATCTTGCTGTAATCCTTGATGTTGTACTTGTCCTTCCGAAGTTCCCGGGCGAGAAGTTCATTGACAGGAAGTTCCAGTGTCTGGTCATGGGCAAGCACGTGTTCGGCATAACTTCTTGCATCCGCAAGCAACGCACCGTCGTGGGCAAGCGATGCGATGTTCAGTTCTATCGGAAGACCGCTCTGCTGGGTTCCCTCCAAGTCTCCAGGCCCGCGCATTTTCATATCTTCCTCGGCCAGATCAAAGCCGTTCTCTGTCGCGCACATCAGTTCCAGCCTTTTGCGCGACTCCTTGCTGACTTTGTTGCCGTGCATCAGAACGCAGTAAGACTTTTCGCACCCACGTCCGACACGTCCGCGAAGCTGGTGCAATTGAGCAAGGCCGAACCGCTCGGCACTCTCGATCACCATCACGGATGCATTCGGGACATCAACACCGACCTCGATCACGGTTGTGGACACAAGAATATCCGCTCTCCCAGCGGTAAAAGCGTCCATATTGAACTGCTTCACCTCGCTGGTCTGCTGGCCGTGCACGATGGCAACCTTGTACGGCGGGAAAGGAAACCTGGAGACAATGTCCTCATAACCAGCTTCAAGATTCTGATAGTCAACCTTCTCACTTTCAAATATCAAAGGATAGACCACGAACACCTGACGTCCCGCGGCGATCTCCTTCTTCATGAAATTGTAAAGCTGCGGGCGTTTGCCTTCGCCGATGAGCATGGTCTGGATAGGTTTTCTGCCTGGAGGCATCTCATCGATTACGGAGACATCCAAGTCACCGTAAAACGTCATCGCCAACGTCCTTGGGATAGGAGTCGCCGTCATGACAAGGACATGTGGCGGCACGCCCGAAGCCCCTTTGGCCCAAAGCCGAGACCTCTGCTCTACCCCGAATCTATGCTGCTCGTCAATGATGGCCACCCCTAGATTTCTGAACACCACCGTGTCCTCTATCAAGGCATGAGTACCGATAATGATGCCGACAGAGCCGTCAGCCAAACCTTCCAAAATCGGCCTTCTGGCCGCCTTTCCGGTCGATCCGATCAGCAGTTCGCAACGGACCCCGGTCGGAGCCAAGTATTTGGAAATGTTGGCGTAGTGCTGCTGGGCAAGCACCTCTGTCGGTGCCATGATGCAGGCCTGGAATCCGTTGCCGACAGCAATTAGGGCCGACAACACGGCAACCATGGTCTTGCCGGAGCCGACATCCCCCTGAAGAAGCCTGTTCATCTGGTGACCGCTCATCATGTCCGAGCGGATCTCCTTGATCACACGTTTCTGCGCACCCGTAAGTTCATAAGGCAAAGAATTGTAGCAAGCATTGAACGCCGGGCCGACCTTAGGCATAGGAATCCCGACGGCGGAACGGCTGCGGACATATTTCTGCTTCAGCAAAGAGATCTGCAACAGGAAGAGTTCCTCCCATTTGAGGCGGTACCTTGCTTTCTCAAGCGCATTCTGGTCTGACGGGAAATGGACATTTCTTATGGCAAACCTCAACGGAACAAGTCCTTTTTCTCTAAGAATATATTCGGGCAACGTCTCCTCCAAGTCCCCGATCGCAAGATCGATCGCCTCCTCTATAAGCCGGTTCATCACCTTTCCGGTCACTCCCCCGTTACGAAGTTTGTCCGTCGAGTTGTAAACTCCGGTCAAGACTCCGGAAAAGCCGACTGTCCCCTGTGACGGAGGATTGTCTATCTCCGGATGCACAATGTTGAACCGCCCGTTGAACTGGTTGGGTTTTCCGAAGAACAAGAACACGGAACCGGGTTTAAGCCGTTCCGATGTGTATTTGACGCCACGGAAGAAGACCAGTTCCATCATTCCGCTCTGATCCTTCACCATGACGCTCAATTTCTTGCCTGTCATCTGGACGCTGACCACCTGGGCAAGGATCTGGACATAAGCGCTTGTGGACTGGATGTCCGCTATCCTTTGGATTGAACTGCGGTCGATGTAACGGAACGGGAAAGTGTGCAGGAGGTCACCGATCGTGGACACGCCTAATTCCGATTTAAGAAGCGAGGCTCTCTTGGGCCCCACTCCCGGCAGGTACTGCACGTCAGTGTCCAACTTGTTTCTGGTCATTTCGCTAAGATAAGAAGGCGTTTTGACTTTTCAAAACGGCAGGGCTGACATATTCGGAAACGACTCACTTTTTATGCAGTTCGACTTCCGCCGAGACGATGAACGAACCTCCGAAATGTCCGGACGCCATCTCTGTGCGGACTGGATTGACCTCTATGAATTTAGACTCGAAATAACCACCATTCGCGTTTCCATCGATGTCTGTGAAAGACATGACGAATTTGTCCACACGGGGGATTGACATGAACTTGGAGAATCGTCCTTCCTTGTCGGTGTACAATGTGTCCGCGCGATAGGGTACACCATTGCTGTAGTCTGCGATGACCCTTATCCCGGCGATGGGAGCTCCCACATCGGTCACCTTGCCGGTGACCTGATAGTTGGCTACCGGCTCGTTGAATGATGTGTTGAATTTGTTTTCAGGATTCTCATTCTCAACCATGCACGAGGAAAAGAGCGGAGCCGCCAAAAGAGGCAGCGCCAACGCCTTTACCAACATATTCATACCAACTTTCTTCATTTCAACCGCAAATCTACACACTAAATCCCGAAAATCAATTACCTTGCTTTGCGTAATGACGATTTTCAGGTGCAAAAGACATAAAAAATTTCAAAACTACCGGCCAAATCAGAATCAAATCGCTTTTTGTTGCTATATTTGATGTGCCGAAAGAAAGCACATCGCAATGGTTTCAGAATTGATCGGGAAATATATCTGGCTCATCCAGACCCTCACCGCTGCCGGTGGGGGCGGTCTGACATTCAAGGAACTGGGCGAAAAATATTCCCGACGATTCGGCATGGCATATTCAAGAAGAACATTCAACAACCACAGACTCGCGGTGGCCGACCTTTTCGGAATAGACATTGACTGCGACAGACGGACAAACTGTTATTTCATTCCGTACGGTGGCGATGTTCTGGACAACGAGGAGAGCATCGGCTGGCTTGTCAACACATTCACGGTCAACAACTTACTCTCTCTAAGCAAGGAACGCCTCTCAGGAAGGGTCAGTGTGGAGGAGATTCCTTCCGGTCAGAAGTACCTCACGGCTATAATGCAGGCGATGGAGGACGGAAAGGAATTGGAGATCGTCTATGGAAAATACAGTTCTGACTCCCTTGAGACCCTTCATATTCAGCCACTCGCAGTCAAAGAGCATGAGAAGAGGTGGTATCTGGTGGCGTTCTGCCATGAAAGGGCGGCCTCCGGAGACTCCGAAGCCGGCAATGATGACATGAACGCATGGAGAGTCTATGGTCTCGACCGGATCTGTTCGCTTCGAGTGACCGGCAATAGTTTCAAAATGCCCAGGAATTTCGATGTGGACGGAATATTCAGCCAAAGCTATGGTATATATTTTCCGAAAGCCGGGCAGAAGCCGGTGACGATCCGTTTCAAGGTGACTGACGAGGAAGCGCGTTACATTCGCGACCTGCCGATCCATCGTTCGCAAGCGGAGGAAGGAAAGGCTGAAGGGGGCGGAAGAATATTCAGAATCCGGGTCATTCCGAACAAGAACCTGACAATGGAGTTCTGCCGCCACGCCGGCAGGCTGGAAGTCCTTGAGCCGGAAGCGGTAAGGCGCGAGGTCATGGAAGAACTTGAGAAAGCGTACAAACAATACTTATAATATTTATGATAAACAAAGGAAAGGCCGCCCTCGTGGCGGCGGCACTGATTACAATGATGAGTTGTGCACAGAAAAGCGGAACGGAGGCCGACAAAGGTTACATCGGCCCGTCCGACATCAAGGTCGAGGACGGAAGGATGACTCCGGAGGTCCTGCTGTCACTGGGACGTCTGTCGGATCCTCAGCTGTCACCTGACGGGCGCTGGGTTCTCTATGGAGTAAGTTACACGTCAATCGAGGAGAACCGTTCTTGCAGGAATCTGTTCCTCGGCGAGGTGACCAGAAACGAAGACGGATCGCTTTCCTTCGGGGACAAGATCCAATTGACGGCCGATGGCAAGAGCATCAACAACGCCCGCTGGAGCCTGGACGGAAAGTCCATCTACTACCTACAGGGTGGCCAGCTTTACAATGCGGCGGTCACCATCGCTGATGGAAAAGCCTCACTCTCAGCAAGAAAGCAGCTCAGCAAGGTGGAAGCGGGAATCGGAGAGTTCACCCTTAGTCCGGACCAGTCGCAGGTACTCTACACCAGCACGATTCCCGGAGTAGTGAAGACCCCGAAGGATTTCGACAAGAAACTGGACAAGGCGCAGGCCTACGTCACGGAGGATCTCATGTACCGTCACTGGGACCACTGGACGACCGAAAGGCCGCAGACCTATGTGGCTCCGCTCGGCGGAGAAATAACAGAGGGCAACTCCATGAATATCCTCGCCGAGGACGCAGGAAAGTACGAGCTGCCACTTGAGCCGTTGAGCGGCATCGAGCAGCTTTGCTGGAGTCCCGACGGACGCTATGTGGCATATTCATGCAAAAAGGTTGAGACGGGTCGTGAATATGCCTTCTCGACGGACACGGAGATCTACATCTACTGCATACTGACAGGCGAAACCGTACAGATACCGATGGCCGGAGGCTATGACACTGATCCGGTCTGGAGTCCTGACGGGAAGCAGATCGCATGGCTCAGCATGGAGCGCGACGGGTACGAGGCCGACAAGGTCCGCCTTATGGTGGCCGACCTCGCTGACACTGAGAAGTCATCCGAAGGCCAGTCCGCGATTCCTCACATAAATGGAATCCGTAACCTCACGGCAGACTTCAAGTACAACGCAGGCGGCATTGTCTGGGCGGATGACTCCAAGAGCATCTACTTCAATTCACTGATCGAGGGGCTTCAGGCAATCTGCAACGTGACTGTGGCCGATGCCGGGATCAAGAGAATCACACCTGACGACGCCTGGTACGATTTCAACTCTCCGTTCGCCATCGTTGACAGCACCCTGCTCGCCAGTTATTGCTCGATGGAATTCCCTACGGAACTTGTGGCGGTCAACGAGACCGACGGTTCGTTCAGCAGGATCACCGACGAGAACGGCGGGATCATCGGCCAGTTGACAGCCTACGATACGCGAGAGCGCTGGATCAAGACCACGGACGGAAAGAAGATGCTCACCTGGGTCCTCTACCCTCCTCAATTCGACTCGACCAAGGTTTACCCTGCCATCGAGATATTCCTCGGCGGTCCTCAGGGCACTCTGAGCCAGGGCTGGAGCTACCGTTGGAACTACCGCCTCATGGCCAACCAGGGCTACATAGTCATCCTTCCCAACCGCCGCGGCACGACAGCCTTCGGTCAGGAATGGTGCGAGCAGATCAGCGGCGACTACATCGGGCAGAACATGCAGGACTACCTGAGCGCCGCCAAGGAGCTCAAGGCTGAGCCTTATGTGGGCAAACTCGCTGGCTGCGGAGCGTCATACGGTGGATTCAGCGTCTACTATATGGCCGGAATCCACGGCAACGTCTATGACTGCTTCATCGCCCACGCCGGCATATTCGATGAGAAATATATGTACTACGAGACCGAGGAGATGTGGTTCCCGAACTTCGACAACGGCGGGCTTTCTGAATATTCCTACACAGCCGGAGAGAAGGGTCCGCGCGGCGACGGCAAGACTTTCGGCGGCATCCAGCAGGCCGGTTCGCCGTGGAGTTCCGCCGCCAAGGCCAAGCGCCACTATTCCAATTCTCCGGATCTGAATGTCACAAAGTGGCACACCCCGATCCTCTGCATCCACGGCATGATGGACTACCGCATCCCTTACGACCAGGGCATGGCCGCGTTCAACGCCGCCCAGATGATGGGCGTCCCGTCCAAGCTGATCGTGTTCCCGCAGGAGAACCACTGGATCCTCCAGCCGCAGAACGCCCTCTTCTGGCACCGCAGTTACTTCGACTGGCTGGATAAATGGTGTAAGCAGTAGTTATTCGATAATAATATTCACCTACTTATACTTAATATGGCAAAAACAATCACAATCATCGGAGCCGGCATGATGGGCTCCGCACTCGCTTTCCCGGCAAGAGAGAACGGGAACACTGTAAGGCTTGTCGGAACTTCTTTGGACCAGGACATCATCGATGCCTGCAAATCAACAGGCAAACATCCTAAATTCAATGTGCCGTTCCCTGCCGGCGTTGAATATTTCCAATTCGAGGAATGGAAAGAGGCCGTCAAGGGTTGCGATTTCATCATCGGCGGCGTCAGCTCATTCGGAGTTGACTGGTTCCTTGAGAATATTCTCGCGGAACTTGATCCTTCGGTTCCAGTGCTGTCGGTCACCAAGGGTCTGATCAATCTTGAGGATGGGACACTGATCTCATACCCGGAGTACTGGAAACGCAGCCTTACGAAAAAGGGAGTCGACAGGCAGATCTGCGCCATCGGCGGCCCGTGCACCAGTTATGAGCTCGTGGCCCACGACCAGACCGAGGTGGCGTTCTGCGGCAAGCAGCCTGAGATTCTCAGAATGATGAAAGCCGCGATGTCCACCGACTACTATCACATTTCCCTGACCAACGATGTCGAGGGACTGGAGAGTGCGGTGGCGCTCAAGAACGGTTATGCGTTGGCGGTCGCGATGACAATCGGGCTGGTGAACAGGACAATGAACGACGGGCTTCACTACAACAGCCAGGCCGGAGCCTTCTACCAGGCAGTCAAGGAAATGCGCTACCTGCTTGAGCTTCAGGGAGCGAGCCGCGACTGCGAGAACATCGGAATCGGCGACCTCTATGTGACCGTCTATGGCGGAAGGACCAGAAAGATCGGCATCCTGCTGGGTGAAGGCAAGACCTACGAGGAGGCACTGAATATCCTTTCCGGTGTCACCCTCGAGAGCCTCGTCGTGTCCCGCCGCGTCTTCGCCGCCATCTCCAAGCGCGCCGAGAAAGGCGAGGTTGACCTGACCAGATTCCCGATGCTCTGCCACGTCGCAGATGTGCTTGACAGAGGCAAGGACGCCCAACTCCCATGGGAAAGTTTCACATTTGACAATCTCTAATCTGACAGAATTGTCATTTCAACCAAATCGCCGCCATCACGACTGTCAATGTGATGGCGGCGATTATTTATATTGCATAGTGACTTAGAACGACATGCTCAGTCCGGCAATCACCAGGCCTTGCATTCCTGCGCCGGCCTCGACAAAGCCACGGAAGCGTTCCCCGCCGAACTGCACCCCGGCGAGGGTAACCTGAGCCCCGAAGAACGGATCGAACGAATGCGAGTCCGTCTCCTCATCGAAATCATCGAGGAGAGTCACTCCGGCGGCGAGTTTCGAGTACATCGCCACATGAGGCTTCCTGAACCAGAACGCCTTTGCCGCAGGCATGACCGCAAATCCGCTGTAGTCGGCGTTGCCGATCTTCTCGTTCTCCTTGTTCAGTTCATCAGCGGTTCCTCCGAACCAAGAGACTGCCGCCCCCACCGAGAACGTCTTGTTAAGAACCCTATAATATTCAAGATTGACAGATCCGTAAGATCTGAAATTGTCGAACCTCGCATAACCAGCCGTGAACGCCGTGGCGAAAACCCCGCCGACCACGTGAGCCACATCCACAACAGTGACCCGGCCGTAGCCAAACGTTATTTCATTACGGGACTCCGGTGTCTGAGCCGACACCACCGGTACACAAACAAAAATCGCCGCCGCGAGAGAGATTAGAATTCTTTTCATAAATTTGAGCGGTTGGTTCATATCCAAGGATAGACCTGAAAGTTAACTCAGTACCCCCGTTGGGAATCGAACCCAAATCGTCGGAACCGGAATCCGAAATTCTATCCATTAGACTACAGGGGCATCATTCTTGCGGTTTCACGCAATCAGATTACAAAAATAACAAATAAATGGCAAAACAAGAATTTTTGGCAAATCTTTCGCGAAAAGATATTTTTTGCATCGAAAAATGTAATTTCAAGGCTCATAAAAGAGCCTATAATATTCGGATAATCCAATAATAAATCTTATTTTTGCGTATTATGAAAAAGGCATACGTATTTCCCGGTCAGGGTTCCCAGTTCCCGGGCATGGCTAAAGCGCTGTACGACGGAAACGC
>DCCQ01000074.1 GCA_002314195.1 Bacteroidales bacterium UBA1077 | reverse complement strand
ACATTTCAAACAAATCAAAACAGCTTCTAGGAATCCATCCCACTTTAGGCTTGAGAACGGGGACAAGGCGATAGATGTGCCACATCGGGTTCAAGCCTAAAGGGTATAAAATGGCAAATTATGGACAGGAGAATATTCATCAAGATAGATGCCGGAGCTGTTGCCGACGGGGCGATGCCCACGTCTGTGGTTCTGCAAGCGGCGGAGGGTTCCGTCGGGCAACAGACTTCAAATGGTACCACAGTGGGATATTCGATTATAATAGATTCTGTGTCAAGGTCTTCAACGACAGAATCTTCTTTAGAACCAGGGGAAGCCGGCAAAGAGAACCTGCTTGTATGGTTTCTGGAAACCGGAGCTGCGGACTGGAACGGCGTGGATGAAAGAGGTGAACTGAGGAGACTTTCCTGCGTGCTTCTTGACAACCTCATCATGGAAGCCACAATGGGAATCGACCACGATGAGGACTTCAGAATATGCACACACTCAAGCGTAGGCACCGTTCTTCGGACAGCACACGTTCTTCAGAGTACAGGAAGGCTCAATGCGCCACAGGGTCAGCCAGTGTACATAATCCACATGGCAAGGACGCTCCACGGCACCCAGGCTAAGCTTGGCACCAGCCTTCCATCTCCTCTCCGCGCCGCCTAAGACGGACAGGAAGTGATCTTCAGAGGATGTTCAGCAGAAGAAATAGACAAGACGCTTAACAACAACACTTTATGAGACTCATCGGAAATATTCTATGGCTCGTTTTAGGAGGCCTGCTGGTTTCCCTCGGCTACTTCATCGCAGGACTGCTTTACTGCGTGACCATCATCGGCATTCCATTCGGCTACCAACTGTGGAAATTCGGAGTGTTCTCGCTGTGGCCTTTCGGAACTAACGTTGTTGATGGCAACAACTCCGGAGGATGCCTCAGCATATTCATGAATGTGCTTTGGATCCTGCTGGGATGGTGGGAGATCGCGGCAACTCATCTCGTCTTCGGACTCATCTGCTGCATCACGATAGTCGGCATCCCGTTCGGGCTCCAGCATTTCAAAATGGCGCTGCTTTCCCTCACACCATTCGGCAAGACCTTCAGAGAGGCTTAATTCGCTCACAAAAACGGCCATAACGCACGAGATGCCACCAAACTTCGTGCGTCGATTCCCATGTTATACTCACGAAGAGACTCTAAATAAGGCATCGGTGCGCCAAAGGGGCAATTCTGACGCACAAACTTCTTTGAGTCCCTATCCCCACTAACTGCGTGGTGCAGTTTTGACGCTCACAAAACCTTATCCTTTAAGGAGTTTACCGAATAGGCCGAGGATGCCGGCTACGGTGTCCTTGTCGGGAACAGGGATGCGGAGCTCGGATTTCCCGGTTTCGGGGTCGGTCGCGACAATAACATCGGTGAGTTTTTTGACACCCTCCTCTGAACGTAATGTCTCAGCCAGGCCGGAAAGGAACGCCACACCCTGACTGACAAGGGCTTCCGGGGCAATCGCACCTCCTGAGGCATAACCCTTTGCCGATGCTTCGCCATCCGCCTCATCGCCACTGCCTGTCCCAACCATTACGTCCACGGTTCCGTCATCATCAGTACAAATGCCTTCAGTCTCAATGTCCGGGTCCGGAGTCAGCGTCCCCTCATATTCAGGATTCGGGAAGCCGGAAGCCACTGCCGGAGTCTCCATCGGCTCGTCAAGGTCATCGGACTGGGCTGTCTCAGAAGGCGCGTCAAGATATTCGGAGACACCTTCCAGCACCTTGCCGAGGCGGCTGTCATCGAGCACTACGGTGTCATTGCCACCATCGAATATTCCTTCGAAAAGCGAAGATTTGAAATTGAGGGTGGAAAGCATCCGCTCCTCGAACGAGTCACGGGCGACCATATTGATGACCTGAATACTGCGTTTCTGACCTATCCTATAGATTCTGGCGATGCGCTGCTCCAGAACAGCAGGGTTCCACGGCAAGTCCAGATTGATGACAAGGGAGGCCACCTGAAGATTCAGCCCTGTGCTGCCGGCATCCGTCGAGATGAACACCCTGCAATCAGGGTCTTCCATAAAATCATCGCACAATTTTTTCCGCTTCTCCGACGGGACCATACCGTTCAAGGATGAATACCTGACCCCAGCGGAATCCAATTCCCCGGCAATCAGCCTTGTCATCCTCTCCCACTGGCTGAATATCACCACCTTTTCATCACCTGATTCGAACAGATCCTTGAGGATGTTCATAGTCTCCTCAACTTTGGTGTCGAACCGTGTCTTCTGATCAAGAATGAAAGTGCTGTCGCACACCATCCTCATCTGGTTGAGCATCAGCAGAAGCCTGCGGCGGTCCGTCTCGCTCAGGAAATGCATCCGCTTCCATTTGAACACAATCTGGGCGACAGCGGTTTTCCACTCATCGTGCATTTCCCTCTGCTGCGGAGTCATCGGTACAAACAGCAATTTGTCGGTGCGGTGAGGCATCTGAAGCGAGACATCCACCTTACGGCGGCGGATGAGGCGGGAGCGGATCTTCTCCGAGACCATATTCAAATTGCGGTAGGACAAGACCTTACCCGTCTCGTCACGCACCGTAGTTTCTTCGATGAACTTGTAGTACGGCCCAAGGCAGTACTGATCCACCAACTGCATCACTGAATATAGCTCCTCCAACTTGTTCTCCAACGGTGTGCCCGAAAGCACGATGGAATAGTCGGAATGAATATGTCTGGCTGACCTTGCGATCTGGGTGTTCCAATTCTTAAGCCTCTGGACCTCATCCATAATGATACATTCTGCGTACATCTCCCCTTTCATGCGCACATCCCGGTTCATCGCATGATAGGAGACAATCTTGTAGAACGCATCTTCCTTGTACATCTGGGCGCGCCTGATAGGATTACCTTCTATCACCACAGCAGAGGAATCGGTAAATTTCTCGATCTCCTTCTGCCACTGGTATTTAAGCGATGTCGGGCAGATAATGAGCACGGAAGACACCAGCCCGGACTTGCGGAGCAGTTCCGCCGCCCCGATGGCCTGGACTGTCTTTCCAAGTCCCATCTCGTCAGCGATGATGGACTTGCCTTTCTCAAAAGCAAAACGGATACCCTCTTTTTGGTAAGGATACAGGCTGGTTTTCAACAGGTTGTCCAAATCCTCGTCCGTCAGTTTGGACAGATAACCCTTTCGGTAATCCGAATCCTTAGCCTGAGAGATGTAATCCAACACATCAGGGTAGCAATGGAAATCAGGATCAATTTCTTTAGCCCTTACGATAAAGTTCTCAAGTTCCGTAACCTTGTCAGGAAGAGCGACACCATCCGAGGAGAAATATTCACTCGCAAGAAGCCTCATCGAGGCCCTCCTGACCGATCCTATCCTGATTCTGATTGTGCGATCCTCCGAATACGTCAGATAGAGCGATGAATATGGCGGCAAATCCCCCAATTTTACTTTTCGATGGTCTGTGCGCCAGATTTTGACCGCCTCGATGTGCTTGCAGGTTCCCAACTGGTTGGTCCTGAAATCAGGGCACGAGCAGAAATTCCACTTGCTTGCCAGCCCTCTGTACACGACTTTATAGACATTGTGGCTGAGCGGATTCCTTACCTCATAAACTCCGTACTGTCCTTCGTCTCCAGGTTGTCTCACAAGAAGGTTCTCCTTCTGGGCGGCCTGACGGCGCAGCGCGATCTGCCACTCCTTGGAGGTCAGATCCGACGGTCTCACGATGTTTGACAAACGTTTTTCCTTAACAGCAGGCTTCTTACGGGTTTTGCGAGGTGTTGATTTCATATTGATTGTGTTTTGATCATTAAAGATACCCTATCTTCACAAATAATCAAAACTTTCAACAGAAAACAAAAACGGAATTGCGCATTTTAACCCGACTTGTTCCCTTCGGTGTCACTTTCGGTCTCTTTTGATTCCCAAGAGAGCATCCTGCACCCTTGGGAGACGTTTGACCCAATTTTCGTCTCTCAAGGACAACAGGCCCGTGATACCAGTCATATTCTTCATTAGACTGCTCCGTTGCCAAAGCATTGCCATCAGAAGGAACCAGCATAACCTTATGCCAAATCCGTTTCCTTTGCGCCCGCCCCAAATCCAACCAAGACTTGGGTCCACTGTCGCGGCATTAATAAAAGTATAGCCGTAATGGTCTCCGCAGTCAGTCTTGAAAGCGTGACAGAAACCGGCCTTGGCACTGTTCTCCATTGTGCTGGTTCTGTCAGATAGATACACCTGGCGATCCGAAAACACTTGTCCGAAAGATAGCTGATTATCTGTGGGGATAAACGCTTTTTTGCAATTCCGCCCTGAAGACCATGTTAGAACTCGTAGAATAAGTTTAGTTTCGGCAACGCTGCCACATCATCCTTATGGATAAAGACCTGGGCGCCAAGATTTATTCCAAATCCTTTTCCTTTCCGACCACCCCAGATCCAGCCAAGACTTGGTTCCACTGTCGCGGCATTCATAAAGCTATAGACATTGTGATCTCCGCTGCCTGTCTTGAAAGCATGGCAGAAACCGGCCTTGACACCGGCCACCATAGTGCTCGATCTGTCAGACAGATACGCCCGATAATCCGCAAACACTTGTCCGAAACGTGGCAGATTATCTGTAGGGATAAAGAATCCGCCTACTCCAGCACCTATATAATGATGCTCATTGAACATGTACCCGTGTGATGTTTCAAAACCGACAATGACAGAATACTGATCAGTAAGAGTAACGCTTCCCCTATATCCGGCAGACCTCGGTGAATGTTCCTGCGCCGACATTGTCATAGCACCACACAAGGCAGTAAGCGTGATGATCAATCGCAAAAAACTCTTTTTCATGAAATGAATAATTTAAAGTTGATGCTAATGTACCCTAAAAAAGCGACATTATGATTAATGGGATGTATGAACAGGAATATTCGCGTGTCGAACAGGAATATTTGATGATTTGATACAGGATTTATCCTGAATATGACAATAAAATTCCGTTTCGGGTTGTCATAGGATGCAATTGCCGATTGTTTGTGTAAATTTGTGAAAAACGTGACGAATGAAAGCATTGCAATATATTAAGGAAGGGTTCTTTCTAATGTGGTTGACATTCTTAAAACAATGGTTGTACCTCTCAGTAGCGGCATACGTCATTTATTCGTTGTTATGGAGTGCCATCTATGTCGGTCACGACGCTTGGTCCATAAATATAAACGGAATTTTCGTAGATTTCGGGTACTGCGCCACGTTCACTCTCACCAGTCTTCTTCTCGAACATTTTTTGCTACACAAAAAACAGCCACAACGAACAACGCCAAAGAGGCTAATTATCAACGGTTTTCTAACAATCTGTCTAAATCTTCTGATTGCTGTTTTATATGAGACGTTTATCGCCGAATTTATATATAAGCCTGAAACAGATGACTTTTGGGGAAGTTTATATATTTTTTGCATCGTTGCCAGTTTTGTGGCCGAATTCCATGTGTTACGAGAATATACAGATATCGTCATCAAGCAAAAAGAGGAGAATCTTCTTTTGACCAAAAGACTTCTCAAATCACAAATGGATCCTCACTTTGTCTTTAACAGCCTTAATATCCTTTCGGGGTTGATCGAAGAAAATCCGGACAGGGCGGAGCGTTTTACCGTTTCTCTGTCAAGGATATACAGATATATCATCAACAGTCTTGAAAAAGACATCGTCCCTGTTTCGGAAGCGATGATATTCGCCAAGGAGTATGTGTCAATCATGCAGACCCGTTTCCCGGCAAGCATAGATTTCAGTGACGATGGCCTTGAGTGCCAGAGCGATGAAAAGATTCTGACGATGAGTATGCAGCTGTTGATAGAGAATGCTGTCAGGCATAACTGTCCGTCACCGGAGCACCCGCTACGGATCTTGGTTTTCAAACGTGGTGACAGACTTGTAGTAAGCAACAGTCTTTATAACAATGGACAAGCCTCAGCACCCTACATTCCGGGCAACGGCATCGGGCTTAATAATCTTAAGAAGAGATATTCAATTGAATGTGGAGAGGAGCCTGTAATAAGCATAACCGAAGAAGGTGATGAGCAGTTTTTCGTGGTGAGCCTTCCAATAATCAAATCATTATGAAAGCATTGATAATAGAAGACGAGGAGATCAGTTTCCGCAGGTTGAGACGGATGCTGCAGGCTCTCAGACCGGATATGGAGATAGACGGACTTTTGACCACCACTTCGGAAGTCATATCAAGGCTTTCGGAATATTCCGGATATGACATTATCTTCTCGGACATAAGGCTGCGGGATCATGATGTGTTCGACGCGTTCCAGGCGGTGATGCCGGAATGTATGGTCATATTCACCACCGCCTATGACGAATATGCGCTCAAGGCGTTCAAGAACAACGGTGTGGAATATCTCCTCAAGCCTATCGAGAAAGAGAGTCTTTCCGCCGCGCTTAAGAAAGTTGAAAGCCTCGCCGGGCAGAAAGCGTTCAACAAGGACAAACTTGACACGGTCGTCGGTGAACTCCGGGCTTACAGGGAGCGCATATTGATCTGGAAGGGAGATGAACTGATTCCGGCCAATGTGAAGGATATCCTGTATTTTTATTTTGATCAGCGGCACGTGTATGCCAAGTCGGCGGACGGTGACGCCAATGCCGTCCAGTTCACAATGAGCGAATTGGAGAACGGACTTGATCCGAGGATGTTCTTCCGGCTCAACAGGCAATACATCGCGAACATCGGTTCCATAGCACGCATAAGCCTGTTCTTCAACTCACGTCTCAGGATCCGACTCAAGGGATGTGACCAGCCATTGACGCTGAGCAAAGAGAAATCAGCTGAACTCCGGGAGTGGCTGGACAGATAATATATGTCCGTAAAAAAAGGGGACAACTCACTTTTGAGTCCATCCCCTTTTTTAGTTAATAAGAGCCCTATTTCTTCATTCCTCCTCCGATTGCAAGACCAACCTGTAAGCCAAAGCACTCATTAGCCTTGTCCTCAAACTGATAAAACAGCGTCAAACGCAATCTATTCAAAAATTCAGCTCCTACACGAGGCATAAAACAGAATGATCTCGATTTCCCATTTCCGACATATAGACTATATCCAGCCCTTTCAAGACTGGAATTTTCCTCAAAAAAAGCCACCCCGACACCGGCTCCAATGAACATGGACACAGATTGCCCTCGTCTGAAGTTATAATCAGAAACAAGAAGGACGTTCGCCGACAAATAGTTCAACTTTTCTCCAGCATACTTGTACTCATCAGAGGCAGACTCAGACAACGATTGCCTTCCCCATATCTGCCCTCTCCCCTGTATACCAATATCAACAGGAACGCTATGAAAATTATACCGTAATTCTCCAGCGAGACCAAGTCCCGGTCGACTCTCATCAAATATCATATTATGTGAAGCCCTTACTCCAGTAAAAGCCACTTCCCCCTCGATGGCACGCACAACGCTTTGAGCTTTCACATCAAAGCCAAATGCACATAACATCAGTGCCATACACATTACAATATTCCTCATAACAATCCAGCAAAATTATTTATGATTATTTCTTAATCAATCTAACCCCCTTTGTCTCGCCATTTTTTGTGGCAGCCGAACGTATTTCGCCTTGAATGAGTTTAGGGGACTCTAATTCTTGAGCTGAAATCTTGCTTAGCCATTCTTTTACATCATATTTCAAGCCAGGGACAAAATCTTTCACTCCTACTTTAAAGTGGAAATCACTTTCAAAATTACAAGTTATCTTCTCCTCATTACTTTCATGTATTCCATAAGGTCGAATTATCGTCCATACAACATTATCACAAACATATCTTATAGCTCCAACTTGTCTTGGATTCTTATCAAAATCTTTGTCAACCTGCATCTTAAGATCGATAACAGCCTTTAAATAATTTTCCGTAGCCAGAGATTTCAATTCTTTATCGGACAGCGGCTTACCCACATAATAGTCGACCGTTCCCTTGACGTTTGTGCCAGGTATTTTTTCAATGTTAGACCCAACAAAAATTCTGGTCGTCGGCTTAAATGTATGTGGATATTCAATAGCATATGGCAACTTGGATTTTAAAATCACATTACTCCAAATCAAATATAGATGATCTGCACTCTTTCCACTCCAACCTATAAGATTCTTTTTTTGGAATTTTGCCTTCGCGCCTATCGACGTGTGTCCCAAATAATTGTAATAATATAATTTAGTTTTCAAACGTCGGTTATTCGCAAATGAGACATAAACGCCTTATTTCTGCCAAATAATGATCGTATCCATTTACCTGCCACTGTATGAGCATCTGTCGTATAGGAGTCGAAAGAATCCCAATCAATATCCAAAGCCGCTATCCAATCATCATCAAGATTACCATCGGGCAATGCAGTAGAGCGCGTGTCGGTTGGATTTTCCTCTCCTGATCGTTCGTACTGCAGCCCTATAGCTACCGTACCATTGCCAAATGTATCATAAAGGCGAAGATTTGCACGCAAGTCCTTGCTTATGCTGTCAGATTTGCTGAAATCATAAAATCCGTCGCCGACTTCCGATACTTTCTCTTTGTAAACCTTGGCATACTCTTTCTCAAATGTATTCACGAGTTTTTTTGGCATACAGAATGTTCCCCTTGGAGAGACCTTATAAACTGTGTCATTCACAGCATACTCACCTCTGTAGTTCAATGCGGCAGCAAACGATTCTTCAGGCAATAGTGATTCATACCCTAAATCAGTATAAAGGTTAACATCGCCACCATCAATAACCTTACGCAGAGAATCCGGAATCTCAACAGACAGGACAAGGTCCCTATTTACCAGTGAAACCGGGATTACAGAACATATCGAGTTAATCTCCTGACTAGCAGTTCTAGTCGTGATACCTTCATTTGATTCTCTCACAAACTCGTTCAGTTCCTCAGGAGATGAGAACTCCATAAATGCAGTCGATATCGACATTGTTTCCTTTACAGGCAATACTTGTGAAATGCTTTCGTGTTTTTCGCAAGATCCGATTCCCAACAAAAGCAGACTCAAAATCGCTATATTAGCAAATCCCCTTTAGTTGATATTGGCTAAAGGGGATTTGCTTATTTACTAATTATCAAGAGCTTATACTTCTCGACAATATTTCGGGAATCTGAAACCGGGGCTTTTCAAGCGCCCCTCCAAGTCCAAGTGTCAACTCTCCACGATGCTTGATACATCTTGACGGAGAATTGGTCAAAGTTGTCACTTCACCACGATCGATGTCATGTCGGACTTCTCAACAACAAGGGTTCCGGCGTCGATGGCGCATTTGCCGAAGTTTAATGCCGCAGGAAGTCCAACAACGGGAGCAGATATTTTTCATCTGTCCAATCGCAGCTTTTTCCTACCGAACACATAAGAGCTTTCATCCACGGCTCATACGTGTCAGGATCCTTTTTCGATATCGACCTTTGAAGCATTTTGCATATAGTCCTGTCAATAAAGGTCATCTTACTTAGATCCCAGGCACCTCTTCCGTAAAAAAGTGGAATCCCTTTTAAGTTTCCTGTCAGATTGCGTGCTTTGATTTCTTCAAACGCACTCTCATCATGAGGAGAGGCACCAACACAAAATATCGCTATTTTTTTATCCCTCAAACTGTCAATATTCTTTTTCAAGAAAGGCAATCCTGCTATTCCAGAGGCATATATACTGCTGCATAAAACGATTGTGTCATACTGTAATATATCCTTCAGCGCGGCATCGCGTGTCTTTATGCATTGAAAACCGGCCATCCTCTGGAGCCATTGGGCATATTTTTTTGCGGCTCCATATTTAGATTTGTAGATAATAATCCCTTTTTCCATGTCTGATTCCTCATTGTTAAGAAGTTGTTTTGAGATATATTCAACCAACCTAACTTATAATCAAGTGGTAAGTTATAGAAAAAATCATAAACAAGCAAGAAAGGACAAATATTGTGGACAAATATTGTGAGACTAATGCTTCAACAACAAAGTCAAACAATGTTCGGAAAACTGACTTGAACTGAACCACTTTTTTCAGTTCAAGCCAACTTGTTCGAGACCGTCTTCGGGCTGCACATCAGCGAGGGAACCGTGTCCAACATACTGAATGCCATGCGCAGGCTCTCCAAGAAGCCATACGAGATGATAAGACGAAAGGACGCGGACGGGAAGGTGGCCGGCGCCGACGTACCTTGCCTTTGACAAGAGCAGGGGACATAGTGTCGTCAACAGGCACTTCACGCCTGAGGAGCTGGGCGGGACGGTCTGGGTGACCGACCGCCGGCCCGCCTACTTCATGGGGGATGTCGGGATGGATGAACGTCTGGACGAGCTGCTCGCCAGACCTCCCGTCCACACGAGGGAAGACGGGAAGGACACCGAGCTGGACAAACTCAAAAAGAGCATCGCCAAGCACAGGGACCACGTCTTCACCTTCCTCACGAACCCGGATGTCCCGCCCACGAACAACGACAGCGAGAAGGCGCTCAGGCCGGCCAAGACCAAACTCAAGGTCAGCGGATGCTTCCGGACCGAGGCCGGTGTGGAAAACTACGCCACCGTCGCCTCCGTCATACAGACGGCGGTCAAGAACGGACAGGACCCCTTCGAGGTCCTTAGGGTCATCGCGGCCCTTGCGCAGGCATAGCATCATTGTCTCAATCATCATTGGCAGGTGGTCAGGGCCGGCGGCCTATGGCCGGGGGCACCTGAGTAGTTACCAAATTTTCATTGCTATCACGTATCGACCAACTACTTATCAACTAATATATTAACAGATTCCCTCCAGTCGATACCGACCAGAGGGAATCTTATTTTTAATTAATTGTCAGGAGCTTACGCTCCACAACCAAATTATTCAGCCTTGCCGTCTGAACCAAGAACGTCAACGATCTTGTGCTCGTAGAGTTTCTTCATCTCGTCGCGGGCTGGACCGAGGTACTTTCTTGGGTCGAACTCGGCTGGTTTCTCGACGAAGATCTTGCGGATGACGGCGGTCATCGCGAGACGGGAGTCAGAATCGATGTTGATCTTGCAGACAGCACTCTTGGCAGCCTCACGAAGCTGATCCTCCGGAATACCGACAGCGTCAGGAAGCTTTCCACCATACTTGTTGATCATGTCAACATACTCCTGAGGAACTGAAGATGATCCGTGGAGTACGATAGGGAATCCAGGGAGCTTCTTCTCGATCTCGTGGAGAACGTCGAAAGCGAGTGGAGGTGGAACGAGACGGCCTGTCTTAGGGTCTCTTGTGCACTGCTCCGGCTTGAACTTGTAGGCTCCGTGTGAAGTGCCGATGGAAATCGCAAGTGAATCACAGCCTGTACGGGTAGAGAAGTCAATAACCTCCTCCGGCTTTGTGTAGTGAGACTCCTCTGCGGAGACCTCTTCCTCCACTCCGGCAAGAACGCCAAGCTCTGCCTCCACAACCACATCAAACTGATGAGCATAATCAACCACCTTTCTTGTAAGAGCGATGTTCTCCTCGTAAGGAAGAGCCGAACCATCGATCATCACTGAAGAGAATCCCATGTCAACGCAGCTCTTGCAAAGTTCGAAGCTGTCGCCGTGGTCAAGGTGAAGAACGATCTGAGGATGCTCCCAACCGAGTTCCTTGGCATATTGAACAGCGCCCTCAGCCATGTAGCGGAGAAGGGTCTGGTTAGCGTAGTTGCGGGCACCCTTGGAAACCTGAAGGATGACAGGTGACTTCTTCTCGGCGGCAGCCTGGATGATAGCCTGAAGCTGCTCCATGTTGTTGAAGTTGAATGCAGGAATAGCATAGCCACCCTTTACGGCCTTTGCGAACATCTCTCTGGTGTTGACCAGGCCAAGATCTTTGTATGATACCATAATTCTATGAATTTAGAAATTAATTATCTGTTTTTTCCGGCATCGGTTCTCTTCAAATGCCGTGCAAAGTTACGTTTAATTTTATAAAAATTTATATTTTTGTAATATTAATCGTTTAAGAATTACGGCCATGAACATCGGTGATGATTTCAAGATAATTACTGACAAAACGACTGACGGTGTCAGACACATAACAGCGGTTCCGAGCGCTTTGGTCTGCTCGGCACAGATTGACTTTGACCTTATTGACGGGAAAATCCACAACCTTCATTACATCAAAGGCTGCGACGGGAACCTCCAGGCCATCGGAAGACTTCTGGAAGGTATGGACGCCCGTAAAGCAGTCGAGACCTTGTCCGGTGTCAACTGCCACGGCAGAGGCACCTCCTGCTCCGATCAGTTGACACGTGTGCTGCGGAAAGTAATCGGTTAGACAAACGACATGTTGACTTTTGCAGCGGTGAGGTAAGTAGAAAGGGTGCATTCACCCGGATAGGGCGCGAAGCGCAAGCACCCTTTCTACTTACCTCACCGCCGCAAACCTTAAAAAATAGAATGCCGCATCGACAGGCTCAGCGACCATATAAAAAGGATATGTAGCGGCGGCGGATGACACCGTGGCGACCGACCTCAAGGATGAACGGCATGGAGGAGAGGTCAAAAGTGTCGAGAAGAACCTTGGCAAGATCCGGATTGGAGGCCATAATCTCATCGACGTTCACATCTAAAATCCTAAGACCCAAAGAATCAGCGGCGGCGAGTTCAGCCTTGCAGACCGGGCAGCCCTCGGTGTGGAATACTATATAACCACCTTTTCTGCGCAAGCGGTTCCAATTCCGAGTCCAGCCACGAGGGGAAGAGACGTTGACAACGCCGGACATAAGTTCCTTGGCATCCGGCAATTCCGAACCGACAGGCGTGCGAGAAAGCAGATCCTTCATCATGCGGGCAAGCCCCACGACCTTGAGGGTGTCGTCCTGAGTCTTCCATATCTCCGGACGCGAAAGAATATATTCATTGATGAAAGGCAAAGTACCTTCCTTGCAGGCTTCATCTCGACGTGAGGTCAGCCAATAAAGAAGGTCACCTTCAAGGTGTTTGAAAAAAGAGGTGTCCCCCTTGGCCAAAGTACGTGATTCCAACGCTTTAGCCATGGACATAACATTTGAATCCGCCGCAAAGAGCTTGTCCATCAAAGCAGCCGAAGCCTGGCCGCCATATTCATAAGCGGGGTCAGCGAGCACGATGCCGAGCAGCTGGTCCAGAGCGCGAGTGTCCATTCCCCTTCCGATGATGGTTCCTGAACGGTCAAGGAGAAACATCCTCGGAGTCTGAAGTACGCCGTACTTCATCTGGTAATCAGACAAGACCTCCGGATCCCAAAGATGTATGACTTTGGTTTTGGCGGCACGTATCCCGAATTTAGTCTGGCGCCATTCCCGCCAACTATCAGGGTCAGCGCCTGTGTAGATGGCATAAACATCGACAGGCCAATCTCTTGCATTGAGTTTTGCCCGCAGCAGGATCGTTTCCAACTTGCACTTGGAGCAGTCGGTGTCGTAGAAAAACAGCACCCGGTAGCGGCTCGCATGTCCTCCAACCTCAACCTTCTCACCATCAGGAGTCTCCATAACCACGGACGGCGCCGGCATCCCCAACAGCGACTGCCGGTTGAAGTCAGCATAGACTTTGGCGTTCAAAAGGACCTCATCCCCACCCATGTCGATCAGACCGGGAGCGAACCATTTGTCAGTGATATGGATAGCCACAGCCTCATCCCCCATTACAGGAGACTCAAGATAGTGGTCGTAAATCTTCAGGGCGATGTGGCGGCGCAGAAGCGAATCCTTGGCAGAACTGATCAACAAGTCACATTCCTCGTTCTTAACCTCTATTCTTTCCGGCTCCAGAGTGCGGAAATATTCCTCCAACCGTTCGTCCAACGCGGCCAAACGAGAGGAATCGACCTGTCCGGCGCAAAGGAATGACGGCGCCAGCCAAAGAAAAAGACCTATGAATATGCCTACAAAACGCCTCATCTCACCTCCGGCAGCACGACCCCGTCAGGAATGAATTGCGACAGATCACCGTGATGGCGCACCACATCCCGCACGGCCGAAGAGGAGATGTGTGAATATTCCTGGGCAGTCGGGATGATGATAGTGTCCACCTCCGGGGCCAGATGGCGGTTCGCGTCGGCGATCGCCTGCTCATTGTCGAAGTCGGTCATATTCCTCACTCCCCTGACAATATGGCGGACTCCGAGCTCTCGGCAGATGTCGATGGTAAGTCCCTCGTAGTGAATGATCTTCACTCCATCCATGCCTTTGGTAGCCTGACGGATGATGTCCTCGCGCTGCTCCATAGTGAAGAAACCACGCTTATCCTGATTGATTCCCACGGCCACGATGACCTCGTCAAAAATGGCCAAAGCCCGTGTCAGGATATTCAGATGCCCTGACGTGAACGGGTCAAAGGACCCAGGGAACAATGCTGTGTGATTCATTATAAACTCTTTGAATATGGAATGTTACCAGATTACAACTGCCAGTCGATCGGTGTCTTGCCTTCACCCACAAGAATCTCGTTCGTTCTTGAGAAATGCCGGCAGTCGAAAAACGCTCCTCTGGCAAGCGGAGACGGGTGCGCCGCCTCCAGCACATAATGCCGTGAAGTGTCGATGAGTTCCTTCTTACTGCGGGCGTAATTGCCCCACAACAAAAAGACAACGCCACTGCAATTATCTGAAATATAGCGTATGACAGCATCGGTAAACTGCTGCCAGCCGATTCCGCTGTGCGATGCGGCCTCACCGGAGCGAACCGTCAGGATAGAGTTCAGAAGCAGCACGCCCTGACGCGCCCACTTCTCAAGATTCGGACGGCCGCTCATCCTTATCCCCAAATCATCCTCAATCTCTTTGAATATGTTCTTGAGGGACGGCGGAGCAGGGACGTTGTCCGGAACCGAAAAACTCAGCCCCATCGCCTGGCCGTAGCCATGATACGGGTCCTGGCCGAGAATCACGACCTTCACCTGATCGACAGGAGTCAGTTCAAACGCCTTGAATATCTCCGGTCCGGGAGGAAAGATCACCTTTCCCTGAGCCTTCTCACCGTGCAGATAACGCACAAGCGCGGCAAAGTAGGGTTTGTCAAACTCACCTTGCAGCGCTTGCTTCCAACTTTGTTCTATCTTTACGTCCATAATGACCGCTAAGATAGAAATTAATCTTTGAATATGTACGAAACCACATCGTCAATGTTCTTGACGTAGTGGAACGACAGCCCTTCAACGTAAATCGGCTTGATGTCCTCGACATCCTTGCGGTTGTCTTCCGAGATCACTATCTCGGTCACTCCGGCGCGCTTGGCGGCGAGGATCTTCTCCTTGATGCCACCGACCGGAAGCACACGGCCCCTGAGCGTCATCTCACCGGTCATCGCGATTCCCGGCTTCACGGCCTCGCCACGCAGGGCGGAAACCATAGAGCTGACCATCGTTATACCGGCGGACGGTCCGTCCTTAGGCACGGCCCCTTCCGGAACGTGGACATGGATGTCCTTGGCTCCAAACTCCTCGGATGTCATTTTGGCAAGCTGAGGGTGAGCCTTGATGTACTGGTAGGCTATAGTTGCTGATTCCTTCATCACATCGCCTAGATTTCCTGTCATTGTCATGACACCTTTGCCTCCGCTGACCGAACTCTCCACGAACAGAATCTCACCTCCCATCTGCGTCCAAGCAAGGCCGGTGACGACACCAGGAGCCTCATTGCCTTTCTGAAGGTCATGAAAATTGGTCGGCAAACCAAGATATTCCTTCAGATGTTCTTTCTTGATTACTGTCGGATAGGGTTCACCCAAGGCAATCTTCTTGGCAGTCACACGAGCGATTTTTGCAATCTGCTTCTCAAGGCCACGGACTCCGGACTCGTGGGTATATTCATCAATGATCGTAGCGAGCGCGGCTTTGTCGATGCGAAGTTCCTTCTTGCCTATTCCGTGTTCCTCCAGCTGCTTAGGCACAAGATAACGCTTGGCGATTTCCATCTTTTCCTCAGCCAGGTAGCCGGTCACGTTTATCAGTTCCATTCTGTCGAGCAGGGCGGACTGGATCGTGGAGATGTTGTTCGCGGTGGTGATGAACAGCACATTCGAGAGATCGTAGTCGATGTCCAGATAGTTGTCGTGGAATTCCACATTCTGCTCAGGATCAAGGACTTCCAGAAGAGCCGAAGACGGGTCTCCCTTGTAGTCGTTGCCGACCTTGTCAATCTCGTCCAGAACGATGACAGGGTTGGATGTGCCGGCCTTGTCAATTCCGTTCAGGATACGCCCCGGAAGAGCCCCGACGTAGGTTTTTCGGTGTCCTCTGAGTTCGGCCTCATCGTGCATGCCGCCGAGGGCTATCCTGACATATTTCCTGCCCAATGCCTTGGCAATGGATTTGCCGAGACTGGTCTTGCCGACTCCCGGAGGGCCATAGAGGCAGAGGATCGGGGACTTCATGTTGCCCTTCAGCTTGAGGACGGCGAGGTACTCGATGATTCTTTCCTTCACCGTGTCAAGGCCGTAGTGGTCGCTGTCCAGAACCTTCTGTGCGTGCTTCAGGTCGAGGTTGTCCTTTGACATCTCGCCCCACGGCAGGTCAAGCATGAACTCAATATAGTTGTACTGGATGCTGTAGTCAGGAGAGGAAGGATTGTACTTCTCAAGCTTGGCCAACTCCTTCTCGAACTGCTTTCCGACAGCCTCCGGCCATTTCTTGGTCTTGGCCTTCGCGCGGAACTTCTCGAACTCCTCCTCTTCGTCCATGCCAAGTTCCTCCTGAATGGTACGAAGCTGATTGTTAAGGTAATATTCCCTCTGCTGCTGGTCAATGTCACTCTTTACCTTCTGGTTGATCTCCTGCTTGATCTTCAGGAGCTGAATCTGCGTGTCAAGAACCTGAAGAAGTTTCATGGCCCTGACGGTGATGTCATCGATTCCGAGCAGCTGGACCTTCTCCATGAAATTCTCAATCTCGACAGTCGTCGCGATGAAATTCACAAGGAAGGCATAGTTGTCAATGGATTTGAGCGCTCCCACCGCCTCCTTGGGTGCAAAGGATGAGGCCTTTATGATGACAGCGGCCTTCTCCTTGAGGGACTCCGCTATCATCTTGGTGCTGTTGTCGTTCTCCGGGATAATGTCCTCGATATACTTCACTTTCGCGGTGATGTACGGTTCGTACGACAGGACGCCATCCAGACGTATGCGCCTGACACCCTGAAGGATGGCGGTAATCGTGCCGTCCGGCATCTCCAAAACCTTCATGACCCTGGCCGCTGTGCCATATTCATAAAGATCGGCCTCGGTCGGATCCTCGACGGTTATATCCACCTGCGGAACCGCTCCGATGAAGGAATCGCGTTTCTCGGCCTCCTTGATCAGAATGATTGATTTCTGCCGACCTATGGTGACAGGGTAAACCATTCCAGGAAATATCACCGCGTTCCTAAGCGCGAGGACAGGCAATGTGTCAGGAAGGTCACCGGCCTCCACTTTCATCTGTTCATCTCCCTGGACAACAGGAATTATGTTCACCTCCGCGGTCCCGGCCGGGAAGAAAATGTCCTTATTAATGTCTGTGTTCATAATGTTCTGCGTAAAAAAACGTCATGGATTTCCCTGCCAAATTGACAGAAACACACGAATCCAAGATGCGTGTCGGAATATGGTCAATCGCCGTGCCAAAAAAATATGGTTAATTATTTATGTATATGATTTTGAATATTAAAAAAATAAGTCTATTTTTGCAACCCCAAACGAACTTTTGGGGTATTATTGGCAAATCCAAATAATAATATATTAGATTATGACAAAGGCAGAAATCGTAAATGAGGTTGCAAAGTCAACCGGAATTGAGAAAATTGCAGTCCAGTCCGTCATTGAGGCGTTCATGGACACCGTAAAGGGTTCCATCATCAGAAAAGAGCCTGTTTATCTCCGTGGATTCGGCAGCTTCATCGTAAAGCACAGAGCCAAGAAGGCTGCCAGGAACATCACCAAGAAGACAACAATGACCATCCCTGCACACGATATTCCGGCTTTCAAGCCAGCTAAGATCTTCGTGAACGCAGTAAAGGAGGAAAAATAATTTAAATTCTGTTAATTATGCCAAGCGGAAAGAAAAGAAAGAGACATAAGATGTCGACGCACAAGCGTAAAAAACGCTTGCGCAAGAACAGACACAAGAAGAAGTAATGCGCTTCTGTGCCTGCCATTTTAGCAGTCTGCTAGAAGAAAGAGGCTGACCGGAAGTGCCGGACAGCCTTTTTTTAGTTTTTAAAACAATTGGCGGAATCGCCAATTACCTGTTACCATTGTTATTTCCTTATGGAGTCAGAAAAATCAGAAAAAGATCTGATCGTCGATGTCACATCGACCGAGGTTCACATCGCGCTGATGGAAAACCATCGGCTGATTGAACTCAACAAGGAGTCCAGCAAGGGGCACAGTTTTTCCGTCGGGGATGTTTACCTTGGAAAAGTGAAGAAGATTCTTCCTGCGCTCAACGCTGCCTTTGTGGACATCGGAGACAAGAAGGAAGCATTTGTTCATTATCTGGATCTTGGGCTCTACTTCACATCGTTCGATGAGTTCGTGCGCAAGAGCAATCCGAACACTGATCTCGGAGAGTTGTATTCGAGCATCAAGATAGGGCCTATCCTTGAAAAGGAAGGACGCATCGAGAATGTGCTGAAGCCCGGACAGATGATGATAGTGCAGATCGTCAAGGAGCCGATCTCCACGAAAGGGTCACGACTGACAGCGGAAATTTCATTGGCAGGACGCAACATTGTACTGATCCCCTTCGCCGAGAAGGTGAGCATTTCCCAAAAGATTTCCTCCAAGGAAGAGAAAAGAAGGCTTGAGACTTTGGTCAGAAGCATTCTGCCCAAGAACTATGGAGCGATCATACGCACGGCAGCCGAAGGCAAGAACGCGGCGGTGCTTGTCGCCGAACTGAAGTCTCTGATCGAGAAATGGGAATCATCCTGGAAGAAAGTAGCCAAATCAAAGGGCATCCAACTGCTCTTCACCGAGTACAGCAAGACCACCACCATCCTCAGGGATCTTCTGAACGATTCGTTCTCAAACATCCATGTCAACGACGAGACCGTCTATGAGGAGATAAAGAAATATATTTCCTTGATTTCTCCAGATCAGGAAAAGATTGTGAAACTGTACAACGGCAAGGATCCCATCTTTGACCATTTCGAGGTCACAAGACAGATCAAGAGTTCGTTCGGCAAGGTGGTGCCGATGAAGCAGGGAGCCTATCTGGTCATCGAGACGACCGAGGCCCTGAATGTGATCGACGTGAACAGCGGGATCCGTGCCAAGACCGACAATCAGGAGGAGAACACCTTCGAGGTCAACAAGATCGCAGCGGAAGAGATTGCCAGGCAGTTAAGGCTCAGGGACATGGGAGGAATAGTGATCGTGGACTTCATCGACATGGAGTCTGGCGAGCACCGCAACGAGCTTCACAAGTACATGCAAACGCTCATGGAAAGTGACAGGGCAAAGCACAACGTGCTGCCTCTCACCAAGTTCGGCCTGATGCAGATTACCAGACAGAGGATCCGTCCGGTAACCGAGATCAACACAGCAGAGGTCTGCCCTGTGTGCCACGGCACCGGCAAGATTTCCTCAAGTGCTGTCATCGATGAGCAGATCGAGCGGAACATTGCCTACTGTGTGGAACACGGAAAGACAGACCTTACCCTCAAGGTCAGCCCGATTCTGGGGGCCTACCTGAAACGAGGGGCCGCTATGCTCTCGGACAAATCCTTTGTCGGGAAATGGAGGAAGAAGTACAAATGCCGGATCAACCTCGTGGAGGTGACCGACTTCACAGTCCTGCAGAATGAACTTTATGATGAGAAAGGGGACCGGCTTTAGGTCCCTTTTTCATGCTTAGCAGATTGGCGCGGCCGCTTACGACAGAGTCCGCGACCGGATGTCGTGACGCTTACCTGGAGAAACGTCGGACAATGGTGGCGAGGAGGATGAGGGCGGCCATCAGGGTGGAGAGGCGGCCGATGAAATCGCCATGGATGACAAAGAAAGTCTGCCTGTCATTGAGTCCGACCTTGCCTTTCAGAACCTCAGGCCGCCACCAAGAGGTGTGTGAGACCACCTTGCCGGACGGATCGATTATGGCAGAGATGCCGGTGTTGGCGCTGCGCGCGATCCAGCGGCGCGTCTCGATGGCCCGAAGCGAGGCGTAAGACAGATGCTGCCTGTAGCCGGGAGTGTCCCCCCACCATGCATCGTTGGTGATCACGGTCAAGAGCCGGGCTCCTTTACGGACATATCCAGTGCAGTACTCGCCATAGACGGACTCATAGCAGACCGCGCAGCCTACAGGAATCGTCTCCTTTACCACAGCGGTACCGTCCGAAGCGCGGGTATATTCATTGAAATGAAGAGGAGCGGCCTCGTTCTGGCCGATGCAACGACCCATCACGCCACCGAGCCAATCGTCTATCCTGCAGAAGACCGCGGGATACGGAGTCATCTCTACGGCGACGACCAGTTTACTTTTATGAAACACTTCCGGAAAAGAGAACGCATCCAGCATCAGGGCTGAATTGTGTGATTCCATCCAAACCCCATCCCCTGCACGGCGGGCTGTGTATGAAGGCTTCAGAGCCCTCTTCAGATATGTCCTGGAAGACGCTCCGACAAGAAGATTGGCGTTTGGATGCCCTTTGAGGAACGACGTGAATCTCTGAACGGAAGGGCTGGCCGAAGGGTCGTTTGTCACCACGTCTCCGGTAAAGGTCTCCGGAGCCAAAAGCAGTACGGGAACACTGTCAGGAAGATCCTCAAACTGACTGATCAACAGTTCGTTCTGTTCCTCCTGCGTCATTCCTCCGAACTTGTTGTACGGGTCGATGTTCGGTTGCGCGATGACAACGTCAAGAGTCTCGTCACAAGGCTCGGGATTAAGGAACATGGACACGACATGAGGGGCGACAAACAAGGCCAGAGTTCCCAGCAAGGCCGCGGACTTCGCCTTATGGTTGAATGTCATCCAACGTCCGTTTGCCAATGATTCAAGGACGCCGAAGACACTGAGGTTCGCCGCCCAGACAAGGAGCGAGCCGCCGAGCGTGCCGGTATATTCATACCACTGGATCCAGCCGGTCGTGCGCGCGAAGGCGTTACCAAGCACGAGCCAAGGCCAGCTGATCTGAGCGTCGGTAAGGTACCACCGCTCCCACGCGATCCAGGCGAAAGCGAGGAATATGTAAGGAAGCGCACCTCGAAGCCACTTTCTGCTCCAACGGAACAGCCCGAATATCAACGACATCTGGAAAGAGTTGGCAAGAATGGCGAATATTCCGCCTCCCACGGTGGCATTGCAGACCCAGAAAGTCGTGGCCGCATTCCATAGCACGAAACACAGGTAGTGGTACCAACAGAAACCCCTCATTTCATCACCTGTGGCGATATCCTCGGCCCACAGAAGCGGCACAAAGGCTATCAAAGACAGCCATCCAGTCCCAGGAACCAGGAACGGAACGCTGAGCAAAGCTGACGACAAGACAGTCAGCAGCAATATTGTCAATTTTCTGGACATAATCTTTGCAAAGATAGGCAATCCGTTCCTATTATCAAGGCACTGGCGCTAGAACCTGAATTCCAGGCCGAATGTGACCACGAAGCGGTTATCATGCGGGACCTTCACCCCGTCCTTCATCTCATAGCGGTGTGTCATCCGCCAGAAGGCGTCAATCCTCAGGATTCTGAATATATTCGTGATTCCCGCTCCCATCTCAACATACGGACGGTTCAGTTTTCCCATCTTCTCCGGGAACAGCATCACAGCACCGGATTTCTCATCCCCGACGATGCCGTTGTTCTGCCTCCGGACCGTACCGTAAGCCGCTCTCAACGAGACCACTTCCCTCCACTGAAGCCGTTTCAGCAAAGGAATCTTGCCAAGGAAGAAACCTTTGAAATTATGCTCCCAGAAGAACGTTGTCCATAGGTCGGAGGCGAACTCGTAGTAGTTCATGCAGTTGAATGCATATCTTGAGAACGTGTAGGTTCCGTTGCCCTCGTGAATCTTTAGCATCGGGTACGGCACCTTTCCCACTATCGTACCGGAACTCAGATTGAACTTTGACAGCCCAAGAGGCGGAATCGGCAGTGTGTAATGGATTGACATCTCGGGGCGGAAGTAGGAATATTCATTCTTCCCGATCCCTTTGGTCGATCCGATGAGATCCAGCGTCACCACCGGGTACTTCGAGTACATGTAATGCTTGTCGAACACCCCTCGGGTCACGATTTCTTCCTTCGAGAAACGGAGCTGGAGATGCGCCTGGTTATATCCGACCGAATTGAATATGTTCCCGTCGCGGGTAACCATCGGAACGAACGGATTCGAGAATATCCTCCGGCTCTCCAACGAAACGATCATATTGAAGTTCTGCGTCCACTCCTTCTGCCAGGAAAGGGCGTAGTCATTCACCATGCTCATCTTCTGACTGTTGGCCTTGGCAAGCACTGACGACATCAGGCTTCCGCTGCCATAGACCGACGGCCCCTTGCCCAACTGCATCACATCATGCTTGTACGAGAGCGTCAGCTTGCTGGTCGGCTGGTTGTTGAACATGTACTCAAATGTACCTCCTCCCTTGAACGTCTTGTCCTTGAAGCCGTATGCGGCATATCCCATGAGCCTTACCCTGCGGCTGAAATCCTTGGTGGTGCGGACTCCAAGCTGAATCCTTCCACCCTCCAATTCATTGAAACTGTACAGTGAGGAATACGGTCCGAAACCGACGTACTTAGTGTTGAGGAAGCCGTTGACAAGCATCTCCGCAAGGGCATAGACATCCTTGTAGAGCGGTACATTCTTGATGGAGTCAACCATATTGTAGATTCCCCGCTCCTTATCGCTCAAAGGAAACGGGCGCACGCCCTGCCAATAGGACTCGTCATTGTTGATGACATCCTTACCGGCCTGTACCTGAGCGCTCATGTCATCCTTGTCCTCTCTGTAGGTCGTGGCGAAATCAGGGTTCGAATAGTCAATCTGGCGGTTTCCCAGAAATGTCACGATCTTGGACGAGTCACGTGTCGTCGGAGAGAAATCCACATACATTCTGTCCTGCTTGTAGAACCATGTCGAATCAGGCAGGCGGGTGTTCACAACATCGATGGTCATGTCCCTGACCCAGTTCACGTTCGAGCCTTTCTTCAGCCTCACATGAATATCCCTTAGAGCATATTCGCCGGCATCTATGGACATTTCTCCGTCAAATGTCGGCGAGGACACCCACTTGGAAGGGTGGAAACGGATCTTGTAGGTCTTGCGGCCATCAATCTGAAGACTGTCGACAAGGTAGTAGTTGTAATATGTCATGCCGTTGGATGCCAAAGGTGACGGAATCTCCACCTGAAAGATGTTGATGTAGTTTTCGTAGAAATTCGTCTTAACGTACATATTACCTGTGAATTGGGCAAGGATCGGATTCTTGTCGACACCAGATATTCTGGTCGCCTTTATGACCTCCCTGTCGGAAGGCGGGTCCTTGCGGTGATAGTACCTGGATGTGGTCTCCGAGATAAGGACAGGAAGGAAAGGCATTCCCGACACAACGGACGTGTCCATATAGTCATAGACAAACTTGAAGTCCTTAGGCAGGAAACTGCTGATCATAGGGTTTTCAGGATTGGTGACATCCAATTCCATCTTGGTATAGACATCGCAGCTGTACAGCCTCCGCCTCTCTGGATTGTTCCTGGACTTGGCCTCATCGATTTTCTTGAGGATAGAGCGCATGTAGCGGTCGTCAGGTTTCACGAGTGCCGCGTTAAGTTCGTCGACAACCGGTCTGAGGGCAAAGTTGACCTCATTGAATCTATGCAGGTTCACCTTCACCACCTGTTCCTCATAACCCAGGATGGAAGCGGACAGAAGAGACAGTGTGTCTCTTGTTTCCAGGAAATAATAGCCGTCCAGATCCGCCGACACGCCGACAGTGGAATTTTTGAAATACACCCCGGCGAAAGGAATACCTTCGCCGGTGGACGCATCAACGACACGCCCCTTCACCTTTGTGGCCTGAGCATTGGCGTTTGTAAAGGAAAGAATCGTCAGAATGATGGTTACAGATAGAGTTCCAAGTATGTTTCCGAAACGGGTTGTCATCATTAAGTCTCCAAAGACGGAATCATCGGATTCTGTCAATCTTCAGTTGCTGGATCTTGTACCTTCCCCCGCAGTCACTGACAAAAATCGTGACCTCAAAGACTTCGCCGCCCGCATTCAGAAAACCAAGGGCGTACTTGGAGTTTGACCTGGACGCGGTGTGACGGATTTCGAATGAACGAGGGGTGTGATTGTCAAAAAAGGCCTTCAGAATCTGCTTCGCCTGGTTCTTGCTGGAATCATTGGTTGTTGACATTATGGTGATCTCCAGGTTGTCATCAAACCAAGCGGACAGTTTCTCGGCGTCTCCCATCCCAAGGTACTTCGCTATCGGCACGAAGACATCGTAATTGTCAGCGGCGGCGTTGCCGTTGACACAGGACAAGAGCACCGAAAGTGCCGTGAATATCTTCGCGAATACCTTCATAAAGAGAATTATTTTTTGCAAAATCCGAGCCATGCCTCCTGGACAATCCTTTTTTTGAATATCACAACATCTTCATTATTTTTGCAGTGATGAAGATTTCTTTACTGGCAGTCGGAAAAACCGACATATCCTGGGTGCGTGAAGGCCTGGAGACATATTCCTCCAGACTGTCACATTATGTGCCGTTCACGATCTGTGAGATTCCCGAGTTGAAAAACACGTCCGCACTGTCGAAAGCGCAGATCAAGGACAAAGAAGGGGAGCAGATACTCAAAAACATAAAACCGGCAGACAGGGTTATCCTGCTTGACGAGCACGGCAAAGAGTACCGATCAATCGAATTCGCCGACGAGATCAGGAAGATGACGCTCGGCGGTGGCAAAGATATTGTATTTGTGATCGGCGGCGCCTACGGCTTCTCAGAGGCAGTCTATGCCAGGTGCAACGGAAAGGTCTCATTGTCGAAGATGACTTTTTCGCACCAGATGGTCAGGACGATCTTCACAGAGCAGCTTTACAGGGCATTCACCATAATCAAAGGAGAACCATATCATCACGAATGAAGGTCAAAAGGTTTGGCATAAAGAGTTGTCTGGCAGGAGTGTTTCTGGCGTCCGCCGTCATTCTTCTGTTCTTCTCGCTGTCCATCAGCAAGCTTCCCGGCAACACGGAAAGGGAGGCGGGCAAGGTCAGCAGGGCCGTCAGCGACAGAATGCACATTCTGGATGACTACATCGGGTCCGCCCTCACGGCTGACCGAAGGGTGTGGGCCGGGCACAATAACGTGCCGTCCGACATGGTCATCTACAGGTACATAGAAGACACTCTTCAGTCGTGGAGCAACCAGTTCCCGGTCAGGAACGACGACATCGCGTCAAGGATTGTGTTTCCGCGGCTCTCCAAGCCCGGAGAAAGCATTAACTCCCCGCTCGCCGAAGTCATTCAGGAGCCATCCTTCGCCAATTATGGGCAGAAATGGTACCTGGTGAAATCCGAGTCCTTGGGAAGCCGGAAGGTGATCGCCGGACTGGAGATTGTTGACTCTATGTCAGAAGACAGTCCGAACGGGGTGAACAGCAAACTCGGCCTTGGGCGGGGTTATATGATTGTCCCCCTGTCGGAAAGCAGCGGCTCCGCAGTAACATTCGATGGCAAACCTGTGTTCAAAATCATGTCGAGTCCTGTCTCGGGCCAGCCCGCGGCGACACACTCCACAATGATTTGGCTGGCGATAATCTGTTTCATCACCGCATCCCTTCTGCACCTGGCAGAGAAAAAAAGCATGAAACGGCTCCTGCTGGTCCTCGGAGGGCTCATGGCAGTGATAGCGGCCACATACTTCTGGGGAGAGAACATGAAGAACAGCTCAAGACTTTTCTCGCCGACGGTCTATGCCGACGGCCAGTTGTTCAATTCTCTTGGAGCTGTGCTTATCACTGTCTTGCTTATCATACTGTGCATCGGCTGCACGTTCGTGACAAGAAACGACATATTCAGGCGCATCCTCAAGACAAGGCGTGTGAAGTTGTCCCTTTGGATCTATGCCATATTCGTGCTTCTTCTTACCACGGGCGTCCTGGTCTTCGTCCATGTGATATTCAGAAGTGTCATCCTGAACTCCAACATCTCACTGGAACTCTACAGGCTGAATGACCTCAACATATTCAGTCTGCTGGTCTACCTGATGCTGACAGGGCTGCTGATGACAGTCCCGCTGTTGACCCAGATGCTCATGCCGGCGCTCAAGCGCCTGTTCGGAATCAGGCACGATCTGTTCTCTGCAGGCGGCAGGACCGTCACGGCTGTCATCTTCGCCTCCTACATGGTGATCATGGCCGGAACTCTGGGGTTCCGCAAGGAGCAGAACAGGGTCAACGTGTGGGCCAACAGGCTGTCAATAGAGCGCGACATCAGCCTCGAACTGGAACTCCGCCGCGTGGAAGACAAAATCGCGTCCGACCAACTGATCGGCACTCTCTCGGCCATTCAGAACAGCAACGGCATAATCCTGAACAGAATAATAGAAAGTTACATGCCGATGGCGGCGCAGGACTACGACATCGCGGTGGAACTGTTTCCAGAAAGCGTAAGGGACAAGGGCGCGATAGCCTATTTCACCGAAATGGTCAGCCGAGGAAAGGCGATTTCCGACGGCTCAAGATTCAGGTACTTGAGGGACGCAAGCGGCCACAGTCTATATGCCGGCAGTTTCGCCTACTATAACTACGGCAACGGTGTCACGATGATGCTCATGAGGGTGTCGCCTAAGTCAAACCGCGAGAACAGGGGCTATGCCCGCCTGCTGGGATATTCGGCCCCCGGGGACGTGCTGATTCCGGCAAGATATTCATACGCGAAGTATTCCGGCAAGGTGCTGACTTCCTACAAGGGAAATTATTCCTACCCGACAATCGTGGATGAAGACCTTGAGCACGAAATCGACGAGGCGGTTGACGGGGTGGTGCGGATGAACGGCTACACTCATTTCGTCAACAAGATCTCCGATGATGACCTTATCATTGTCTCCAGGCCGAAGACAGAGGATTTCTCCTACATCGTGGCCTTCCTTTTCCTGACTTTGGTCTTCTATTTCTGCCTCACTCTCATGACGCTCACCCGTGTACATCCGCGGCATCGCGAGAGCAACTACTACAAATCCAGGATCAACGCCGCAATGCTTCTGGCTCTAATCATGACGCTCATCACCCTGGCGGGTGTCAGTGTGCTGTTCGTCTACAGGAGAAACAGCGCCAACCTTAAATCCTCGATGGCGGACAAGGTTAACTCGCTGCAGACCCTGCTTCAGGCAAGATGCCGCTATGTCCAGGACTTCTCCGATTTCAGTTCACAAGAGGCGTCGATGATTCTGGAAGACATCAGCAACACGATGAAGTCCGACATAACCCTCTACACCACGAACGGCAAAGAATTCCGCTCCACCACTCCCGAAGTGTTCGACAGGATGTTGCTCGGTTCCAGGATGAATCCGGACGCGTTTGAAAGCATCATCTACAAAAATAAAAGGTACTACATAGGGAAGGAGTACATCGGAGCCAAACCGACATATTTCCTCTACGCTCCGGTGTTCAACGCGCAAGGCAAGATGATCGCCATCATGTGTTCACCGTTCACAGACGAGAGTTTCGATTTCAAGTCGGAAGCCGTGCTGCATTCCATCTCTGTCGTCACCGTGTTCATGATACTGCTGCTTCTGGCAAGGTTCATAATGGCCACGGCTGTGGACAAGATGTTCAAGCCTCTGTCCGAAATGGGGCGGAAGATGAATGAAGCCAGCATCAACAATCTTGAATATATCGTCTATGAGCGGGACGACGAGGTCGCGCGGCTGGTCAGGGCTTACAATCTGATGGTGCACGATCTCTACAACTCCACAAGGAAGCTCACTCAGGCGGAAAGGGACAAGGCCTGGGCGACAATGGCGCGTCAGGTCGCCCATGAGATCAAGAACCCTTTGACTCCGATAAAACTTCAGATTCAGAGGCTTATCAGGATGAAGAGCAACGGGAATCCGGCATGGGCCGACAGGTTCGACGAAATTTCAGTGGAGGTTCTCAAGCAGATAGATCTGTTGGCCGACACCGCCAACGAATTCTCGACATTCGCCAAACTCTACACCGAGGAGCCGGTGGAAATCAATCTGGACAACCTTCTGAAGGAAGAAATCGACCTGTTCGACAGCAGGGACAACATCAAGTTCTCCTACATGGGGCTCGACAACGCTTCGGTCATGGGTCCGAAACCTCAGCTCACACGCGTGTTCGTAAACCTGATCAACAACGCCGTCCAGGCAATCGAGAACGCACAGGCTGAAACTGAAGAAAAAGGATTGGAACCATTCCAGGGACGGATCGTGGTGTCCTTGCGCCTGTCCTCCAAAGATGGCTTCTACGACATCGTCTTCGAAGACAACGGTCCTGGAGTCAGCGAGGAGAACCGCTCGAAACTCTTCACGCCTAACTTCACGACGAAGAGCAACGGAACCGGCCTGGGACTGTCGATATGCAGGAATATTCTTGAAAAATGCAACGGCGAGATCTTCTACTCAAAGTCATTCACCCTCAAGGGGGCTTGTTTCACCGTCCGCTTCCCTCGAAAATAAGAATAGATTTGTCAGAAAATCAGCATGACAGCGCTGAACATCAGGGCCGCGGCGAGAATCATGTCGATTATTCTGCCATACCTTTCCGTCAGGCTGTCAAGCGCGGAGCCCGCCACAAGCCACACAAGGTTCGCCACCGGGCCGGCCAAGGTCAGCATGGCTCCGACCTTGGCAAGTTCGATGAATGAACTTGAATATGGCAGGACGAATGTTCCCAATGCTGTCAGGCAGAACATCCAGACCTTCGCGTTGGTGACCTCTATGACAATTCCTGTCTTGATGGTGCAGGATTTTGCCATGTCCTCTTTCGACTGGCCGGATTTCACGACAATCATCACCGCAAGGCAGACCATATAGAGAGCGCCAGCGTAGGAAAGCCATTTGACGTAAGGGCCAAGCACATCTCCAAGGTAATGTGCGATCAGCACAAGAGTAGTGTCGATGAGCAGGAAGCCGATCACGAACCCCCACCATACCCGCATCGCATGTCTCCTTCCGAAATGGATTCCGGAATGGAACGCGCACAGGTTGGAAGGCCCTGGAGTATAACCGAGAGCCAGAATGTAAAGCAGCAATGAGGGCAGCATCTGTGACGGCATGATCGAACTTCGGTCGCTGAGCCTGTCGAAGCGACAACTATTAGTGAATTTCACATGTGCGGTCACTTCGACAGGCTCAGCGACCGCCTAACGTCTCACGAATTTAACCAGAATATTCAAATAATCCAAATACGCAAAAGAGACCCGCCGTCATGGCGAGTCTCCTTTGTAGTCCCAATAGGAATCGAACCTATATTTAAGGTTTAGGAAACCTCCGTTCTATCCGTTGAACTATGGGACCATTAGTTTTCTACCGAAGAGACTATTCCGCGCTCTTCTCGATGATCTGACGACCTCTGTAGTAACCGCACTCAGGGCAAATGTGATGATACATCACTGTTGCGCCGCAGTTAGGACAGGTAGCGAGAGTTGGAACCGGAGCGAAGTCATGGGTCCTTCTCTTGTCTCTTCTCTGCTTAGAGACTTTGTGTTTCGGATGTGCCATAGTTATTATTTTTTAATTTATTATTTCACTTTATCAATAAGATCCTTCAGAGACGCGAACGGCAACGAAGCATCCTTGCCTTGGGAATCCACACTCTGCTCATCTTCAGAACTCAGAAACTTCACTGCTTCAGGATTACATTCTCCTTCAGAATGAACCCTCTGGACCGGAAGTGACAGGCATACATAGTCATAGACTATCTGACCAAGGTTTAAATCCGCATCCGACTCCGGAAGCCAAACTATCTCCCTCTCCCCTTCAGCGGCATCACTGCCGTCAGCCGGTTCCAGGCCGAACTTGACACTCAATCGAAACCCTGTCTCGACCGGAATACTCAGATTCTCAAGGCATCTGTCACAAGCCACTGTCACATCACCGGTGACATCGCAGTCAACCCCGATGAAATGCCCCGACTTCTCAGCGTAAACCTCGACATCAAGATCCGCTGCCAGAATCTCTGAATTCTCAAAATGTTCAAAGAACGTCTTCCCTACCCTCCAACGAAATTCCTTCCGTCCTTGGGGCAATCCATTTATAGGAACCGTCAAATTATCCTCCATGATCCAGTAAACAGATTTAAGGGTTGCAAAGGTATAAAAAATTTTCCGAATATAAAATCTTTTCGTGAATAGTTTGACTATTCGTCATCACCGGAGTTGCCGGAACGCTTCCTGTCCATCGGGTCAAGAAGGATCTTGCGCATCCTCAGGTGATGCGGAGTCACCTCTACAAGCTCATCTTCACGAATATATTCAAGCATCTCCTCCAATGACATCTTCACCGGAGGTGGCAGCACAACCTTATCGTCGGAGCCGGCGGCGCGCACATTGGTGAGTTTCTTTGTCTTGCAGATGTTGATGTTGAGGTCTCTCTCCCTTGTGTGCTCGCCCACGACCTCACCGCAGTAAATCTCGTCACCAGGATCGATGAAGAACTTGCCCCTGTCCAGAAGCTTGTTCATCGAATATGCAATAGCGGTTCCTGTCTCAAGGGAAACGAGCGATCCGTTCGTACGATTCTCGATCTCACCCTTGTAAGGCTGGTACTCCTTGAACCTGTGGGCCATGATGGCCTCGCCCTGGGAAGCGGTCAAGAGATTGCTCCTGAGCCCCATAAGGCCACGGGTCGGGATGTCGAAGTTGAGCAGTGTCCTGTCTCCCCTCGGTTCCATGTGAAGAAGCGCGCCCTTCCTGCGGGTGGCAAGCTCGATGGCCGCTCCCACGAACTGCTCCGGAACCTCTATGGATAGATCCTCGATAGGTTCGCAACGCTGTCCGTTGATGGTCTTGTCCAGGACCTTAGGCTGTCCGACCTGAAGTTCGAAGCCTTCGCGGCGCATCTCCTCGATAAGCACAGAGAGGTGAAGCACTCCACGTCCATAGACCACGAACGAGTCGGCGTTCAGTCCCGGCTTGACCTTGAGGGCAAGGTTCTTCTCCAACTCCTTGTCCAGACGGTCTTTGATGTGCCTGGATGTCACGAACTTGCCGTCCTTGCCGAAGAACGGGGAGTTGTTGATGGTGAAGAGCATGCTCATCGTAGGCTCATCGATGGAGATCGGAGGGAGAGCCTCCGGATTCTCGCTGTCGGCGATCGTGTCGCCGATCTCAAAGCCGTCGATGCCGACCACAGCGCAGATGTCACCGCACTGCACAGTGTCCACGTTAGCCTTTCCCAGGCCGTCGAACACCATCAATTGCTTGATCTTGTGCTTTTCCACAACGTCATACCTCTTGCAGAGGCTGACCTGCTGGCCGGTCTTGAGTTCTCCCCGGGTAAGTTTACCGACGGCGATACGTCCGACATACGGAGAATATTCAAGGGAAGTCACCTGAAGCTGAGGGGTTCCCTCAATCACCTTAGGGGCCGGAATTTCCGCCAGAATGGCGTCCAGAAGAGGTGTGATGTCCGATGTCGGCTTCTTCCAGTCGTCAGACATCCAGCCCTGCTTGGCGCTGCCGAAGATCGTCTTGAAATCAAGCTGCTCATCCGTGGCGTTCAGCGAGCACATCAGGTCGAAAACCTCTTCCTGAACCTCATCCGGACGGCAGTTCGGCTTGTCAACCTTGTTGACGACCACGATTGGCTTCTTGCCAAGCTCAAGAGCCTTCTGAAGAACGAAGCGAGTCTGCGGCATGCAGCCCTCGAACGCGTCCACCAGCAGCAGCACGCCGTCCGCCATATTCAAAACCCTTTCGACCTCTCCTCCGAAGTCACTATGGCCTGGAGTGTCTATAATGTTGATCTTGACACCTTTGTAGGTGACAGACACGTTTTTCGCCAGAATGGTGATGCCTCTTTCCCTCTCGATGTCATTGTTGTCGAGAATCAGTTGGCCGAGATTCTCAGGCTGACGCACCAGATTGGCCTGATAAATCATCCTGTCCACGAGAGTCGTCTTGCCGTGGTCGACGTGCGCGATGAGCGCGATGTTCCTAATGTCTTGCATATGCCGTAAAAAAATCTTGCAAAATTACGGATTTCCAACGGAAAACAGAATATTTGAATGATATTTTTTGAATTTTCACAATGGATATTAACGAACCGCCATCATTATTGGCTATCTTTGCACTCATTAATAAATGTGTATATGGCGAACAAACTTTGGGACAAGGGATTCAAGGAGGACGAGAGGATAGACGCGTTCACGGTGGGCAACGACCGTGAGCTGGATCACGAGCTGGCTCCTTACGACATAATGGGCACTATGGCCCACATCACGATGCTGGAGAGTGTGGGACTTCTTTCAAAGGAAGATCTGGACAAACTGCTGCCGGCACTCAAGGAATTATATTCATCAGCCCGCAAGGGAGAGCTTTACGTTGAGGATGACGTGGAGGACATCCACTCGCAGATCGAGCTGATGCTGACGCGTAGGCTCGGGGATGTCGGGAAGAAGGTGCACACAGGACGTTCCCGCAACGATCAGGTCCTGGTGGATCTGAAACTCTACGCCCGCGCCGAAATCGAGAAGACAGTGCACAAGGTCGAATCGTTGTTCAAGACGCTTCAGGAAGCCAGCGAGAAGTACAAGGACGTGCTGATTCCGGGCTACACCCATCTGCAGGTGGCCATGCCGTCTTCCTTCGGGCTATGGTTCGGAGCCTATGCCGAAAGTCTCTGCGATGATCTCAGCATGATGAAGGCCGCATGGGAAGTCGTCAACCTCAACCCTCTCGGATCCGCCGCCGGGTACGGCTCGTCCGCTCCGCTGAACAGAACCATGACCACGGAACTGCTTGGCTTTGAAGACTTGGACTACAACTCAGTCTATGCGCAGATGACAAGAGGGAAAATGGAGCGGGCCGTGGCGTTCGCATATTCATCAATCGCTGAGACAGTAGGAAGGCTCGCGATGGACGGATGTCTTTTCTCCAGTCAGAATTTCGGGTTCATCCACTTGCCGGACGCGCTGACGACCGGCTCCAGCATCATGCCGCACAAGAAGAATCCGGACGTGTTCGAACTCGTGAGGGCGCACTGCAACAAGCTTCAAGGCGTGCCGAACACCATCCGCCTCATCACCGGAAACCTGCCGAGCGGCTATTTCAGGGACATGCAGATTCTCAAGGAGGTGTTCTTCCCGATATTCAAGGAAATGAACGATTGCCTCGACATCGTTGAATATGCAGTCCGTGGGATGGAGGTCGTCCCAGATGCGATGAGCGATCGTAAGTACCGCCTTGCGTTCAGCGTGGAGGAAGTCAACCATCTGGTGGAGAACGGAGTGCCGTTCAGAGACGCCTACCGCCAAGTCGCCGACTCAATCAGAAAGGGGACCTTTGAATATCACGGTGAGCTTCACCATACTCACGAAGGTTCCATAGGCAACCTCTGCAACGACCGCATCGCCGCCAAGATGTCACGGATCATCTACGGATTCGGTTTCGGGAAGGTTCATGACGCGGTTTCCTCACTCACCGGCATCGGAGACTCCATAACACCTACTTCAATGAGAATCTAGCCCCGAATGTCAGCATGAAGTCCAAAGGACGATCATTGTAGATGGTCTGGACATCAGACTTGTCATCGAAATGATAACTAAGGCCAGGCTCAACGTAAAGGCCGATGTTCTTGGCCAGGTTCGCCTGAAGACCGGCGGACGCATTCAATGACCAGAGCAATGGTTTGACATTCAAACTTTTTCTGGTGCCGTCACCCTGCTTCACTCCCGCCAAGGTCTCTGTCTTCACAGATTTGCCGGAGATGCATTTCTCGGCCATCCCTCCGCCACCAAGATAGAACGAAAACCATCTTGTGTCCACAAGAGAAGCCGTGATATTCAACGGAATCCCGACATATCTCAATGTCTGGTCAGTCTCGGTTACAGTACGTCCTGCCTCTGTGGTGAAGGTGCTGCGGAGGGTGGTCATCATGGCGCCGGTCTCAAGTCCGAATGTACCGCTGAGCGGGAAGTTGACAGTGAGCGCCATCCTGACCGGACGGCTGTGGTGAGAATGGGAAGTGACTGTAGAGCCGCTCTTCAAGTCCATCGGGGCCATTCCTCTGGTCTGAATCACCCCTCCATCCCCGACATGGTTGTTCGCATCGTCAAACAAACCGTTCGACGATGCCGGAGCCGAGCCACGGTAAAACATCTGAAGGTCGTACGAGCGTTCATCACTGACGTCCATGGAGCCGCCGGAAAGTGACACATCCAACGCTGCCTTTCCGCGTCCGGAAGCACGGGAGTCAGTGGCTGAGATATAGTCCGACCAATCCTCGCCGTCATGATCCGTCGAAACGGAGACAGATTTTTTCTCCGAGGTCTCTTCAGGTTTCACCGTCACCGGATTTTCTTCCGGCAGTTGGTCCTGTGGTACGATCCGGCTTACCTTCTCCCGAATCGTTTCTTCCGAAGCAAAAGGCTGAACCTCATCCGTCCCTGCTTCATGGGCAGAGATTTCCGTCACAAGATCCGGCTCGGTTTTATTGCCGTAAGGACGAGCCTTGGTCTGATGTTTCCGGACAGGTCTTGAGTCTGCCAACAGGGTTTCCGCGTTTGGTTTACGAACGATTTCCACAGAAGAGTCCCGACCTCCGTCATTGTTGACTGAAGAAGGTTGGCCGGAAGCCAGGGCCTCCTGTGACACATCATCCGGCTTATCTCCAAGAGATTCCGAAAGACGGAGTCCGGCAAACACGCCCAAAGCCACCACCGCGGCGGCAGCGACGGAACGCCACAGAATCGGCATCGCGACCACATGGCGTTTTTTCTCCGGGAAGACAGAAGGCTCGATGTCCTCCCACAGTCCTTCCGGCGCGGGCTCCTCATAGTCTTTCATTTTGTTTTGCAGGCCTTTCAGCCAATCTTTATCTTCCATCATGTCGTCTCCGTTCTTTTCTTATATTCATTGATCTGCTTTGCCAATATCGCCCTCGCCCTGTGGAGCTGAGAGGCCGATGTGCTCTCCGTGATCCCGAGCAACGCCGCTATTTCCTTGTGGCTTTTCTCTTCGAAGGCATAAAGGTTGAGAACCGTCCTGTAGCCTTCCGGCAGAGCCTGAATCATTTTCTGAATCACGTCAGGCGGGATGCCTCCAACATCAGGATCCACTTCCTCCTCCTTGTCCGGCAAGTCCCACTTGTATTCCACCGTGTCCGACCGTTTCCGCTTTCTGATGAGTTTCAGAGCCTCATTGACAGAAATCTGTCTCATCCACGCCTTCAACGAGCCTTCGCCCCGGTAGTCGAACTTGTCCAAAGACGAGAATATCTTCACGAAACTGTCCTGAAGGACATCACGAAGATCCCCACCGTCCGGCAGATAACGGGAACAGGTGGCCGCCAAATACCTTGAATAGCAGTCGTAAATCTGCCTCATCGCGGTGCGGTCACCTTTCCTTGCCTGTTCGACAAGAGTCTTTTCTATGTCTCCAGACAGTGTTCCCATCAATCGGAGAGGCTGTTATTTCTCTGGCAGAGCGAATCTGGAGAGATACTTCACTTTAGCGGTCTTGTCGCCATCGTAATCCTTCCAATGCAATGTCAGTTCCTGCCCATCCTTGACATCCTTGAGAAGATCGTCAATCTTGAAGGCGATCACACCGTCTGCCGGAGCGTAACCATCGTCGCCATTGTTGTCATGCCTCAAATAAAGGTCATGAGTCTCATGGTCAACAGCAAGATCAATGGTGTGCACAATCTTGTCGCCATGTCCGACCAAAATGGCGAAATGAAGGGTAAGGTAGCCATCCTCGCAGCACGTAATCCAATCATTGTACAAGGCTATTGACACATTGTTTTTCTTGCCGTACTCCTCATCATAAACGACAGCGTTCTTTGTACGTACGGAATCCTGCCATTCGACCTTGACTTTCTTTGTAAACATACTGCTGGCCTCCTGATCCTCGGAATACCGGAGCAATGCCCTGACCTCACGTTTGTAAGGATTGACCCACCCCTTAGGCTCAAGGGTGGTCTTCTCATCCAACTGGAAATAGGTCACACCAGAGTCGGTTGTCTTTATGGTGACAAGAGCGTTGGGACCGGGATAAACATAAGAGCCATCATCCTTGGAGCAGGATGACAAGAAAGCGGCCAAGGCCGACACAACGGCCATAACGGCCAAAGCGATTTTGAAATTTTTCATCTGTTTCATATGCTTTTGTTTATTTTTTTCAGTCAACTAAATCCGTACCACCCGAATTCTTGCGTAAAAATGCGAAAAAAAATTTAACTTGCGCTCCATTTGGCAGGCGGAAAAATAAGTTGCCGCAGATGGCGCAAGTTATTTTTAACGGACGCTTGGGAAAAGGAATATAAACGGACTTATTCAGATGAAGAAAATTACCATGTTCAGGGTGGGAATATCCCTGATTCCGATCCTGATTCTTGTGACGCTGCTGGCATTGAACATCAGCATATTCGGAAGTGAAGCTATTCTCGGAGCGAGCCAGGTCGCGCTGCTTTTCTCCGCCGGAGTCGCCATCTGGCTGGCGATGTGGCTGTTCAAGGTTCCGTGGCAGGATTTCGAGGAGGCGATCAAAAGCAACATAGGAGACGTTACGACGGCGATTGTCATTCTTTTCCTGATCGGAGCGATTTCCGGAACGTGGACAATGAGCGGAATCGTGCCGACATTCATCTATTATGGAGTCAAGATAATCAGTCCAAAGGTGTTCCTCCTGACGGCCTGCGTGATCTGCGCACTGGTCTCGGTGATGATAGGAAGCTCGTGGACAACCATCGCCACGATCGGCGTGGCATTGCTCGGCATCGGGAAGGCTCTGGGATTCAGTGACGGAATGATTGCCGGAGCGATCATCTCGGGAGCCTATTTCGGAGACAAGATCTCACCTCTCTCCGACACCACCGTGCTGGCCTCATCCATGAGCAAGGTCCCGATGTTCGAGCACATCCGCTACCTGATGTACACCACGGTTCCGTCAATCGTGATAACACTCGTCATATTCACGATTCTCGGATTCTTCCACTCCGGGAGCGACGCCTCGATGGTCAATGAATATACATCTGTCCTCAACTCGAAATTCAACATCACACCATGGCTGCTGATTGTTCCGGCTTTGACAGCGGTGATGATTGCGCGCAGGATGCCAGCTCTCATCGTGCTGGCTCTGTCCACGGTCACAGCAGCCATCGCGGCGGTCATATTCCAGCCGGACATAATCCGTGAAATCGGGACATCAGTCGCCGGAGATGGATCCAACGCCAAAATCCTGTTCACAGGAACGATAGAATCCATCTACAACTCCGTCTCCGTGGAGACCGGAAATCCGGAAGTGAACCAGCTCGTGTCATCGAAAGGAATGCTCGGAATGCTGAACACCGTCTACCTCATAATCTGTGCGATGTGTTTCGGAGCGGCAATGAAGGCCAGCGGTATGCTGCACCACCTCGCCTCGATGATCCTTCCTCTTACAAAACGCAGGACAAGCCTCGTGACCTCAACGGTGGTGACCGGAACCGCTCTGAACGGAATAGTCTCAGACCAGTACCTCGCCATCATCCTTACCTCCAGCCTGTTCAAGGATGTCTATGAGAAAGAGGGCTATGAAAACAGATTGTTGAGCCGCTCCGTGGAGGATTCCGCCACTGTCACATCACCGCTATACCCGTGGAGCAGCTGCGGAATGACGCAGGCCACGATCCTAAGTGTTCCGACTCTGGCATACCTGCCGTATTGCTTTTTCAATCTGATAAGCCCGCTGATGAGCATTACGGTGGCGGCGATCGGCTACAAGATATTCAAGAAAGACAACTAGACATTACCCACACGAAATGGACAAATTCAGGGAAATAACCAACTTCGACATCGAACTGCTCAACGGTTTTCCGGGTCTGACAGTCTATGACAGCCAACTTTTCCTTAACGACAGCATTGACTATCAATGGGGGACAATATTCAACTCATTTCCTGACCTTCCTGCCAAAATCCGGTTCACTGTGATATTCATGTGTGCGGACGGAGAAGGCCACGCAAGAATTTCCGGCAAAGACTACACAGTCAGGGCAAACGATGTGATAATGATCAGTCTCGGCAACATAGTGGAAAGTATGTCAGTCACGGATGATTTCAAAGCGATTTCCGTCGCCATTCTTCCGGACAGCAGCCTGATGAATTTCACTTTCAGCAGCGCAAGGTATCTAAGGGACGCGCTTTATGATCCGAAAATTCTTCATCTTACCTATTCCGAAGGTCAGCGGATGTTGTCTTTCTTCTCGACAGTCAAGAACATCATCCTGTTCGATAGCGACATGTTCAAAGCCGAGGCCCTCCAAGGGGCATATATAATGCTGGCAAGTTATCTTTCAGAACGTCTTGCGATACAGGACGAGAAAGTTGTAGACCGCACTGTTACAAAGTGGAGAAGCAATGAAATTCTGCGGCGCTTTCTTACCGAACTCGGCCAGAACTACACTTTCGAGCGCAGCGTAAAATTCTATGCCAAGAGGCTGTTCATTTCCCCTAAGTACTTCGCGCAGATGATCTACAAGGAGTCAGGGAAACACGCAAAAGACTGGATCCGCGACTTTGTCATCAAGGACGCCAAGACAATGCTCAAGAGCGGCAACTACACCGTCCAGGAAATCAGCGAGACCTTGCATTTCGCGAACCAGTCTTTCTTCGGAAAATATTTCAAGGAAGCGGTAGGATGCTCCCCGATGGCTTACAAGGAACGTGTTATTTCCGGTTCTTCAGAAGATCACGAATCTCCTCAAGAAGAACCACGTCATCAGGCTTAGGAGCCGGTGCTGCGGGAGCGGCAGGAGACTCTTCCTTCTTTCTCTGCAACTTGGCCAATCCCTTGATGGCAAGGAATATACTGAATGCGATGATCAGGAAGTTGACAGTCTCCTGAATAAAATTGCCATAGTTGAGGGTCACGGCCGGCTTCACCACCTCCGCGCCGTCCATCACAGCCTTGTGCAGGACGATTTTAAGATTTGTGAAATCAAAGCCGCCGATGAGCACACCGACGCACGGCATGATGATGTCGTTGACCAATGAGGTGACAATCTTGCCGAAAGCGCCGCCGACAACAACACCGACAGCCAGATCGATCACATTGCCTTTCATCGCAAAGTCCTTGAATTCGGACCAAAATTTACTCTTTGCCATATTAATCAGTTGTTTTAAGTGTGTTTCTTACAAAATCATCCGCCTCGGCCAAGGTATCGAACTTGCCGACATCGATAATGCGCAGTTCAGAAGGAGCCACTCCATAGATCGGATGCCTGGCGCACTCCTGAATATAGAAATCAGTGATCGAGAAGCGGTCGCCCCAGCCATCCTCTTCAAAGACTTTGAATATGCCATCGGAGATGAAGTGGATGCCCGCGAAGGCATATTTCCGAAATCTCGAAGGATCGATGTCTCCGTAGGGGCTCCTCACCTCGCCTGTCGCTATGTTAGTCCAACCGACAAGCCTCATCTCATCATCAAAGAGGAAATATCTCTGTGTCTTGCGGTCGCTGACAAGAATGTTCGAGAGAGCGTCCGGCCTTGCCTGTGAGATGAACCAGTTCACATCCAAATCAGAAAGGATGTCCACATTGTGGACCAGGAACGGACTTCCTTCCAGCAGCGGGCGCGCGAATCTGATTCCGCCACCTGTCTCGCGCAGAAAATCCCTCTCGTCCGAGAATCTGACATTCACACCGAAATCATTCTGCTCATGAGTGTAGCCTATGATGGAATCAGGAAAATGATGGACATTTATGACAAAATCCGAGATTCCCGCGGCCTTCAGTTTGGACACGACACGGTACAGCAGTGGTTTCCCGTCAATCGGAACCAAAGCCTTGGGCAACGTGTCTGTGATCGGTCTGAGCCTCGTGCCAAGCCCCGCCGCGAAAATCATCGCCTTCATCTACAAAATCTTCTCTATGTCCAACTCTCTGTGTGAAACCGTTATCTTGATGTCGAACCTGTCGGCCAGATGCTGCGCCAGATGCTCTGCGCAATAGACCGAACGGTGCTGTCCGCCTGTGCACCCGAAACAAACCTGCAAGTGAGTGAACTTCCTCTCGATGAAACACTTGACATGATTATCGACAAGGTCATAGACATTGTTCAGGAACATTGTCACCCCTCCATCGTCCTCAAGGAACTTGACGACCTCCTTGTCCAGACCGGTGAACTGGCGGTAATGCTCGTACTTGCCAGGATTGTTGATCGCGCGGCAATCGAAGACATAACCTCCGCCGTTGCCGGTGGTGTCAACAGGTATGCCCTTCTTATAGGCGAAACTGAACACCCTCACTTCCAGACGTTTGTCTTCAGCAATATTGTTGAACTGCGACATTGTCGTCAATTTGGTCAGGATTTCGTTCAGGTAAGGATAGTCCTCGAACGGTTTCTGCAGAAGACGGCGCAGGTTGCTCAGAGCATACGGGACACTGGCAAGGAAATGCGGTTTCTTCTCGAAATATCCCCTGAAACCATAGGCGCCAAGAACCTGAAGGGTACGGAACAGGACAAACAGCCTTAGTCTCTCGTTGAAATGCTCCTCATTAACCTCTGTGTAGCCTTTCAAGGCTCGTAAATATGTCTGGACCATTTCCTTGCGAAGGTTCTCAGGATAACGTGAGCGGGCCTGCCAAATGAACGACGCGACATCGTAATAGATCGGGCCTCTTCTTCCTCCTTGGAAATCAATGAAGTAAGGCTCTCCGTCTTTCATCATCACATTCCTGGCCTGAAAATCCCTGTACATGAACGTGTCGCCCATGTCCTGCATCAGATCCGTCTTCAACTTCTCAAAGTCATCCTGAAGTTTAACCTCGTTGAATTCCAGACCGGTAGCCTTCAGAAAACAATATTTGAAATAGTTCAGATCAAAAAGAATCATCCTTTCGTTGAAGGCAGGTTCTGGATAGCAGACCGACCAATCCAGCCCCTCCGCACCTTTGAACTGAAGTTTAGGAAGCATCTCCATCGCGCGGCACAGAAGACGGCACTCGTAGGAACTGTATTCACCGCTTTCCCGCCCCTGAGTGACCACTTTGTAGAGTTGGTCATCACCAAGGTCTTCCTGAATATATCTCATTCCATCCTCGCTGACCGCCAGAACCTTCGGCACCTTGATGCCTTTGCTGAGGAAATGTGAGCTGAGGCTGACGAAAGCATTGTTCTCCTCAAGGCTTGTCCCTATGACACCTATAATGGAGATATTCCCGCCCTTGAGACGGAAATACCTCCTGTTGCTTCCGGAGGAGTTCAGTTCCTCCGTGTCACTGACTTTCTGACCTGTATAACTTTCAAATAAGTTCCTGAGTTTGTCCATTAATGTCCGATTTGTTAATAGAGACTGTTGTAGGAAGCAGTTCTGTTTGAGTAATAATTGTATTGGTTGGCCAGTTTGCCGTACATCTGTCCCAGAACCTCAAGGTAAGGCTTGCCCTCAACGAGAGTCAGACGATAGACCGTGTCATCAACCTTATAGAAATCCATTCCGTCCAAGGTAATCGTGTCGTAGTCATCCGGAAGATCCTCGACAAGTGCTCCTGAAGGTGGAACGATGACCTCGTACTGACCGTTGGAGTTGACGATGTAGAAGACCCCGTCCTGATAGTAGTACGGCTGGTTGGCGTAGGCGTAACTCTGGACGAGCCCCAGCCTGTCAGCAAGGGAATAAGCGTTGTTCGCCCTGGTAGAGTTCAAAGCAAAGGTATTGTTCTGCGCCGCGATGGTGGCGTTGTTCTGGGCGATTATCCTGTTCTGCTCCTCGATGATCCGGTTGTTGGAGTCAATGGCCCGGTACATCCGGTAAGTGTTGTTGTAGTAGGCGAAGCGCACGGACGCGAACACCAGGTCGGAGACGGCGCGGTCGATGCAGACACCGAAAGGAGGGCGGCACACAACGAATATATCACCGTAAGGTCTGTAATAGATGCCGTCGTAGATGCAGTACTCGACTCCCCAGTAGGTCATCCTCCTGTAACGAGGAGGCAGGTCGTGAACCCTGTAGCCGTAGCAATGGTGGTCGTGCGTCCAGAAATGCCTCGGACGGTCGTATGGCATGAAATCACGTTCGCGCGGCGGGATCCTGTGTACATTCCTGTCCTCGCCTATCCTCATGAAATCACTGCGGCTCTCCCTCATGACATCCCTTCCGCCTTGTGCGTTGCGGTCGTAAGAAGTCAGGCCGCCTCTGGTAGCGTTGCCGACCCTTTGTGACTGTTCCCTTCTGGTGTCAGACACCGAAGCGCGCGCAGATGTGCTTCTGGTCGAAGACGAACCTATCCGCCTTGCCACCCTGCCGTTGGAACTTCTCGTAGATGAAGACGACTCCCTTACAGACGAAGAACGTGACGAGGATGACGAGCGTCTGACTGACGATGAGGATCTGTCCGAAGATGAACTCCTTACAGAAGCAGAACCATCGCTCCGGCGACTATTGTCCTGAGAGCCCCTTGATACACTGGAGCCACTCCTGCGACTGTTGTCCCGCGAACTTCTTGACACAGCGGAATTGTTCCGGCGGCCGTTATCCTGATAGCTTCCGCTGTCATTGCCACGGGAAGAAGATCTGTCTGAAGACGAGCTCCTCACCGAAGATCTGGAGCTTCTCCTGTTGTTGTCCTGGGAACCTCCGGACACGGAAGAGGCCGAACTTCTTGTGGAAGAAGATCCGGAACTCCTTGTGGAAGAAGAACTTCTGGAGGAAGATCTGGTCTGCGAGGAAGTGGTGTTGCCCCTCGATCCGGAGGAGCGTCTTTCCTGTGAATATGAATCAACCGGTGATGCAAGCATGGCCAGCGCTACGGCTGACGCAAGTGCGATGTTCAGAATGTTCTTCATGATGATTCGGTGTCAAGTGGTTTAATAATATAGCCAATACTTTTTGGCAAGCTTCCTGAACGCCTCGACATCCTTCGACCAATAGTCAGCTATGTCCCGGGCCTTCAGACGCTTGCCGAAAGCGGTTCTTACATAATCCGTACCACATACCTTGTCGAACATATTGTTGCGCCCCTTCGAAAGGGCGAACGGATTCTTTTCTGGATAGAGCTCGTTCACAGCCTGCATCACATAGAACTGGGTCAGCGTGCAGCAAGCGGCCTCATAGTCAGTGTAATGGAACTGGACCCCATGGATGAGTTTCCCTTGAAGGCTTCCGGAGAACGGTTTGAAATGGATCGTCCTGAAAGCGATGCCCGGAAGGTTGTAGCTGTCCAGTCTGGCCTTCAGCGCGTCAGCGTCAATCCACTCGGCCGCGAACACCTCGAACGGAAGCGTGTAGCCGATGCCGATGCTCAGGTAGCCTTGAAACTCGCCGGCTATGCCGGAGGACGGATAGTTCACAGCGGACTGAGGGTAAGGAATATTCGGGGACGGGAGCACCCAAGGAAGGTTCGTGTCCTGATAGAGCATATTCCTTGTCCAACCTTCCATCGGGATGACGGAAAGTCTGCATTTCAGCGGAGCCTCGTTGCCTTTCTCGCCACAGTTCAGCCCTTCCTCGTTCAGCAGGATGGCAAGCTCGCCGACCGTGAGACCGTAGATGTAAGGGATTTTGAATTCGCTGACGAAAGAGTGGAAGCCCGGCTCCACAAGACAACCCTCGATCTTGTTGCCGCCCAACGGGTTGGGTCTGTCGAGAACCATCACTTCAATGTCGTTCTCGGCGCAGGCGCGCATCACCAAACCTAGGGTGCTGATGAAAGTGTAGGAGCGGCTGCCGATGTCCTGGATGTCATAGACCACGATGTCAAGACCCTCCAGCATCTTCTTGCTCGGCTTGCGGTTCGGGCCATAAATCGAATACACCGTAAGTCCGGTCTTAGGATCTTTGGTGTCAGTGACATAAGAGCCGGCGTAAGCATCTCCGCGGACTCCGTGCTCAGGAGCGAACAATGTCTTCAGGTTGACTCCCGGAGCCTCGTGAAGAATGTCTATTGTGGAACGAAGGTTGTGATCAATACCGCTCGGATTGGTGACAAGGCCGACATTCCTGCCGACAAGTCCCTCAAAGCCACGGCCTTCCAGGACTTCAATTCCAAGGCGTACCTGAGCGATGGATAAGATAGATATCAGGACAAACGCCTGCGCGCAACATAGACGCCTAAGAAAGCTGGAATGCAACATATCATAACAAGTGTAAAGAATCCGACATAACCAAGTGACTGCTGAAGGTAACCCGAGACCAACCCCGGCAATTTCATGGAAAGCCACATGAACGCCGTACATATTGCATAGTGGGAAGTTTTGAGCGGACCGTCGGCGAACTGCATCATGTAAAGCATGTATGCCGTGAATCCGAAACCATAGCCGAATTGGTCAAACACGATGCAACCTCCTACCGTCCAGAGACTGGATGGTTGGACGATGGCCATATAAAGATATACGGCGCACGGCAGGGCCAGGCTCAATGCCATCGGCCACAAAGCCTTTTTCAAGCCGACTCGCGACGCGAAAACACCTCCGATAATTCCTCCTGCCAAAAGGGCGACAACTCCGAACGTGCCATAAACCAGTCCATAAGCATCAGTCGAGAGTCCAAGCCCGCCATCAGACGTGGCATCCTTGAAGAAAGGGTATAGCATATTGACAGACAAGGCTTCCGGAAGGCGGTAAAGAAGCATGAAAAGGATTGCCACCCACACCCCTTTCTTGCTGAAAAACGTGACGAAAGACGAACCGAATTCCTTGAATATCGTGGCGGCGCTTTTCCTATCGCGGCAATCCACATCCTCTGCCGGGCGGGGTATCGAGAAGAAATGATAGAGAGCCGTCGCCGCAAGGATCACGGCGGAAACAAGAAGCACCAGGCTCCATGCCTTCGGGATATCTCCCATCCTCCTCTGAAACACACCGGCCATGACGACAAGCACTCCTTGTCCAAAAACAGAGGCGATTCTGTAGAAAGTGCTTCTGACTCCCACGAAAGCCGACTGTCTCCTCTCGTCAAGAGCCAACATGTAGAAACCGTCAGCCGCTATGTCATGCGTCGCGCTGGCGAATGCCACCACCATGAACATGACAAGGACAAAAGTGAATGAAGACGCCGGAAGAAGAAGCGAGACCGCAAGCACGGACACCGCCATCAGAACCTGCATCGAGAGAATCCACCAACGCTTGCTGCGGAATATGTCCACAAACGGGCTCCAAAAAGGTTTTATCAGCCACGGGAGGCTGATAACCGTCGTCACAAGCCCCAATGTACCGTTGTCGACACCAAGATCCTTGAATATGGCGAGAGCGATTGTGTTGACTATGAAATATGGAAGTCCTTCCACAAAATAGAGTGTCGGAATCCACATCCAAGGGTTACGTTTAGTGATATCATTCATTATTGACAGGTTGGCCGCATTCTTATTCTAAATGTAAAGTTATACATTTTTTCCGAATACCCCATAGAGTTTCCCGGAAACGGAAGAATTTCGGGTCACATGCTAAGCCCTGTGTCTGAATAGAAGAAAAAGTATGTCCTTTGATTCGCGCTCTGAAATATTCCCTTAGGCACATGGTGCTGTTGTTGCCTCCCGCATGCGCTTTTCGGTCTGGGGACGCCGTTGCCTGGAGGCCGGGGCGACCTACATGCATCGCTCACCCTGTCATGGTGCCTGGTCGCCCTGGCCTCCAGGCAACGATAGCCGACGAGGCGAACTCAACGGAAGACAGCCCGGTTCGTAAGGGCTCTGGATGGGGGCCCTTTACTACCTAATTAACAGGATGTTATCCTCAACCCATTCTAAGTCAGCGAGTGGCACGTAACATTTTCATCAATATAGGTTTACACTTCGTCTTTGGTTCGAATTCGCTAAAAATAAGCAGCTAAAACACTTATTATTAACCATTTATAAAGCACGCCAGTACTTCGTTCCTGCTTGTGGCGGGACACCGAGCCACAGCGGTGACCTGCGCTCAAAGGCAGTCTGACAGGATGACACTTTAGAGATTGAATGACATTCTCGCCATAAGGTGTTGTCTAAACCCTCCTCATGCCGGCTGTGCACGACAATCCAGTCAAAGGATGTTGTCCCTTCCATCCGTCACCGGAATGCCAACCCGAATCCAGAGGCCTTGCGGTCTCATATCAGGACACAAGTAGAGGCGATGCCTTATCACAGCCGCACCGCGCTGACGAGTCTGTGCGGATCTACGAAACGCCATCATCTCATGTCCGTGCAGAAGCCCTTGGATGGCACTTCCTCGTGAATATCTTGTGCATTCACTTTTAAGTTTTTCAGCCAATGTCGGCTTCCACTGACGCAGATGCGCCATGTTGCTGAAAGCCTTTTGTATAATTTACACCATGATACGTTTCCTGAGCGCCGTTCGTCAGGCGGATCGTGCTCTGGCCGGACAAAATGCAGAGATCATGCGCTTTGTCCGGCCAGCAAGGTTTTCTCCGGACAAACTATTGAGACTACTCGGCAAAGAGCCTGAAGCACCTGCTCTACGCCATGGAACTTATTGAGTCAACTGGCGGCAAGCCATCGACAGGCAACCTCTTTGGCCGTCCGTGCCGACTTTGATGCGGGCAAGAAACAACATAAGCCAGTCAACAATCAGGTGGATTCTTTTTTGCTCATGCTTTTGAACTTGCCCCAAGAATCATCCAAGACAAATAACAGGAAGCCTCTGTTCTTATACGCCTGAACACATACTTTTGGACTTGATCAAGAATTTCCCAGCCAATGTGTACAAGCCAATCAGTTGATCTCCGCGTCAATCATTACCGGATGATGATCCGACCCCCATTTGCGCGTCATAAGTTCCGAGTCCTCACATCGATAGACATCAACCTTTACCCTGCTGTTGACAAATATATAATCCAAACGCCAGCCATAATTCCGGTCGGTGTTGAAACCATGGTAGGTATTGCTCCGGCCGAAAACCTCTGTCGCCACAGATCTGGAGTCAGACATCCCATTACTCTCGATGTAAAGGATTCCGGAACGGTCTGGGGTGGAATTAAAATCGCCGGTATAGAACATCGGCAGACCTTCAGAATTAATCTCTTCCGACATGCGGACCAGCATCTTCACTTCTTCCATATGAGCGACAGGGTTGTCGTTAGGATGATGGACATGAGTGTTGAACACGTAGAATCCCGCACCGGTTGAGATTTCCTTGAAAAGTCCCCAGGTGCAGGCACGTGAATATGTAGCATCCCATGCCCATGTATTAGGTTTGTCCGGAGTGAGCGAATACCAGAACTGTCCATCCTTTACGACCTCAAAGCGGGACTTCAGGTAGAAGATAGCGTCATTCTCATTCTTCAAAGCGTTTGTCTTGCCGGCTATGTCAACTCCTATCTTTCCGTATTTTCCGTGCTTGAGGATTGAGTTCACCTGCCAGGTAAGAGCCTCCTGGCTACCGACAATGTCAATATTGTAGTCATTCATAATACCGGTGACAACCTTCTCCCTGTTGACCCATCTCTGGCTTGCCTCTACCGGAGTTGTCTTCTCGAAGAGCATGTTGTACGAACATATACGCACACAATTTCCTGTAAGAGCAGGAGCCTTTTCAGACGAGGATTCCCGACGGTCCTCGCCATCGTCCTTGGCGCATGCGCAGAAACAGAGTATCAGAGACAATATTATTATAACTGTTTTTCTCATATCAGAAAGAATACTGTCTCCCTGCCGCCAAAAACGGCAGGGAGAAAAACAACATTTACTACTTGAACATGATATAGGTTGAATTCTTCACATCATTATCCTTCGTCCTAAGGCTCTTTGTGACATCAAGCCCGTTGGCGCCATTCTGAATCGCACAGGCCGCCATCTCATTCATAGAGAACGCAATGGCATCTGTACAACCCAAAGCTGCAAGTTCCGTGATTCCATTCTTGAATGTGATGCCTCGTGACGGGCTGCCGGCGGCGTCAATGTAAATTCCAAAAGAATCCGCATACCTTTCCGCCATCAGGATCATCAAGTCTCCGTTGGGGCGCGTTCCCATCATAACCCTCGCCATGTGCGAGCCGTCCCACCAGAGAGACTTCATACCATTATACGGACTCGTCTCGCTCCAATAATCCACTATGAACTTGCGGGCACCATTCTTTCGGCCATTGTCAAGGGTGACGCCATCTTTCAGGTTGCTGAACAGAAAGCACCTCTCCTTCTGCCATAACGCAGTGTACTCTTTCTGCGCGGAGCCATAGTCCTCATTATAATCATGAACAACCGCCTTGACCCCATCGTGAAGAGGAATCGAATACCCGGTCACGAATGCGTCCACATCCCATATCTCGCCTTTTGACAAGTCGAAAGAAGATTTGTCCGCTCCGAACTGGGGAGTATCGAACTTGTACAGCTTCCCGTTGACAACCTCGGCATAATTGATCTCTGCTTTCCCGTTCTTCACCCCTATTGTCGGAGGGGTATAGTAATATACACTGTTCCAGTCCGCATACGGTTCACGGCCGATAGCACCGTTATTCATATACCCTGGCACAAGTTCCGGTTTCAGAAATCCGACAGACATTCCTCCGACAAACAGGCTGTATGCGGCATTGGAAGAAACCGCATCCCCAAGCTCGGAGGTCGCATACCAATAGTTGGCTCCACCACCAGTATCTCCTGTCTGAATCTTCATATCCACATGTCCGGCAGGAATCAGCGCCACAACCACACGGCTTGTCGTGGCAACCTTGTTGATGTCAAGTCCTGTGTCAATCGTCTTCTCGCAAAGTTTTATATGTCCTGGGAGCACCCCACCCTTCTCCTGGTACGACGATGTTATGTTGTGCCATTCGGCAGGCATATTCATAGACATCGCCGAAAGGGTATATTCATAAGTCTTTATATCGTCCTGAACCTTGATTGTCACCGGTTTGGTCAGATCCTGCCGGGATTTTCCAACTGACGGGGCGAGCAGTTTCGCGCCGTCCTTCAAAACGACCTCAACCAAAGCGGACTCAAGCCCTTGGGAGGTAAAGAGCATAGTAACCGTCCTGTCGCGGCCCGGAAGTCCCTCACTGGTTTCTTCCCCAACCGTGGCGATGATGTTTTCAAGGGGGCAGTACTCAACGGCGGTTATGGAGTAAGCGACATCTACAAAGTTGTCTTTCGCCTTGACTGTGCAGTCTTTGGTCAAATCAACCGTTCCGGGAAGATTTTCCTCGCAGACAATCCTGTCATCATAAGTGAACCTTATCGGTAGGTTGTCCCAATCTGAAGGATCCTCCTTGAGGTAAAAGGTGATGCCGAATCCATTGATGACACCATCAACCCAGACCCCCTTATCCTGAATCTGTGCGGCGACAATGGGATTCTTGACCTTCGATGGATCATCCTGCATGGGAACCGCGAAGTCGGTATGGCCATCATAGGAGTCACAACCTCCTGAAGCAAGCGCAAGGCAATAACCAAGCGCGACTGCAAGTGTTCTGAATATTCTGTTCATTTATCTTGATTCTTTAACGTTGATTATTTCGCGCGGGCGAGATCCTGATCGTACTCATCACGCTGCCAATACTGCGCTATCTCGACACCAGCCTCAGCCGCTTGCTGCACGGCGTAATTAGGAATCGGAACATACTGCGACTTAGGGACGATTCCTTTCGCCAGAAAATTCTTTTGGGCGAAGCAGTTAAATCTGATGAGGTCTATCTTGCGTTGTCCTTCATAGAACAGTTCATGTCCACGCTCGTCAAGTATCGCGTCAAGGAAAGCATGTACTGATGCGGTCTTTGCCGAGGACAATCCGCCAAGGCCGGCTCTTGCACGCACTTTATTTACAGCACTCAAAGCCTCCTTTGAGACAGAACCATTCAGGCGGGCGTCAGCCTCGGCGTACATCAGAAGCACATCCGCCCACCTCGCCATCGGAATGTCCATCGGCTGGTAATTTTTCTTCTGTTCCGGTTTGAACTTGTTGTTGATGTAGCCATCCCATGTCGAGCCTATGTTGGATGGACCGACATTGGCACCTGTCTTCGTGACATAGGATGTGATGATACACTTCGCCCTTAGGTCGCCAGACTCAAACGTATTATAAAAGTAAGGAGAAATATTGTAGTACTGAGACCATGTGTTTGCCTTGCAGAACTCAGGATTTGCTGCCTCGTCATCAAGCTTGGCGTCGTTAGGGTACATATAAAGACATGTGGCATTGTAGTTTCCGAAGTCTGCGCCCGTCGACGCAGGGTTGACACTTATTGACATAATAGTCTCACAGTTGAACTTGTTGGCCGAAGCGAACTGCTCCTGGAACGGGTTGGATCCATTCACGTATAGACCATATCCTGCCGCGGACGTTTTGAGTTCCTTGTACATCTCTATAGCTTTCGCATAGTATCCATCCATATAGTAACCTTCATTAAGATAGTGGTGCATCAGAAGGAATCTCGCGAAGTCCTTGTTGTAGCGGCCTTTCTCCGTGACTTCCTCATAAGCAGGAACATATCTGACGGCATTCTCAAGATCCGAAGTTATGAGTTCGGCTGCCTCCTTAAGGCTGGGACGCCGGTAATCATTCAGTTCATCGGTATCCTTCACCTTTTCGGGATCAGTGACATATGGAAGAGGTCCATATTTGTGCAGCATCAGGTACATGGAGAATCCGCGCAGGAGGTACATCTCACCGAGAAGATCCTCTTTCCTTTCATCGTTAAGCACATCGGACGAAGCGTCCCGGATGGTCTGCATGATCTTGGTCATTCGAGTGACATTGGAGACGGTTTGGAAATGTGAGCAATACTTGTCCGAATAGCCACGGGAATATGTCATAGCCTCTGTAAAGTCAGCCTGCCCCCAATATAGCCAAGAGTCCGTTCCCTTGGTATTCCACGGTGCGTTGATATCTGTCGGCATATCGAAAACCTTCATCACCCCACATGCCGGCCCGAACCAACAGTTGATGGTTCTTCCTCCCATTGTTGTGTTCCAGTAGGAACTGAACGTTCCATAGCACGAAACGACAAGCGAATTATAGTCTTCCGCCGTGGAAGGGTAGACAGACTGAATGAACGAACCATAAATCTTTGGGTCAAAGTTGCCTTCGCAGTTTGCTGTCAAAACGGCCGCGGCGGCAATCGCTATCATTGATAAATATTTTCTCATTATATGGCATATTTAAAATTGAACCTTTAGACCGACAGAGTATGTCTTTGCCTGAGGGTAGTTGACAACTGTTGATTGGCCGCCTCCGGTGTTTATCTCTGGATCAATCATCGTAAAGTTCGTGAAAATAAAAGGATTCTGGGCATCCGCATAAAGCCGGACACTAGTCACATAGCCTTTCAGCGCGCGCAGTTTTCTGGCATCGAAAGTATAGCCGAGAGTTATGTTTCTCACCCTAAGGAAAGACGCATCCTCGCGGTTGTTGTCGACACCAAGAGAGTAAGGAAGGTTGGTGCACTTCTGAGCGGCATAACCCACAAGTGTACCATTAGGGTTGGTGATTGAGTTGTAATCCTCGAATGCCGTCAGACCAACGTTACGTCCCAAAGTAGTCAGGCTATAGGTGTTGGCATACCCAAGGGCGTTGTTATATTTGGAGATTCCGACACGGCCGTAACAGTAGATGTCAAGATCCCAGTTTTTCCACGTGAAGGTGTTGCCGAAACCAAAATAGAATTTCGGGTCACCTACATTCTCACGATAGACATCATTGACATCAATGATTCCATCCTTATTCTTGTCAACTATGATCGGGACGCCAGGCATTCGCCATGATTCATCAAGCGACATCTGTGACTCAGGCATATTGCTGCGGTCTGAATTGATTATTCCCGCAGACTTGTAGTGATAATAGTAGCTGACAGGCTCATCAGGAAGTGGATTTCCATCCGCGTCAAGCTGATATACGGCATAGTCATAGTTGGCGACCCTTTTCACCCACGTGGTCGCATTCTTTGACCAGTTGAGAGTTGTAGTCCATGTAAAGTTCTTGGTGACAATATTCCTGGTGTTGACGGAAATCTCTATGCCCTGCCTTTTGTAATGTCCATCGTTGACCGGACGACTCGTGAACATATCTTTCCAGCTGGCGTTTTCGTAGAGCAGCTGGTTGGTCTCGTCATTACGGTAGAAATCTACGCTTCCCCACACCCTGTCATTAAGGACAGAAAAATCAAGAGCGATGTTTTTCATTTCCGTGGTCTCCCAAGAGACATCATCGTAGTCTTCTCCGCTGAGGACATAAGGATGATATTTAGTCTGTCCCTGATCAAAGGAGACTATCTTCCCCAAAGTATAGACGCCATACAATGACGTTCCGAGATTATCACGTCCTGTCTGGCCATAAGAGGCACGGAGCTTGAGAAGATTCACCCACTTCACGTTCTTCATCCACTGTTCGCCGGTGATCTTCCAGGCGACAGAGACCGAAGGGAAGACACCGTACTTCTTTGACGGGAAGAATTTGTCTGTTCCGTCACGACGGACCGATGCCGAGATGACATAGCGGTCAAGGAAGTCGGCGGACACACGCGCGAACTGCGACCTCTTTTCATTGGCAGAGCGAGAGGAATTGACCGTGTAAGGTCCCTCCGCGACCCCGGCAAGGTCGTTCCCGATCGCATCAATCGTGTTTGTATAATAGAAATAATGATTAAAATAATTCGTGTAATACACGCCCATGCCGGCCACAGCCGTCAAATCAACGACATCTCCAAAACGATGGTGTAACTCAAGCGTTCCCTCAATGGTCTGTTTCTGATAATTAGTGGTGCCGATCTGTCCTCTTGAAGTGTATGTCTGATTGAAGTAGACTGTTGAAGGAATAAAGTACTTTCTCTCCACAGTCTCCTTGTCCATCCCATACACTCCTTTGAGTTTCAGCCAATTCTTAACGATGTCGACATCAAGGTTGAAATTCACGTATATGGAGTTCTTCTCGGTCGAGTCGTCTATCTTCAGAAGTTCAGCCGGATTCGGCACATTTCCAAACATTGTGGCATTTCCCGCCTCATCAGTGGCTCCGAGGATTGGCGGATAGGTGACAGCGGCCTGATAGGCGCCATAACTATGACCACCGACCTGGTCTGCGCCGACAGTTGAATTTTTGTACTTGTTGTTATTATAGTTGAGAGTGGTAGACAGCCTGATGAACGGGAAAAGTTCCGCAGTGACGTTGGTCCTGATCACATATCTTCTCATTCCCGAGTTATATACAGTGCCCACCTGATCGAAATAGTTGAGACCCAAATAGTACCGGATTTTATCTGTACCTCCTTGAACAGTAACGTTCTGATTGTTGATAGTACCTGTCCGGAGGACATTCGATGTCCAATCAGTGTCTATGGTGTTGGCGGCTATATATTCATTGGAATATACCGGCTCCCAATTTCCGTCATACAGGTTATCACCGTAAGGATATATCCCTTTGTTATAGTAGTAGGCCTCCTTGCTGAAAGCATTGGTGAGCCGCATGAACCTGGACGCATCGAGTACCTTCAATGTCCTCGTGTTATGCAGCCAAGAGTAACTACCGGAATAAGACACCATCGGACGCCCCTGCTTACCTTTCTTTGTCGTGATAATGACAACTCCGTCCGAGGCTCCGATACCATAAATCGCGGCGGAGGCGTCTTTAAGGATCTCAATCGACTCAATGTCCTCCGGGTTAAGGCCACCGAGGCCAGAACGGTTAATCGAGGATGTCAGATAGGATGAGCCGGCAGCGCTGGATTCGACCGCAGTGCTTGGCATCACAACACCATCAACGACATAGACAGGAGTGCTGCCGCCACGAATGCTTATGTTGACGGCTCCATCAGGCTGAGGGCTGGAAATATTTGACTGGACACCAGCGGCGCGGCCAAGGAGAAGGCCCGAAACATTGCTGACAGCGGCCTTTGTGACCTTGTCGGCCGAGATGCTGGAGACCGCCGTGGTAAGGTTCTTTCTTGTAGTCGTGCCATAACCGATGACGACAGCCTCGTCCAAACTTTTTCTTTCCTCCTCCATGACAACATCATATTTGGATCGTATCCCGACAACAAACGCATTGTCAACATAACCGAGGGAAGACACAACGATCTCATCTCCTTGCTTTGCCGTCAATGCATAATTACCGGAGACATCTGTGATGGAGCCGTCGCCTGATGACCGGTGCACCACAGCAGCGCCGATTACTGGTTCGCCATTTTCATCAACGACTTTACCGGAGATGTTCATATCCGGTGAAGATGCCTTGACCGCCTTTCTGATAGTCACTTTAGTCCCATCAATAACATAAGTCACATCCTGACCTTTCAGAATCTGGGCGATAGCCGACTCTATGGAGTCAGCATCGACGCTCACTATCGTCCCTGTGTTTAGATCTTCCGAAGCGAAGACAAATGAATAACCGCTCTGTCTTTGAAGTTCCGTTATCGCTTTCCGCACGGGCGTATTCTTCAAATGAAGGTTTATTCCCTGGGCAAATGCGACCGTTCCCGTCAACACAGCCGTCACTATCATAATGCAGGCCTTTAATCTAGGGTTCATTTAATTGTGCATTTTTGTGGTTAAACTTAATTGAATAATATTGTGGATCCATTTTTTTCACATTTCACCTTGCCAGTTGCCTCAAGAGAGGACAGAATGTCCTGAAGAGTATAACTCTCTCCGGCGAAACAGCAGTAAAACCTCATGGACTTGAGTTCCTCTCTCGTGATCATGACATGTACTTTATAACGACGGGACAGTTCGTTGGCTATGGTGACAAGGGTAGAGTTTTCGAACAATATCGCTCCGTCTATCCACTCGGCCGGAGAAAGGGATGACTGCGTACTGACTTTCATATGCCCGTCTTCCTTAGAGATCTCCGCGGTCTGGCTGGCATTGAGCACAGCGTGTTCCTTGCCGTTGCCAAGAAGATTGTGGACTTCCGCGCTTCCTTCAACAACTGACACCGAAATAAAATCATTATTGTTATGCGCATTGATGTTGAATTTTGTACCGATATCCCTGATTGTGGCGCCATTGACGCTTACCGTCAGAGGAAGCGACTCATCGTGCGTCACATCAAAGAAAGCTTCTCCGTAAAGGGTGATGTTCCTTTCAGTCATTCCGAAACTCTGGCGATATGAGATATGCGAATCGGAATTCAACTTCACTATTGTGCCATCGGGAAGTGTTACAGAAGTTGTAGAGCCAGCAGGGGCTGACACGGAAAACTCAGCAAGCGCAGCCGGTTCACGGACACTGTCGGCACCTTTACGGAATGAAAGGGACACGCACACCAGCAGGCATGCCGCCCCGGCAAGTCCTATTGCAAGATAGCGGGAGAATGTCCTCCTGCGCACAACCCCATGCTTATGCACCTTTCTCTGGAAACGCGAATAAGCATTCGCCGAATCATACTTGGCTCCGCTTGAAGCCAGCCAAACTTCCCTTCTTTTCTGGAAATAAGCCATATTTTCCTTATCCTTGGCAATCCATTCCTTAAGGGATCTCATTTCTTCCACAGAAGCGTTGCCCGTCAGATAGGTGGCTATTATTACATCTATGTCGTCCATGTCGTGTATTTGTCGATTAACGCAATACAGACAGGCAAAAAAGATGTACGGGTAGTGAAAGGGCTGAAAAAATTAAAAAATATAACCTTCCAACGCTTCGGTAAGATTAGAAAGCGCTTCTCGCATGTGATATTTCACGGTGTTGACGGAAATGCCCAGTTCTTCTGAAATCTCGGCATAGGTTTTTCCCTCAAAACGGCTTTTCTTAAAGACACGGCGCGTTTTCTCTGGAAGAGCGTCTATGGCGGATTTTATTTTGCCGTCAAGTTCTCTCATGAGAAGTTGCCCGGTCGGACTCTCTTGAGTTACCATCTCCTCGTCGAAATCACCGCTAATCTCCTTCCTTACGAAATTCTGGTCAAGGAAGTTGATGCAGCGGCGCTTGACAGCGGTAACTAAATATGATCTGAGATCTCCTTTGATGTCAAGCCTGGAGTTCATCTCCCAAATGTGACAGAAAAGATCTCCGACAATCGTCTCTGCCGTGTAGGAATCCTTCACCATCATTTCGGCAAAGGCGCACAATGAGGAATAATGATGCTCAAACAGATAGCGGTAAGCATCATCATCATGGTTTCTAAGACCTCTGACTATGTAGTCATCAGACACTGACATCTTCTATTATACTGGAAAGTGAACGTAAGCAACCTCACTTTCGGGTCATCTTCTTTCCAAAACGCTGCCCGGGTAGTAGTGCGGCAGGATCTGATCGAACGTGTAGCCTTTGGCGGCCATGACGGCGGCGCCGATCTGGCAGAGACCGACTCCGTGCCCCCAACCGGCTCCGTCAAGGACCAGTCTGTCGCCGATCCATTTTATCTCAAAGGCCGAACTCTTGAGGTGAGACTCTGACAGCCAGCGGCGGATGATAAGTTCCTTGCCGATGACCATCGTCCTCTTGTCGCCTACAACCTTGAGCCTTTTCAATCTGCCGGAAGGGCCTCTCTCAATCGGGACAAGGTCACGGATTGTGCCGAAGTCGATTCCGGAGCGTTTGCGGACAAGGTCGGAGACCTCTGTTCGGGAATATTCAGTTGTCCATCTGTAGAAGTCCTTAGTCTCCAGATCGTAGTCGTTAAGCACCTGAGAGAGAATTTTTTCGTCTTTTGTGTCGCAGAACACATCACCTCCTTCCGTCCAGTCAGGAGTGTCCGGAAGCGGTTGGAGATAAGGATAGTCCTTGTCTTCCCAGCATGTGCTGAACACTTCCATACGGCCACCACAGCATTTTGAGAAGCGCGCGTCGCAGATCTCGCCTTCCGATGTAAGCACAAGTCCCCACGTCTGGTCTATGGCCTTGCGGACAGTGTCTCCGACAGCCATTGTAAGGCCTTGGTAACGCTGACAGTGATCGTCCGCGCAGACATCGAACAGGGTATGGTCATCGTGATCGAACCATTTGATGTACTCATCGCCTTTGGTCACTGAGCCTGTGGTTCGACTAAACTCACCAACCATCGAAGGGACCTCGGAACCATCAGGCGCTTCGGCATGCTTAGCGGCCGAGGGGGATGGCCCGGCGACCGGGATCGGTCCCTGAACCTGTCGAAGGGCCGTTTTTCTGCGGTGCTCCATCTGAGCCATGACCCAAGACCTGGATATGACAGCATGAGCTTTGAGGAACTCCAGCCCGGCCGAAGCCTTCATCTCCGAAGAGATCACGCTCAGAAGATAGTCCTCAATCCCCACGATGTTAACGGCAGTGACCTTGTCGCCGTCCACGATGAACTTGAGGGTGCCGGCAAACTTCTGGGTTACCTTGCGCTCCCAATGGAAATCCACCCCGATCGTCACCCCATAAAGGACGAAGGACGGCTCGGCGAACATTGTGGCCTCGGTCTGAGCCTCGAAGACCAACTCGTCGTAAAGAACTCCGTTGTAGGAGATGCGCCCTGCCGAATATTCAACTTTCTGTCGTCCTGCCCCGTCGGAAATGATCTCGAACTCAATCTCCTGGCCGGACATTATCCCGACCTCCAACCTTCGCTGAGTTCTGGTCAGTCTCCAGATGATGCCCTTCTCGATCTCATCATCGACGGTTATCTCACGGACCACAGAAGTAAGGAGCTTGGAATCAAGTTTGTCATAATCCTCACGTCTTGGAACCACAAACACGCCCCCCATGTCGGCGCAGCCGGGACTCATCGCAAGATGGTCCGCTCCGGTGGAATAATAGTTGTGCGGACGATGCTTTTCCCGGAATATCACTACGGAACGATATTCCCCGCCATGTGTCCAGGCGAGCAGATTGAGTTTCGGTTCGTCAGATTCATCAGGCATAGGGGCGCAGTCCAAAAGGCGGTAAAAAAGTTTAGCGACGGACTTGGCCGTGCCGCCACAAAGGACGAATACTCCGTTGGCATATTCATTAAGATGGAATAGTCTGGCTTCCTTGACATTGGTGAGGAACTCCAGTTCTTTGCCATCGCCGGCGGCCAGAAGTGAGTCCACTCTGTTCTGGAGCGGCATCAACCCTTGAGGACAAGCCTGGAAGTGCATGTGATCTGGCGCCGAGGCCCCACTTATCGGGCCGTTGTAGAATCCGAGATATTCATTGTGCCTGCTGACAAAATCAAGAAGGTCTTGGTAACGATGCCAGATGGATTGCCGCGTGTGCTCGAAGCTTGAGATCACAAGGTGCGACGGGAAAATCGGGTAAGGATTCAGCGTGACGCGGTATTTCCTCCCTTTGCGCCCCTCGAATTCAATATGGCTCTGCTGCTCCGGTCGGTTCTCCGGGCAAAGGAAACAAGGTCTTTCACTGATGGATTTAGGATCCAAGGCCGCTTCGGAAGAAATTTTGCGGCAAGGATTGTGCTGGACAATGACCTCCAGACCGCCAATGGTCAGTCGTTTGGTCTCCACCTTCTTGAGATCACGATAGTTCTCGGCGGCAAGCGGCCAGACCGACAACTGGTCTCTTATGAATTTGTCAATGCCACCACCCATCAGAGCAACGAAAGTAAAGTATTCTTGATTGATTTAAATTCCTGTTCAAAATTCGGGGTGAACAGTCCCATGCCCAGGTTCGCCTCCAACTCGGAAATATTCCAATAGCGTCCTTCTGAAACCTCGTCATTGTCAGGCTTCAAAATGAAGTTGCCGACGGTGGCGAAGACGTTGACCAATTCCTTCTCACGCGCCGACTCCCAGATGTAAGATTTCAGGAATATCGGATTGAAGTCTCTGAACCCCAATTCCTCCGATGCCTCCCGGTAGAGTGCCTCCTCAAGCGTCTCACCGTAATCCACATGGCCACCCACAGCCGTGTCCCATCGCCCGGGAAGAAGATCCTTCTTCATCGAGCGTTTCTGAATATAAAGACATCCCTCACGGTTGATGATGTGAAGATGAATCACCGGATGCATCAACTTCGAACCATCGTGTACAGACTGCCTTGTGGCCTGGCCGATGACAAGGCCGTTCTCCTCCACGACAGGAACCATCTCCCCTGTCGGACGTGGACGGTCGCCAGGATTGTCGACCGATGGCAAAGGCATGAGCGGAGCCGGAGCAACTGGGTAGACCAAGTCAAACATAATGTCACGCTATCGCCAAAAGAATCAACAGCTGGGCCACGAGCACCCTCATGAACATGGACAAAGGATAGACTGTCGCGTAGTTCACCGAAGGATAATCCGTACCATAGGCGCCCTGGGTGAACGCAAGGACAGCAGGGTCTGTGGTACCTCCGGAAATCAGACCGCAGATCTGGTAGAAGTTCAGTTTGCAGACGAACCTTGCGACAAGACCGATTGTGCAGACCGGAATGAATGTGATCAATGCTCCGTAGAGAATCCACCAATAGCCTCCGTTCAGAATGGAACTTACGAAATTCTGTCCGGCTCCGAGACCGACGGCCGCCATGAAGAAGGATATTCCCATCTCTCTGACCATCAGGTTCGCGCTCTGGGTCGTGTAGGTCGTGATCTTCCACTTCGGGCCGAAGTAGCCAAGCAGAATCGCGATGATGAGCGGACCACCGGCGAGACCGAGTTTGATCGGCTGAGGGATGCCAGGGATGGCGATAGGAATGGATCCGAATATGACTCCTAGGGCTATTCCAAAGAATATCGGGATAAGATTCGGGCGGTTGAGCGTGGAAGTCTGGTTGCCCACAAGGTTGGCGACCTCCTCTATTCCAAGCTCCGGACCTACAACCCTAAGCACATCGCCCATCTGAAGAATGAGGTTTGGCCTTGCCACAAGTCCCACACCGGATCTGATGACACGGGTCACACTGACACCATAGTTGGCCCTGATGTTCAAATTCCGCAGAGTCACACCCGTCAACGATGACTTGGTGACCGTGATCTTCCTGTTGACCATCTTTGCGTCAATCTGTTCCCAATCCTGAAGATGCATCGGGACTTCCTCTCCGAAAGTGATTCTTACGGAATCAACGTTTTTCTGCGAAGTGACAATCAGAAGTTTGTCTCCTTTCTGGAGAATAGTGTCAGGTCCTGGAATAGACATCAGTCCGTCCCTGAGGATTCTGGAGATCACAATCGAATTATCCAGATCCCTTGTGGCCTCTTTGATCGTAAGTCCGAAAACAGCCGGATTCTCGACCTCGCAATGCATCCGCCTCGCCACATCCTCGCTGTTGTCGGCATTGTCAAGTTCAGCCTTCTCTTTGTCAAGGTCAACCTTGAATATGGCCTTGAAGAACATGATCAGACCGATCACGAGAAGCACACCTAAAGGATAGGCCACAGCATAGGCGGAGGCCAGTCCTGAAGTCGCGGATGCGATATCGGACGCCAGGTAGTTTTCCCCCCGCATGGAATCCGCCATCGTCTGCTGGGCGGCACCGAGTCCGGGGGTGTTTGTCACGGCTCCGGACATCACTCCGACCATAGTCTTGAGATCCTCTCCTGTTACGAAATGGATAGCCACCGTCACACCCACGGCAAGAAGCACCAGCAAGACTGCGAGCAGGTTCAGCTGCATACCGCCTTTCTTGAACGAATGGAAGAATCCAGGTCCGACCTGAAGTCCGATCGAGAACACGAACAGAATCAGACCGAAATCCTTCATGAAACTGAGTACCGTGGCGTCAACCCTGAGCCCGAAATGGCTCAGAAGGATGGCGACGAACAGGATCCACGTCGAGCCGATGGAAATGCCTTTGATCTTGAATTTGCCAAGATACAGCCCTATCGCGATCACTACCGCGAAAACCAGAATGGAATGGGCGATTCCCGCCCCAAGAAACAAATCTCGCATACCAATCTAAATCTATACGCTTAAAAATCTATCCGCGCGCAAAAGCACGGTTTGTCTTCAATTCTACCTTCTATGTAATATGTCTTTTGTCCGTCGCTTTCCTCGCAGCTTCTGAATATTCTCACGACTTCCTCCGGCTTGGTCTCCTTGATGAAGTTGATGCTGATGCTCTTCACCGGATTGCCGGCAACCTCATTGTAGTCAATGCTGTCCATAGCCCAGACCACATAGCGGGCGTTGTTCGTGTGCCCCAGCACATCGATGTCCGAATATTCCGCCTTGTGGAAACCGACTTCCTCCGCAAGAATATTCTTTGGCATCACGACTTTTCCGCAAGGAGTCTGGATCGCATTGTCAGGACATTGTGTGGTAGCCGGAACCATGTTCAGGACCTCATCGCTGCGGACCAACCTTCTGGTCTCGACATTCATCACTATCCACGAGGAAGTGCAGAGCACCAGCGCCTTTGATTTGTCCGCAAAGTCGGTGTCACCATGCCTTCTGAGTTCGAAATCACGAAGAAAAAACAGGCCGTCCTGACCTTTGTGCCAAGTGTAAAGGGTTGTCTCGTCCGTCCATTTCGGTGGATTGCGGAAATCCATCCGCATCCTTGACAGCACCCAGGCCGTGTGATGCCTCTGGAGGTCGTCATAGCCGAAATGAAGGGCCTGAGCCGCCAGATACGCCATTTCCTGGGCATGATCCATGAATGCGGCCGGCTTCAAACGGAACGAAGCGTCCGTGTCGTAGCACGGAATTGTTATGTCAGTACTGAATCTGTTGTCTGAGACCTTGATCTTTTCCATAGTCCTAATGATTTATGATTCTCAGTTCCTCCGGGGTGTAAAGGATCGAGTCAATGAAATCCGGAGCGATGTGTGCAAGGAGTATGAATATTCCGAGTGCCAGCAAAGCCACTCCAATTACGCACGCAACCATAATAGAAGCCACCTTCCAACTACGCTTTTTCCGCACATACAGTTCCTCCGTCTCCTCAGGCACAGTCTGCTCCTGACCTAGTCGCTGAACTTCATTCTCCGGCCCATCAATAAGTTCCTTAAGCGCTGTCACACTCTGAGTCACCTCTTCCGGAGTCTCTTCGTGAGTCTTCAGCGAAACCGGCTCAAGGCCCACCCCATAAGGATAGATGTCCAGATCCTCATCTGCAATAAAGAAAAAGGTATTCTCTTTTGTCGCCCTCAACCGTCCCAGTCCAGGGAACACCACCATCTTTTTAGTCTGAAGCGCCGTCCTCAACCCGGAAATAAACTCATCCAATATTCTTTGTGAAGTCTCGACATCCATGCCGTTGGCCGCGGCATAAAACTCAGCCAGCATCAACTCATTCCCTGATCCGCGCTGCCTGAAAGACAGTTTTCGGTAAGGAGGATTGATAGTGTACCCTTTGTCAGAAAAAGTCGATGGCATCACCTCGGAGACGAAAGTCCCCAAGCCTGGCAATGTAACCTCATCATTGTCAAGGATAAGTCCCTTGAGCATCTCTGAAAACAAGTCAATGTCCATTTTCCTCCTCCGAGAAATTCACACAAAGGTACACAAAAAAAACTACAAAAAAATTTGCATTAATCAGTTTTTGTTGTACCTTTGCACTCCCGAAAGGAACAAACAACCGAAAAAGGTTGGCAAAATTCCTCAATAGCTCAGTTGGTTAGAGCACCTGACTGTTAATCAGGGGGTCGTAGGTTCAAGTCCTACTTGAGGAGCCAAAGCGGACAAATCATCAGAAATGACGGTTTGTCCGTTTTTCTTTTCCTCACAACTCATTGATTTCAAGGAACAATAAGGGACCAAGTCCAATAAGGGTCCCGCCTACGCTAGTGCCCTGACGTGAGACCGCATGGCACATGGCTACGGGCTGGCATTCAGGCTTTTTCTGGAATAGCCTCAACAGTCACCGTTTCATTGTCAGAAATAATGCCTATCTTTGAAGATAAAGGCAAAAACAATAAAAACAATAAAAACAATAAAAACAATAAAAACAATAAAAACAATAAAAACAATAAAAACAATAAAAACAATAAAAACATGACAGGAAGAAAGATTTTGCTGGTGGTGGATGTACAAAGGGATTTCATCGACGGGTCGCTGGCGGTGCCGGGGGCGGAAAGGATAATCCCTGAGATCAACGAGATCAAGGTGAGGTTCGACAAGGTGTACTTCACACTGGACTGGCATCCCAAGAACCACTGCTCGTTCAAGGCGAACGGCGGGACGTGGCCTGAGCACTGTGTCCATTACACATTGGGGGCGAGTCTCGCCCGCGGACTGCTGGACGGACTGGACGAGACGAAAACCCGATTCATTCTGAAAGGGCGTGACAAAGACAGGGAGGAATATGGCGCTTTCGCTGGCGTCGCCGAGACCTCGCAGTCAAAAAACGGCACAGAGACGGAAATTTCACCAAACGCCGCCACACCTGACCTGTTCAAGCACGGGGACGAAGTGACGGTCTGCGGCATCGCTGCCGAATACTGCGTGCTTGAGACTCTCAAAAATGTTTATCGGCTAAGCCAAGAGATAGGATTCCACGTGAACATATTCATGAAAGGTGTAGTTGGATTCGACTGCGCCCCCCTCCTCTCATGGATGGCAGAAAACGGCGTGAATGAATATTAGCGTCCGAAAAAGCCGTCAAAGTGCCATAGATGCAAAAAGCAAAACGTGAACGGTAGAAAGAATTTTGTCGTTTCCAAAAAGTTTGGTAACTTTGAATCGAAGTTATGTCCAAGCCATTGGCGGACAATGACCGGTCCCATAGCTCAGTTGGTTAGAGCATCTGACTCATAATCAGGGGGTCGTAGGATCATGCCCTACTGGGACCACAAAAGAAAAGAGACGCAAAAAATATTGCGTCTCTTTTCTTTCATTATCCAATCCTCCTCCAGTCGCTTTGCGACAGCACCGAAGGGGCATAGGGAAAGGATTCCCCGAAACCCCTTCGGTCGCTTCGACAAGCTCAGCGACCGAAAGGCCTTACTTCACGCGAAGTTTCTTGCCGAGACGGAGGGTAGTGGTTTCCTTGATGCCGTTCAGACGGCAGAGAGTCCTGACCGTTGTGTGATACTTACGAGCCAACGCGCCCAAAGTGTCTCCTTGACGGATGGTGTGGTACCGGGCGGCGGCAGCGGCCTTTCTCTCGGCCTCGGCCTTCTTGGCTGCCTCCTCCTTGTCCTTCGCATCGCCTTCAAGAATGTCTATCTCCTCCTGTTCGCTCTCAGGAACGTACTTGCTGTTGGCGTTCAGATATTTCTTCTTCAAGACGAACAGCCTGTGTCTCAACGTACCAGAGTGGAAATCAATCAGCCATTCAGGATCAAACGCATAGCCCTTGTAACGGGTTTCGAAATGTAGATGAGGCCCTGTCGAACGGCCTGTCGAGCCACCTAAGCCAATGATCGTGCCGGCGTTCACCCACTGATCATCCTTCACGTAAATCTTTGAAAGATGGCCGTAGAATGTCTCAAGACCATTGTCATGGCGAAGAACCACAAGGTTGCCGTAGCCTTTGTAACGCTTCGAAATGCGGACCTTGCCATCAAAAGCGGCGTAAACAGGAGTGCCCGTCTGCAAAGGCAGATCCACTCCCTGATGACGACGTCTGTGGCGGTAGCCGAACTTTGAATAAACGTCATTTTGATGAGGGCACTTGTACTCGCTCAATGTGTCCACTATCCAAAGCGCGATCTCATCTGGTAGCTCGTCCAGAGACACATGATACGGGTCAGGATAGTCGTGAGTCCAATATTCATTGAATATCTTATGGTCACGGGCATAGGTGGAATCCTTGAAATACTTCCAAGTGTTGTCCGACAGGAGAAGGATTTTGATGTGCGGATCCGCCGTGTCAATAGTGTCCAAAGCCTCAGCCTTGGACAAATTCATTGACTGGACAGACTCCCTGGAGATTCTCGGGACGAGGATCTCAGCCTGTTTCCTGGTCTTGATTGTGGTGTCCTGCGCGATGGCCGGAACCGAGAACTGGATAGAGGCAAGGACCATAACAATGGCGCTCGCCAAGAAACTTCCACGAATCATCCCGCCTACAGTTTTGCTCCGAATCTCTCTACGAGAAGATTCGTCGTTTCGTTAACTTTTTCCTCAAGAAGAGCGTCCGATGTTGCCTCACAGATGAACCTGAGGTAAGGTTCCGTGTTGGAAGGGCGGATGTTGAACCACCAGTCCGGGAACTCGACCCTGTAGCCGTCGAAATCCATCTCGGCAGTCGGAGTCTCCTTCGAGGTGAAATATTCCTTGACAGCATCCATGGCGCCTTTCTTGTCATCGAGTCGGAAGTTGATTTCGCCCGAGTTCTGGTAGCGGGCGATCTTGCCGATGAGTTCGTGCAAGGTGACGCCTTTCTTTTTCATGGCAGCCACGACCCTCAGGATCAGCATTGATGCCAGCAATCCGCTGTCAGAATAGAAGAAATCGCGGAAATAATAGTGTCCGGCCAGCTCTCCGCCCCAGACTCCGTCAAGTTCGCGAAGCTTTCTAGCGGCAAAGGCGCGACCCACCTTCCATGTGGCCATCTTGCATCCCATCGGGGTAAGGTACTCACCTACCGCCTTGGAGCTGCGGATGTCCTGAAGGACTATGCCGGTCTCGTGCCTTTCATCAACATAATAATGGCCGAGAACCGCTATCATAAGATCAGGAGAGACGAATTTGCCCTCGTTGTCCACGAACATAACACGGTCCGCATCACCATCGTAGATCACGCCTACGTCAGCACGAGTCTTCTTTACCAAAGCCTGAAGTGACTCGACATTCTTCGGGATCAGCGGGTTCGGCTCGTGATTAGGAAAATTGCCGTCCATCTTTTCGAATATGTAGGCCGGCCCGTCACCGAATATCTCGCGAGCATAAAGACTTGCCATTCCATTGGAGAGATCGAAAGCGATCTTGATGTCGGAATAGTCGCCCTTGAATTTCAGCAGGAAGTCAAGGTAATCCTTATGAATATCCTTGAGGATGACCTGCCCTCTCTTTTCGGCGACAGGGGTAGGCCTGCCGCTCTCGATCCACTCCTGGATCTGTCCGAGGCCGGAATCCAGGCCGACAGGAAGGGCGTTCTCCCTGGAAACCTTCATTCCGTTATACTCTTTTGGATTGTGGGAGGCCGTAATCTGTACCGAGGCCTTGAACCCATAGTTGGCGGTTCCGAAATAAACCATCGGGGTAGTGCTGAGGCCAATGTCATAGACATCGGCGCCGGCATCGGTGATTCCTTTCAAAAGATATTCATGAATCTCCGGAGACGAGAGACGACAGTCGCGACCCACAAGGACCTTGTCTGTGTCAAGGAGTTCCGGAATAAAATAACCCACCTTATAGGCGGTGTTACGATCGAAGTCAACGTTATAGACTCCGCGTATGTCATACGCGTGAAATGCACCCATAATGTTCTTGTTATTTAATTTTCGTGGCGTACCTTGCAAAAACCTTTCCTTTCGCGATGTTCTGGAGCTTTTTCGAAATGATCTTCTTCCTTATGGGAGCGACATGATCCACGAAAAGATCGCCGTCCAGATGTGACATCTCGTGCTGCACCATACGGCAGGCGAACTTGTCAAAGGTCTCAGTAACCTTCTCGAAATCACCGTTGTAATATTCAACTGTCATACTCTGCGGCCTTGTCACATCGCAGTAGACGCCTGGGATGCTGAGACATCCTTCTGAATATTCACACTTTTTCTCGCTCTCCTCCAGGATGACCGGGTTGATCATCACCCTCTTGAAATCCGCGAGGTAAGGGTAGACATCTGTCATTCCCGTGCCGTCAACGATCAGGACACGCACACTCTCACCAACCTGAGGGGCGGCTAGTCCGCAGCCTTCAGATTTTGCGAGTGTCTCCTCCATGTCAGCCACCAGTCTGGTGATTTTTTCCTTCTCCGAGAGGTCAGCCGGGGCAGCCTTCTGCCTGAGGACCTCAGACCCGTATAAATAAATAGGTAATATCATATCTCCAACCTTTAATTTCTGTTCGTTCTGTCCAGATAACTCTGCAGGATGATGGCGGCGCTAATCTTGTCCACCGATGTCTTGTCCCTGCGATCCTTCGCCTTCATCCCGCCATCGATCATAGCCCGGTGCGCGAGCACGGACGTGAACCGTTCATCCTCAAGAGTCACCGGAATGCCAGGAAAAGCCTTGGCCAGATTCTTCAGGAATATGTCCACATCGGCGGCCGCTTCGGACGGCCTGTTGTTCATGTTCATCGGATAGCCGACCACAAAGCGTGTTATGGTCTCCTTTTGAGCATAATTTTTGATATATTCTATTATCTTTGCAGAAGGAACCGTGTCCAGGGCTGAGGCAAAAATACCCAGCGGGTCGCTGACCGCGACTCCCACGCGCTTGCGTCCGTAATCTATGCCGATGATTCTGTCCATGTAATCCGCAAAGTTAACGAAAAAGGCTTTCAAGTCAAAATCTTATGTCCAAACTGAAAAAAGGCGCCAGCAACAACCTTAGGCTCACCATAGTGGATGATGACACCCACGATAAACTCTGGTCCAGGAAATTCACCAGGATGGGAGCTATCGTGACCGTGATCACAAGTCTTGTGGTCACAATCACTGTCATCTTTTGCCTCATCGCCTACACCCCGGTACGAACCTTGATCCCTGGCTACCCGGACGCCCGCACAAAGCATGACGCCATCCAGAACGCCATCAGGATCGACTCGCTGGAGAATGTGATAACCAAATGGGAGTTATATTCAGAGAATCTAAGAAGGGTCGTTGACGGGCAGGAGCCGCTCAAGATAGACAGCCTGTTGGAAGTCAGAAAGAACAACGCTCGCAAGTCCGCTGATCCAAAAGAACTTGCGAGGAAGGATTCATTGCTCAGGGAAGAAGTCGCGGAGGAAGACAAGTTCGACATCAAGTCAAGTTCATCCAGAACGCTGCCGATCGAAGGCATGCATTTCTTCACGCCTCTCAAAGGTGTTGTTTCACAAGGCTATGACAAGGCGCTGCATCCTTACATCGACATCACGGCTCCGGACAACTCTGTCGTCATGTCTGTCCTGGACGGAACGGTGATCTCGGCCGGATGGACCGACACGGAGGGCTACACTATAAGAATCCAGCACGAGGGAGACATCATCTCGGTTTACAAGCACAACCAGAAATTGATGAAGAAGACCGGAGACAAGGTGACGGCCGGCATGCCTATAGCGATTCTCGGCGGCTCCGGCTCGCTCTCTGACGGGGACCATCTTCATTTTGAACTCTGGCACAAAGGCGAGGCGGTGGATCCTACCAAATATATCAGTTTCTGATGGAAAAGAGAAGAATAGCGATACTCGGTTCGACCGGATCCATAGGCCGGCAGACTCTGGAGGTAATCAGGGAGCATAGGGATCTGTTTGAGGTCGAACTGCTTACATGCAAAGGCAGTTGGGAACAGATGGCCATACAGGCCAGAGAGTTCGACGCCAACAACGCCGTCATCTGTGACGAAAACAAGTACAAGGATCTTTCAGACGCACTGGAAGGCACCGACACGAAAGCCTTCGCGGGAATGAAGTCCGTGTGCGACCTGGTGACAAGCGACAGGGTGGACATCGTGGTGGCTGCGATGGTCGGATTCAGCGGACTCGCCCCGACTATGGCGGCGATCGGAGCCGGAAAAGTCATCGCATTGGCCAACAAGGAGACTCTCGTGGCCGCCGGCTCGGTCGTGATGGGAATGTCAAAGAAATATCACGCCCCGATTCTACCTGTGGACTCGGAGCATTCGGCTATTTTCCAGTGCCTGCTGTCCGCGCAGGGCAATGCGATACACAAGATCCACCTTACAGCCTCAGGAGGCCCGTTCAGGACATGGGACAAGGCACGGATCAGCGCCGCCACAAAGGACATGGCTCTCAAACATCCGAACTGGAGCATGGGAGCGAAGATCACAATCGACTCAGCCACAATGATGAACAAAGGCTTCGAGGTGATCGAGGCGAGGTGGCTGTTCGACACTCCTGTCAGCAAGATCAACGTCATCGTGCACCCGGAATCCATCATTCACTCTATGGTTGAATATGAAGACGGAGCCGTCATCGCACAACTTGCAAGTCCGGACATGCGCGAGCCGATCCAGTTCGCGATCGGATTCCCGGAGAGACTTCCGCTGGCAAACAGGAAACTGGATTTCGCGGAACTGGGCGGCATCTCGTTCTTCAAGCCTGACACGGAAAAGTTTCCGGCCCTGACGCTGGCATACAAGGCGATCGAGCGGGGCGGGAATATTCCTTGCGCCCTGAACGCGGCCAACGAGGCCGCCGTGGCGGCTTACCTTCAAGACAGGATTCCGTTCTACGGCATCACGGATGTGGCCGGCGAGTGCATGGAATGCGCGCCGTTCATCAAAGAGCCGTCTGTCGAGGACATATTCAAGACAAACGAGGAAACATATTCATTGGCCCAAAGGAAGATCGAGGCCATCGCTAAGAAAGGTTGAAGATGGTTATACTGATTAAGATTCTGCAAGTCATTCTTGCGCTTTCAATACTGATCGTAATCCACGAATTCGGACATTTCACATTCGCGAAACTGTTCGGAATCAGAGTGGACAAATTTTTCCTTTTCTTCGACGCGGGCGGGACCAAACTGTTCAGCACCAAGGGGAAATGGTTCACAAGGATATTCCCGAAAGCCAAGGATTGGGAGACTGAATATGGCATCGGCTGGCTGCCGCTGGGCGGTTACTGCAAGATTTGCGGGATGATTGACGAGTCGATGGATCTGGAATCGATGAAAAAGGATCCGCAGCCGTGGGAATTCCGCACCAAAAAGGCCTGGCAGAGGCTTCTGGTGATGGGAGGAGGAGTGTTCTACAACTTCTTGTTCGCCATCATCGTCTACATCGGGATTATGGCGATCTGGGGAAGCGCATACATCAGCAACGAGGGCAGTCAGATCTATACCAATGAGTTAGGTGTGGAACTCGGATTCCGCAACGGCGACCACATCATCAAGATGGATGAATATGTTCCCGAGAATTTCGGGATGCTTCAGGCGGATCTGGCGCGCAGGAATGTCAGCAAGGTCACGGTACTGAGGGACAAGGACACGGTCGATCTTTACATCGACCGTTCGAAGATAGGGGCGGTGCTCAACACTCCCGGGGTGTTCGACCTGGCCGTTCCTTTCGTGATCGACTCAGTGATGAGCGCCTCGGCCAACTCCACGGCAGGGCTGCGGCATGACGACAGGATCATCGCCCTGGACAGCGTCAGCACACCGTTCGTGCAGGATTCCAGAAAGTATCTTTCAGAAGTCAGCGGCGGTACCGTCACCGCTACCATTCTCCGTGGGGCAGACACACTTTCCGTCCCGCTTCAGGTTGACACGGCCGGAAGAATCGGGGTGTTCATGCAGATTCCGGGTGTCAGGACGAAGGAATATTCATGGATCAGCGCCATTCCGGCGGGATTCAAATTGACTTTCGAAACCATCGGAGGCTATCTGCGGGATCTGAAACTTGTGGCGTCGCCGAGCACGGAGGCCTACAAATCCGTGGGCAGTTTCATAGCCATCGGCCAGGTTTTCCCGGCGACATGGGACTGGTACAGGTTCCTGAATATCCTGGCCCTGCTTTCCATCATGCTCGGAGTGATGAACCTTCTGCCGATTCCGGCGCTTGACGGAGGACACATCGTGTTCTGCCTCTATGAGATGATCACCGGGCGGAAACCGAGTGACAGATTCCTCACGGCGGCGCAGATTGCCGGTATGTTCCTGCTGATGGTGCTGATGGTGCTGGCGTTCGGGAACGACATAGCAAGGCTGATCCATTAAAAAGAGCATAATATGAAGACAATGAAAAGAATATCAAGAATCGTCATCGGCACATTGGCCCTGTTCAGCGCGGTGTCGTGCAATAACAACACAAAGCCTCTGCTGCCCAACGTCTCTGGCAAGGCCGGAGAAGTCATCATCGTCGTCGGCAAGGGCAACTGGGAGGGAAATCTGGGCAGCGAAATCGGAGGCCTGCTCGCGAGAGACTGCGAGTACCTGCCGCAAAGGGAGCCTTTATATTCATTGGTAAACCTCTCGCCTGGAGCGTTCTCGGACATGTTCAAGCTCCACAGGAACATCGTGATCTTCAACATCGACTCGACCGTCGTGAAACAGGGCGTTGTTTACCGGACGGATGTCTGGGCTCACCCGCAGTGCGTGATCCAGGTCAACGCATCGTGCGCGGACTCCGCCATTGTCGTCCTCGAAAAGAACGGGGAGAACATCACCGGAGCCATCGAACAGGCTGAAAGGAACCGTGTCATCGCAAACACATTGCTCTACGAAGAGTCAAAACTTGGAGATGTGGTCGCCAAAATGGTCGGCGGAAGGATACATTTCCCTGTCGGCTACAATCTGAAGAAAGTGACGGATGACTTCATCTGGATAGCTGACGAGAAGCAATACAGCACTCAGGGCGTGTTCATCTACAAGTACCCGGCGACATCCGAGGATCCTTTCACGGAGGAGAACATCATCGCAAAACGCAATGCTTTCCTCAAGAAATATGTTCCCGCCACAGCCGAGAACTCCTACATGACGACAAGCGTGTTCGTCAAGCCAGGCATCCGGTTTCTGAAGTACCACAACCTGGACTTCGTGGAGACCAGAGGCCTTTGGGAGGTCTACAACGACTACATGGGAGGCCCTTTCGTCTCTCACTCCTTCTACAGCAAGGACGGCAAGGACATCATTGTGCTGGAGGCTTGGGTCTATGCTCCGAAATACGACAAACGTCAATATCTCAGGCAAACAGAGTCGCTTTTGTACTCGTTTGAGTGGGATAAGGATGGAAATGAGGGCAAATAAGGCAAATAACGGCCGAATTATTTTGCAAGGTCGAAAATTATCCATATATTTGCATCCCAATTTGGCAGCTGCCTTTTTGGGAAACCTTGTTTGGTGGGTTCGTATAACGGTTAGTACTCGGGATTTTCATTCCCGCAATAGGAGTTCGATTCTCCTACCCA